>JBAUTX010000357.1:0-1930 GCA_049582405.1 Occallatibacter sp. | reverse complement strand
CGTGTACACTGCCTTTGAATGGAGGTTTGACCGATGCAGGTACAGATTCAAGGCACGACGATGCCGGTGCTGAATGTGCAGCTTGATCCGAATGAAAGTGTCTTCTCAGAGAGCGGGGAGCTGTCATGGATGACGGCTTCGATCCAGATGACGACGCACACGCAGATGGGTGGCGGAGGCGGGCTGTTTGGCGTGCTGAAGCGCGTGGCGGGCGGCGGCAGCATCTTCATGACGGAGTATCGCGCGCTGCAATATCCCGGCGTGGTGTCGTTTGCGACGAAGGTGCCGGGACACATTGTGCCGGTGGAGGTGGGTCCGGGGCAGGAGTACCTGGTGCACCGGCATGGTTTTCTGTGCGCGACGCCGCAGGTGACGATCGGCGTGGGCTTTCAGCAGTCGCTGGGCGCGGGGATTTTTGGCGGGGACGGTTTCCTGCTGCAGCGCGTGGGCGGCATGGGCACGGCGTGGCTGGAGCTTTCCGGCGAGCTGATCCAGAAGACGCTGGCGCCGGGCGAGGTGCTGCGCGTGCATCCGGGGCATGTGGGCGCGTTTCAGGCGTCGGTGGGGTTCCAGATCATGACGGTGCCGGGGATCAAGAATATGATCTTCGGCGGCGATGGGATTTTTCTGGCGGTGCTGCAGGGACCGGGGACGGTGTGGCTGCAGACGCTGCCGATTTCGCGGCTGGCGCACCAGATCAGCGAGTATCTGCCGCGGCCGGAGAGCCGGCAGGTGGGCCCTGTGGCCGGCGGCGCGCTGCTGGGTGGGATTGTGGGATCGATTCTGGGCGGAGATCAGTAGATGAGTCCCACCTTAACCACTGCGCAAGGAACGCGCAGCGGCGAAGATGGGGCACCCGAGCTGTGTGCTAACGGCCGCTATGGGGTGGTTGGACGTAGGTCTCTGCGAAGGACTCGTCGGGTGAGGCGGCGGGCCAGCCGGCTATGACGAAGAAGACATCGAGGACGAAGAGCGCGATGGCGAGGTCGTTGTAGAGGTTGGCGCGGGGCGAGGTGGGCCAAAGCTGATTGGCCGCCCAGAGCAGGAAGGCGATGGCGAGCAGCACGGCCTTGAAGAGCTCCTGCGGGCCGGGGCGGCGGATGGACTGGTAGACGAGATAGGCGACAGCGATGAGCGCGAGGGGCGCGGCGCCGAGCAGATCGTGTGCGTGGGCGGGGAAGAGCGCGGGCGCTGCATCCCAGACGAGCAGGACGACGACCGAGAGCAGCGTGAGAGCGGCGAGCAGCAGGGGAAGCGCGCGGTGGGCGCGGTCGAGATGAGCCTTCATGCTTTCAATGTAGCAATCAGGCTGTAAGGATTTCGTTTGGGTGGGGCGCCCTGCGGTTGTGGATGGGTTGGGGTTCGTGGATTCCCACCCATGCCGTCCGTTGGGCGTCATGGATGGGGCACCCTCATCTGCGGTAAGTCAGCATCGCGAAGGGTGTGCCACCCGCCCCACCGATATTGGGTAACCATAGTAGTCGGAGAACGGACATGGCAAGACAAGACATGGGTAGGCCACCCGCCAAGGATGGGTTCGTGGCTTGCCCATGTCTCAAAGTAGAAACCTTGGGTTCCTTGTAGCTTAGAAGTGGTAAGTCACGCCGGAGGCGAGGCGCATATCGTTCTGTGTGCTAAAGCCGGTGGTGCCTATTTGTGTCCGAACAAACTCGGCTTCAATAGGGCGAATTCCGAATTTCTTTGTGAAGTAAAAGTTGAGGCCTCCGCCAGTTTGAATGGCGAGTTCGTTCGCACTTGTCGAACCGTTTGAAAACCTGGTGTTAAAACCATACGCATCGCCGACCAACCCTTGACCAAAGAGTTGAAGCCGCCGCTGATCCGCGGCGCTTGCATGTCCCTTCCAAGCAGTAAAGGTGTAGCGCGGCCCAACGAGGAAAGAGATTTTGCTCTCATCCGTGGAGGGGAGAAT
>JBAUTX010000356.1:0-10066 GCA_049582405.1 Occallatibacter sp. | reverse complement strand
TCGGTCGTTACTGTCTCGTGGAAATGCCGCCAGATCGATGCTGCGGTCTTCCTGGGAACGACTGCGGCGAGTGAGTCAATGGTGGCCTCTTGGACTTCGCGCAGGCTGCCGAAATGGGTGAGGAGTCTCTGACGGGTCTGCAGTCCTACACCGGCTATGTTCAGCAGTTCGGAGTCGCGGTCGCGCATGGCACGGCGCTGCCGGTGATAGCCCACAGCGAAGCGGTGGCTCTCATCGCGAATGAGCTGTACCAGATGGAGAACGGGCGAGCGACGATCCAGAACCATCGGCTCGTCTTCGTTTCCGTAGAGATAAATGACTTCTTCGCGTTTCGCGATGGATGCCAGTGGTTGCGAGGTAAAACCAAGCTCCTCCAGCGCATCGGCAGCGGCGTGGAGCTGCCCTAATCCTCCGTCAATCAGGACGAGAGAAGGCATGGGCTGATTCTCGTCCTTGAGGCGCCGATAGCGGCGATGCACGACTTCACGCATCGCGGCGAAGTCGTCCACACCTGTCACCGTCATCACCTTGAATTTACGATATGCGGACTTGTTCATCTTGCCGTCTTCCCAGACGACGAGTGACGCCACAGTCTCAGCACCTTGAATATGCGAGATGTCAAAGCACTCGATGCGGCGTGGTTGTTCAGCCAGCATCAGGGCATCGGCAAGAGCCTCTTGAATCGCCTTTCGAGATGGCTCCAATACCCGGAACCGCTGCGTATGGGATTGTTTCGCATTCTGTCCGGCCAGGTCGACGAGCGAACGTTTCTCGCCGCGCTGCGGCACTGCCAGCTCAATGCGGTGTCCCGTGCGCTCCGTGAGAAGTGCTGCGAGCGCTTCGCGGTCGGCAAAGTCCACAGGGACGAGAATCGTTCGCGGCACGTAGTGCTGGTCAATGTAAAGTTGCTTGAGCAGGGCAGAGAATACCTGGCCGGGGTCGAAGTCGGGCACTCCGGCGCCTGACGATCTATCGCTGCGGGATGCATCTTCATTGTCTTCCGTCGCATCCGTGTCGGCGAATTCCGTAAGTTCCGGCAAGTCTTCCCAAAAGAACTCCCTCCGGTCCACGATCTTTCCTGCGCGCATGTGGAAGAGATTTACGGCGAGGCTGCCATCTTCATAGTGATAACCAAAGACGTCGGCGTCATCACTTTGCTCAGCGGTGGCAATACGCTGCTTTTCACCCAGCTGGTGAACCGTAGAAAGCTGGTCGCGCAGCCGAGCCGCTGCCTCGAACTGCTCAGACTCTGCCGCAGCCATCATGCGCTCGGTCAGTGTGCGCTCAAGCTCGGCGTGGCGGCCTTCCAGGAAGAGCTGTGCGTCGCGTACTGCGTCTTTGTACGCTTCGGGCGTTGTCAGGCCTTCCACGCACGGACCCAGGCAGCGGTGAATGTAGTACTGCAGGCAAGCGCGTGGATGATAGCGCGAAAGATCCACCTTGCAGCTGGGCAATAGAAAGCTGCGATGGATGAGTTCTACGACCCGGTAGGCAAGATTTCCCGGGAAATATGGGCCGTAGTAGGCCGAACCGTCCTTGCGCAGGCGGCGTGTGACAAAGACCTTCGCGTAGCGGTCGGCGAGCGTCAGCTTCACATAGGGGTAGGTCTTGTCATCCCGCAGCAGAATGTTGAAGCGAGGTTTGCGCTGCTTGATCAGGTTGTTTTCGAGCGCCAGCGCCTCATGTTCATTGGCGACGAGGATGTAGTCGAGGTCGACGGCTTCACGCATCAGGGAACCGGTCTTCGCATTTGCTTGAGAGGCTTCCAGCAAATAGGAGCGTACCCGGGCGCGGAGGCTCTTCGCTTTGCCCACGTAGATGACTTCGCCCTCGGCGTTTTTGTAGAGGTATACGCCGGGCTTCGTAGGCAGGGTTCGGATTTTTTCGAGGAGATCCATAGCCGCGCGCGGAAAGAGCTGTCCTCTCACTAGGATAGCGGGTGCGTTGAAACCCCTGTGGCATGGATCCCAGGGGTAGAGAAAACCTTACGATGCGAGTAAAAATTACACGGATCTAGCTTCGCGCAGGATTCCACAATGCGCCCATAACTGTTTGTTTATCAATCCATTGATGGTGCTTTTGATTTGGTGCGGAGAATGCTACAGAGTAGATAAGACAGAACGCAGGCTGCCCGCAATGTCCCTGCTGATGGGGTGGGCGGTACAAAAGGTGGGAAATGATCATGAAGACGATGGGGAAGTGGATGTTGGCAGTCTTGGCTGTGAGCAGTGTGACCGGTTGTGCAACCAAGAACTACGTGCACACCCAGACGGCTCCGCTGGTGGAACACACCGGCCAACTCGAGGATAAGACGGCCGCCAACGGCCGCGCCATCCAGGATACGGATCAACGTGCGCAGGCCGGCATTCAGCAGGCGCAGACGGCTGCTGAAGCAGCGGCGCAGAATGCTCAGGGCGCCCAGAAGGCTGCCGACGATGCAACGACTGCTGCGAACGACGCCGTGCACCGCGCGGACTCACTCGACTCTGTCGTGAAGGGACTGGATCACTACAAGCAGATGGCCGACGTGACCGTGACCTTCGGTTTTAACAAGGCTGTGTTGACACAGGATGCCAAGGATCAACTCGACAGCTTTGCCGGTCAGCTTGGCTCGGCCAAAAGCTACATTCTTGAAGTCACCGGCGGAACCGACTCGACGGGTTCGGCGCAGTACAACTACGACCTGAGCCAGCGACGCGCCGATGCGGTGGTGCAGTATCTCGCCTCGAAGTACAACATCCCGGCACACCGCTTCTACCTGATCGGCATTGGCAAGGATCAAGCAGTGGCGTCAAACGACACTGCTGAGGGCCGAAAGAAAAATCGCCGCGTGGAAGTGCAAGTGTTGACGAACATGGGTGTTGGAGAGCAGGCTCCCGTAGCGTCGGCCCCGGCAGGCAACAGAAACTAGTTCACGCAAGGACGGGCCCACAACAACGCGAGGCAAATGCAGCAGGCCATCTGGACTTTGCAACAGATGGCCTGCTGCTTTTTTGCGCGCGATGTGCTGAAGCGTGGCGGCGCTCGTCCTCTACGACGCGCCCTGGGCTGCCTGGCGCAGATGCTCTGCCCGCACATCCTTTGCCGTGAAGAGGCGCAAGAACGGGGCGCCATGTGCTGCAGTCTCCACGGCGGGGCGGCCATTTGCTTCTTCACGTTCCACGATGCAAACAACGGCGGCAATCACCATGCCAGCTTCCCGTGCGGCCTCAATCGCGTTGATCGTCGAAGCACCAGTCGTGCACACGTCGTCGACAATGACTACGCGCGCGCCCTCGCGGCAGAAACCCTCGATCCGGCGGCTGGTACCATGAGTCTTCTCAGCTTTGCGTACGAGGAAACCGTGGAGCAGCGGAGCATCGGAATCGTTTTGGGCGCGCCATGCGCTCGCGGTAGCCACATTGGAAACGATGGGGTCAGCGCCCATCGTCAAACCGCCCACGGCTTCAGCCTGAATGCCATTCTGCGCTAACAGTTCAAGAATGGCATGACCTGTGAGTCTGCCGCCCTCCGCATGAAGCGTGGTCGTGCGGCAGTCGATGTAGTAGTCGCTGGTTCCGCCGGAAGAGAGCTTGAACTGGCCCAGACGGAAACTCGTGCGGGCCAGCAACGCAAGGAGCTGTTGTGCGTAGTTGAGGTCGGTCATCACTGACGATTGTAAAGTCCGGAGGAAGGCTCAGGGTCTAGCACGCAAGCCGCTTTCGGTTCAGCTTGATGCCATCCAGTCGGCCGAGCAGCGTCACTGCAATGCGGTCGGCCACGAAGAGTTGCTGCGCCATTGCCTGCACCTGTGCAGCTTCGACGAGGTCAATGCGGGCAATGACCTCGTCCACAGAGAAGAATTGCTGGAAGTACATTTCTTGACGCGCGAGGTTAGCCATTCGCGAACTCGAGCTTTCAAGGCCCATGAGAATGTTCCCTTTGAGCTGGTCCTTCGCTCGGGTCAGTTCTTCGCTGCTGAGCGGCTCGTCCTTCAGCTTTCGGAGCTCATCCAGAATCAGATCGACGACTTCAAGAGCCTTGCTCGAAGATGTGCCGGCGTAGATGCACAGCGTTCCCGTGTCGCGATAGGGGCTCAAATCGGAGTAAATCGAGTAGGCCATTCCGCGCTCTTCCCGGATGGTCTGAAAGAGTCTCGAACTCATGCCGCCGCCGAGGATCGTGTTGAGAATCAGAGTTGCGTAACGGTTGTCATCCGTGATTGGCGGAGCTGGTACTCCCAGGCAGATCTGCACCTGCTCGAGAGACTTCTTGTTGCGTAGGACGATGCGCGCGCTCGTCTCAGGTGCGGGTTCCTCCAACGCGGTGTTACCCGGCAGCAGCGTCGCGAACTTGCTGGTTACAGACTCCACAAAGCGGTCGTGATCCAAATGGCCCGCCGCCGAGAAGACCATGTTGCCGCCAAGGAACCGGCCGCCGTGGTAATCGAACAGCTTCTGCTGGTCCAGGCGTCCCACGGTTGCCGAAGTGCCGAGAATCGGCTTGCCCAGCGGATGGTCCTTCCAGAAGTTCTGGGTGAAGAGTTCATGCACCAGGACATCCGGGTTGTCCTCGTCGATCTTGATTTCTTCGAGGATGACTCCGCGCTCGCGCTCAATGTCGCGCGCAGCGAAGATGGGATTCAGCACGAGATCGGCCAACACGTCGAGGGCCACGGGTACATGTTCGGCGAGTGACTTCACGTTGAAGCAGATCGTCTCCTTGCCGGTGAACGCGTCAAGGTTGCCGCCAATCGAATCCATTTCGCGCGCAATGTGCTGTGCCGAGCGCGAACGAGTTCCTTTGAAGAGCATGTGTTCGACAAAGTGGGAGATGCCGTTTGTTTCCGCAGGTTCACACCGCGAGCCTGACTTGATCCAGACACCCATTGCCACGGAACGCAAGTGCTCCATGCGCTCGGTCAGGATGATCAGCCCGTTCGGCAATACAGTGCGGCGAAGATTTCGCTCAGTGCTCATGATTCCTTGGGTCAAACTTTGAATATAGGCCAGCCGATTCCAAACCACATGCAGGGTGCGGTTCCCTATGCAAGCACAAGAACGAGTCAGCTGCGCGGAAGGCCTGGGCTGCATGGAATGCGAAAATACCGTATGCTGGGCCCAGCCGTGACCGCGCAAACCAGCCAACTTATCCGATTAGACACCAACTTGCCACCCGAGGGAAGCAACCGCGCCCTCTTTGGACTCAATGCAGATGCTCTCACCGCACTGATGGTGCAGGCGGGCGAACCTGGCTGGCGCGGTCGGCAGCTTGCTCAAGCCATTTATCGTCAATGGGTTGTGGAAATCGACAAGGTGACAACGCTGCCCTCAGCCCTGCGTGACCGCCTGGCGGCTGACGGGTGGCAGGTAGGTCGCCCGCGGATACTCCAGGCGTTCATCTCGCAGGACGGGACGGAGCGCTATCTCGTGGAAGGCGTTGCCGGTCCGGAAACGGTTGAGGCCGTTTGGATGCCAGAGGGCGATGATGGCGAAATTGGAGATGACAGTGAGGACCAGGGGAAGACCTGGGATCGAGCAACGATCTGTGTTTCCAGCCAGGTGGGCTGCGCGGTCAACTGCCAGTTTTGCCTGACGGCTCGGCTTGGTCTGCAACGGAATCTGACTGCGGGCGAAATTGCGGGCCAGGTTGTCTCTGTGCTGGACCGGCACCACGTCGAGGTTGGCAAGGACCGCGTGAATCTGGTCTTCATGGGCATGGGCGAACCGTTCCTGAATTATGACAATTGCATGGCCGCCGTTCGCCTTCTGGTGCAGGAGGTCGGCTTGAGCCCACAGCGTATGACCGTCTCCACCTCCGGCATTGTGCCGGGCATCGAGCGGTTTGCGCAGGAACCGCCGGAGCTGCGCCCCAAGCTCGCCATCAGCCTGAATGCACCCAATGATGAGGTGCGCAGTGACGTCATGCCCATCAACAGGAAGTGGCCGATTGAAGCTGTTCTGGATGCGGTACGCAAAGTACGCCTGCGCCCCCGCGAACGCATCACGTTTGAATACGTATTACTCGGTGGCATCACCGACCAGCCAGAGCATGCGCACCAGGTTGCTCGCCTCGTCCGCCGTGTTGGGCTGCCGCTCAAGGTCAACCTGATTGCATGGAACCCCGGCCCCGATTTGCCCTACAGCATGCCCCAGCCCGAGGCGGTGGAACAATTCAGGCGGACTCTTGGCGCGGAAGGCGTTCCCGTCTCTCTGCGGAAGCCGCGCGGGCGCGACATCTTCGCGGCCTGCGGGCAGTTGAAACGGACGGCTGAGGGGCAGGAGACTGAACTCTGACACGCGGACGATGCCTTACGTGTTCGCATGGGACGCCGGAGATTCCGCCGTGGCATGGTTGGAGCACCATTCGAGCCCCACCTGAACGGAGGTCAGACTCCCCTAGCCTGCAACTCCGCACCTGGTCGGCCAAAATATCCCTTGACTCTGACAACAAATGGACGATTTTCTTCATCCAAATTCAAAAAGGATTGTCTTCCTTTCCCCGCGGATTCAAGAGAGGTACTGATGAACCAAAGGCTGACCCGGGTCGCGTTGGCGGCAGGGATCGTTCTCTTTCTGTCGCTTCCTTCTTTGGTCGCGCAAGATGTGTCCCCTGTCAGTCCTCCGCAAAAGCCTTCCGGTGCGCCATCTCCAGCACAGCAGACCCCTCTGCCCAATGCCCCGGCGCCCGCTTCGTCGTCCGCGCCGCCGTCCCTCAGCGACCTTGGCTTTACGCAGCAGCAGACCCAAGCCGATCCCAAGATGCAAGCGTTGCTCGACAAGCGAACCGAGATGCTGAAGATCCATCAACGATTCGGGCTCATCACAACAATCCCCATGGTGACAGCGCTGATCACGGGTCCGATGGCGAAAGCCAAAGGCAAGAATGGACAGCCCATCCAAGAGCCTACGCAGGCGAACTTAGACTTTCACGCAGCGCTGGGGGGCACCACTGCAGCCTTGTATTTCACCACGGCATACTTTGCTATTCGAGCACCGCGCATGCCGGGAACGCACAAACACGGGGCCATACGAGTCCACGAAGCGCTCGCATTTATTCACGGCCCGGGCATGATACTTACGCCGATTCTCGGCATTATGGCCTACAACCAGGAAAACTCCGGAGAAAAGGTCCATGGCATCGCCTCTGCGCACGGACCCGTCGCTGTCACTACGGCGGCAGCTTACGGCGCTTCGATCATCGCAGTATCCTGGCCCATTCACTGGAAGTTCTGGGAGAAGCAATGAAGATGAAATGGTTGACCGCACTCTTGCTATGCGCACTGCCTGCCTTCGCGCAGCAAGACGTGCAATGGACACTTGTGCAATCCACATTGAGCTATCACATGTCTCATCCCATGCATCAGGTGGATGGAACCAGCCACGCGGGCAAGGGGAAGGGAACGTGTCATGCCGGCCAGTGCGACTTCCTGATCGCCGCACCGCTCAATACCTTCGACTCAGGGGACACCAATCGCGATCTTCATATGATCGAGACAACGCGGGGCGCGCAGTTTCCCCTGGTCGTTGTGCGTACCCACTTTTCGCAGGCTGAAACTGCTGCGCCCACGATCTTTGCGGATCTCGAGGTGCAGTTTGCAGGCCAGACCGCTCATTACCTGCATGTTGCCTTCGAGCGCACAGGGCAGGGGAAGCAGGTTCGCATCACCGGGGTCATTCCGGCCACTTGTTCGGATTTCAAAATCGATCGTCCGTCTTTCCTTACCGTGCCGATCAAGGATGAGATTCCTGTCAAGGTCGACATGACCTGGCAATCGAACTGAAGTGGATGCCGCGATAGAGTCGCGCAAGTCTTTGGTGGATGGTATCGCGCTTTGTTCGATGCGCAATTTCTAGCACCGAAATAGCGCGTTAGCGGATTTCCGCAGGGCGCGAAGTCGCAGCCACGAAGTCGAGCCTGGTTTGCGGCATCACAACCAGATCCACACGGCGGTTTTGTGCTCGTCCCTTTGCCGTGGCATTGCTCGCCACCGGATGATATTCGCCATATCCCGCGGCTGAGATGCGATCGGGTGCAATTGCGTGGAGTTCCAGGAAGAGTCGCGTGATGCGTGTTGCGCGAGCCGCAGAGAGCTCCCAGTTCGAGTCGAATTCGGTATTGTGCACAGGAATGTTGTCTGTGTGACCTTCTACTCGCACATCGAAGTCTGTGGCGTCGAGTGACTTGCCAATTTCGCGCAGAATCACCTCCGTTCCAGGTCGAGGTGACGCGGATCCTGAGTTAAAGAATCCGGCCTCGCGCAAACTGACCACGAGTCCATCGCGGCCCATCCCGATGGCCACCGAATGATCGGCAAGTTGCGCTGCAAGAGTCTTCGTCAATGCGCGACGGACAGCCTCAAGGCTATCCCGTACCTTCATTGGGGCTTGTACATCCATCACTGGCTGTGCGGTGGTTGCCGTGTTTGCTCCCGCTGTGTGTGCATCCTCGCGGCGGGCATGTTCTCCCGGGTAGTCGTGAAGCATTCCCATGCTGCGGAATGCGGTAGAAATGGCTTGCGAAATTTGCGCCTGCTTCTGCTCACCGGATCTGGCAAAGGCATACATCACCACGAAGAAAGCGAACAGAAGCGTGATGAAATCTGCATACGATACAAGCCACCGCTCATGGCTCACGCGGCTTGTGGAATGAGTTGGCCGCCTCAAGCTGCGCGCTCCGTCGTATTATTGCGGTGCGCTGTGGGGCCGATGAAGCCCGACAACTTGATCTCCAGCATCCGAGGATTCATGCCCTCCAGTATCGAGACCACGCCCTCGAGCATCATCTCGCGCCGCTGCTGGTCCTCTCGCAGCTGCAGGCGCATCTTTCCCGCAAAGGGCAGAAAGAGGAGATTCGCCGCGCCAACGCCGTAGATCGTTGCCACAAAAGCCACCGCGATTCCCCGGCCCACCTCCTGAATGTTGTCCAGGTGCTGCATCACCTGGATCAGCCCGAGTACGGCGCCAAGGATCCCGATTGTGGGAGAGAATCCTCCCGCTGACTCAAACACGGCCGGGAAGCGATCTTCCGCTTCGGCTGCCGACTCCATACTTACGTGCATCATCTTGCGCAGCTCCACCGGTTCCGTCCCATCCACTGCGAGCATGAGCGCCTGTCGCAGGAAGGGATCTTGGATGGACACCAGATCCGCATCGAGCGACACCACCCCATTGCGCCGTGCCTTGTTGGCAAAGAGCACCAGCATCCCGATTGCGTCGTCCTTCTGTTTGCGCTCTGCTCGGAAGATTCGCCCAAGTCTGCCGAATGATGCGACGACCGTCTCCAATGGAAACTGAAGCAGCACCGCACCCAGCGTTCCACCAAAGACAATCAGCGCTGCCGTGGGCTGCAGAATCTGGCCGAGATTGCCTCCTTCCATGAAGAGTCCGGCGAGGATACCCACAATCGCCAGCAGCATTCCACCGATGCTCGCTTTGTCCATCAAAATGCCCTCAATACCGCTCGATGTATTCGTGCGGCGCTCATCCGGTCAACGACGGGGTGCCGGTTTTGAATCCGGCGCCAGCAGAGAGTCTGGAGAGTCCAAGTCAAGGCTGGAAAGAGATGCGATTTGCTGTAGATCCGTCAGGGAGGGCAGTCGCCGCGCCACCAGGGCCAGCAGTCGAGCCCTGTAAGCCAACACTCGTTCCACCACTTCCGCAGGATCCTCGCGCACAATCATCTTTTCGCCATTGACCAGCGTCAACATCGTGTCCGGAGACACCTCGGCGATCTTGATGAGATCACTGTTGAGCAGTATGGCGCTCCCATTCAGACGCGTAAGTTCAATCATGGCAGTCGCTCCCTCTTTGAAGGTTCATCGGCAGCAATCGAGAAATGGTGAACTGGGATTGCGACAAGCGGTGCCCGGAAATAATTCTGTGTCTCGGTAAAGTCGACAAGAAGAAAGCCGATGAAGGGGCAAGATGCAGCGGCAAGCCTCCGAAGAGTAGCAGCCCGGGGCACCACAGGGCAGCGAGCAGATTCAGGAGTCATGCGAGGGGTAAGCCGCAAATCACGCATCCACAAGGAGAAGTTCATGTCCCTGGGTGTCTTGAATAATCTCAACGCGCTCTACGCGGAGAAC
>JBAUTX010000355.1:0-2495 GCA_049582405.1 Occallatibacter sp. | reverse complement strand
GTGCCACGGCCCGAGATCGAGAAAATATCTTCAATCGGCATCAGGAAAGGCAGATCCACCGCACGGTCAGGCTGCGGAACATACTTGTCCACCGCCTCCATCAGCTCGTCGATCTTCGCTTCCCACTGCGCTTCGCCGTTCAACGCGCCCAGCGCAGAGCCGCGAATCACCGGCACATCGTCGCCCGGGAACTGGTACTTCGACAGCAGCTCGCGCACTTCCATCTCGACCAGGTCGATCAGCTCCGCATCCTCAACCGCGTCGCACTTGTTCAGGAAGACCACGATGTACGGCACACCCACCTGGCGGGCCAGCAGAACGTGCTCCTTGGTCTGCGGCATCGGACCGTCGGTCGCCGCCACCACCAGAATCGCGCCGTCCATCTGCGCCGCGCCCGTGATCATGTTCTTGATGTAATCGGCGTGGCCCGGGCAGTCCACGTGCGCATAATGCCGGTTCGCCGTCTCGTACTCCACGTGCGCCGTCGCAATCGTGATGCCGCGCTCCCGCTCTTCCGGCGCGTTGTCAATCGAGTCAAACGAACGGAACGCAATCTTCGGATTGTGCTTCGACAACACCTTCGTGATCGCCGCCGTCAACGTCGTCTTGCCGTGATCAATGTGCCCGATCGTCCCCACGTTCACGTGCGGCTTCGAACGATCAAATTTTTCCTTCGCCATGAAACTTCAATCCCTTTCGTTGGACTTTACTCATCTGAGCTTCGAGCATGGCCCGATCGCTCCCGAACCAAAACCTGCCCCGCCTCAATAGTAGGCATAGGCCTTGAAATACCGTTGCCGCAACTCAGCCGGCACCGCTTCGACCATGCGCAGATAACGCTCGCGCGTGAGCGCCTGATCCGAGACGGGCAACGCGCTGTAAAGCGCGGCTGCATCCTTGCCGATAAAGCCGCGGCCAAGGATCGTCTCAAAATTCCGAATGCTCAGGCCGGAGCGGACCACGCGATTCAAAAAGACTTCAACCTGATGCAGGTTGAATACGGCGTCCAGCAGGGCATGGAAATTCCTGTAGCCCTGCTCATCCTGAACGGCGATTGCTGCCTGCTCAAACATGCTTCTTCTGTACCCTCAACTCTGCTTCAGGCTTTGCCGGGCCTGTCGCCAAACTCTGGAGCGGGAGACGGGGATCGAACCCGCGACCAACAGCTTGGAAGGCTGTGACTCTACCACTGAGTTACTCCCGCCCGAACCCCAGCTTTCAGCTTCCAGCTTTCAGCTTCCAGCCCATCATGCCACTACGAGCCCATTCGGCTCATTCCTGCACCGCTCAAGCTGGAAGCCAGAGGCTAGCAGCCAGCGGCTGAATTTCTGGAGCTGATGACCGGGATTGAACCGGTGACCTCTCCCTTACCAAGGGAGTGCTCTACCAACTGAGCTACATCAGCCCTCTTAAACCCTGGGCGCCTCATTGCCGCCCTCTCCCTCGCTGCCGCGGATGCGATCCGCCTGCAGGGCCACTACCGTACGCAACGCCAGCCCGCCCAGCACCATCAACGGAACCAGCCTCAACTCCACCGGCCTGCCCATGACGAGGACCTTGCCCGCATCCATGGAGAACCAGACCAGCACTGCCAACACGCCGTACAACGCCAGAGCCCAGGGGTACCGTCTTGCCAGGTCAGAGCCGGAACGCTTTGCTGCTTCGCGATCCATCCTGCTCTCCATCCTTGCCCGCGGCCGTCCGCGTCTTGCTGCTCTGAACGTGGTGCACAGGGGAGGATTCGAACCTCCGTAGCTCGCAAGGAGCGGCAGATTTACAGTCTGCTGCCATTAACCGCTCGGCCACCTGTGCCCATTTCCCCGGCGACAACAAACTGTCGCCGAAGGTACTGCTCACCTCATCTGCGCCACTGCTTCGAGCCCTTTCAGCGCATCAGACCCCGCCCGGAGAACCTCCGGCTGTTCGGAGCATCTGCACCTCAGTGGGATCACCGCAGAGGACAGGCCCGGTGCAGAGAAACTGCTCTGCCACGGGTCCAAACTAGCTGCCGTTTTTCCGGCTCCAGAGCCCCGAAGAGTGGAGCTGGCGAAGGGATTTGAACCCCCGACCCTCTGATTACAAATCAGATGCTCTACCAGCTGAGCTACGCCAGCCCATGCCACCCCGGAAACGGGCTCCGGAGTCCCGAAGGAGGCGCGGACACACTGCCGCTCCGCGCATACTACGGCACAGAATCCAAGGTTAGCATACCGGAAGCGGCGGAGCAAACGGGGTGCGCGGCAGTGCGTGGCACGGCCGAAAACGGTTCAGTCGGCGGCCGCCAAAGAAGGAATTTCTTGCCCTGCAAGCTGGTTTCCGTGGATGATGCTCCTGCAGTATTGCAAGCAAATCTTGTTGCCTTGAAGGATCAGAAGATGCGCTTCCATCAGAGTTTTGCGCCTGTTCTACTTGTGTTACCTCTCGCGCTCCCTGCGGCGTCGCAAACAACCGGATCAGGGACCGGCACTCCAGCCTCTCAATCCAGCACAGCTGCA
>JBAUTX010000354.1:0-4187 GCA_049582405.1 Occallatibacter sp. | reverse complement strand
GTGTAGTCGTCCGCCAATTCGTAGAAGAGGAGATAGTGCCTCATCGTCGTTTCACCTCGTCTCTCAGCCCATGGCCGCCAGCACGGCGTCGGCAAACTGGCTTGTGCCTGCGGTTCCGCCCACGTCGCGGGTCAGCGTCTTGCGCTCTGAGTAGACAGTCTCCACCGCCTTCTGCACCTTGTCCGCCGCGGCTTCCTCGTTCAGGTGATGCAGCATCAGAACCGCCGACTGCAGCAGTGCGGTCGGGTTGGCTTTATCCTGCCCGGCAATGTCCGGGGCCGAGCCGTGGACTGCCTCAAAGATGGCGCACTCGTGCCCGAGGTTCGCGCCCGGCACCAGGCCCAATCCGCCCACCAGTCCCGCGCACAGGTCGCTCACAATATCGCCGTAGAGGTTTTCGAGCAGCAGCGTGTCGTACTGGAAGGGATTCATCACCAGCTGCATGCAGGTGTTGTCGATGATGTGCTCGCCGTAGAGGATGTCAGGGAACTGCTCGGCGACCCTGCGCGCACAGCGCAGAAACAGGCCATCCGACATCTTCATGATGTTGGCCTTGTGGATGGAGTGAATCTTCTTGCGGCCATGCTTGCGCGCGTACTCAAATGCGAACTTGGCGATGCGCGTCGAGCCTTTATCTGTGATGACCTTGATGCTCTCCACCACGCCGGGCACCACCTCGTGCTCCAGGCCCACGTACTCGCCTTCGGTGTTTTCGCGCACAATGATCAGATCCACGCCGGGCCACTTTGTCTCCAGGCCGGGCAGGTTCTTGATCGGCCGGAAATTCGCGAACAGATCGAACTTCTTGCGCAGCGTCACGTTGATGCTCTTGAAGCCACCGCCGACGGGGGTTGTCACAGGTCCCTTGAGGGCCACCTTGTTGCGTTCGATCGATTCATACAGGTCCGTGGGGATGTACTCGCCGTAGATCTCGAAGGCTTCGGCACCGGCGGCGAAGCGCTCCCATTCAAACTTCACGCCGGTCGCTTCAAGAATGCGGACCACGGCCTGCGTGACTTCAGGGCCGATGCCGTCGCCGGGAATCAGTGTGACTTTGTGCGGTGATGATGCAGACATTCTTTCTCCATGGGCGGCGATTGTGCCGTCTATTTCTTGGTTTTCTGAGTACGATGCGAGTCCAGCAGGCCTTCCAGTTCTTCCTTGAATTCGCGGACATCCTTGAAGTCGCGGTAGACGGAAGCGAAGCGAATATAAGCCACCGTGTCGAGGCCCTTCAGGTGTTGCATGATGAGCTCGCCCACTTCGGCGGTGGTGCGTTCGCGCTCGGGCGCGTCCGTCAGGAAGCTCTCCGTCGCGTCCACAATGGCTTCCAGCTTGCTCGACGGGACGGGGCGCTTTTCGCACGCGCGGAGCAGGCCGCTCAGGACCTTCTGCCGGTCGAAGCGCTCGCGGCGGCCGTCCTTCTTCACCACCATGTACGGGATCTCGTCGATGCGTTCGTAGGTGGTGAAGCGGCGATTGCACTTTTCGCACTCGCGGCGGCGCCGAATGGAGTCCGCCTCCTTGCTTTCGCGCGAGTCGACAACCCGGTCCTGTGCAAAGCCGCAATAGGGACACTTCATACAAAGCTGATTTTAATGCAGTGATCAGGGGACGGGGACGAGCAGGGCTTTGCTGGCGACAGCTGTGAGGCCGTCCAGCGTGTCGAGGAAAGTGGCGGCGACCGTCGGCGCATCCCCCAGATGCCAGATCAATTCCGCGTTGTTCCAGGCCGACTCGCGCGCCGCGGAGACGCTCCATGCCGCGATTGTGTTTTCAAGGCGCGAGAAGGGCGGCAGCGCATCGCCGAGCAGGCGGACGTTCAGTGCCGCCTTGGCGGAATCGATGAGGCTGTCGAGCGTGGTGTTGAGCGCGGTGTAGTCGCTGTACTGGGCAATGCCGTGCGCGGGAGTGATGGCCGAGGCCCGGCAGGTGGCCACCACGGCCTGCGGCAGGTCGTGGTTGATGTGTGCATTCATGCCGGCCAGCGCGAACTGGATGCGCGCGATCATGGGCTGGTTGCGCTGCGCAAAGAGCGCCTGCCAGCATCCGGGTGTCGCTGCGCCTGAGAGTGAGGACGCGAGCGCGGCAAAGTAGAAGCCGGCGAACTCGACGTCCAGGGCAGCAATCCAGGCGGGGTCGGCAAAGCCGCCGGTGTTGACGCGCGCCTGGACCGCCT
The DNA here is from genome assembly GCA_049582405.1 of Occallatibacter sp. Classification (GTDB taxonomy): domain Bacteria; phylum Acidobacteriota; class Terriglobia; order Terriglobales; family Acidobacteriaceae; genus Telmatobacter. Next base: position 2,008 of record JBAUTX010000354.1, on the reverse strand, counting down.
GGGTTACCTGGAGATAGAGGCCGTTGAACCACTTGAGCCCGTCGCCGTCGGCGCATGTGGCCTCAATGGCCTGAAGGATCTGTACCACGTCAGGAATGGATTGCGGAGAGGCATCGACTGCGGCGAGGAGCGTCGGGTCGTAGGGGAACATGGTGCGCAATGATAACCGTGGGCAGATGCGAATGGACAGCGGGATGTTCCCTCATGCAATCTGCCGGGCCACATTCCGCCCGAAGCCGGCAGCTACTCCGCATCCTTCGCGACCAGTACGAGTGCGGGCTTTTTCGCTCGCGTCGTGGTGATGACCAAAACGCTGATGAGAACAAACAGAGTGCCGAGAATGGTACGCTGGCCCTCCTCAGCTTAGAAACTCCGCGATGGCGGCAACGACCGTCTGCTGCTCGTCCTCGCGCAGCTCGGGGAAGATGGGCAGCGCCAGCACTTCGCGCGCCGCCCGCTCCGCCTCTGGAAAATCGCCTGCCTGGTAGCCCAGCGGCTTCAGCGCCTCCTGCAGGTGCAGCGGAACGGGATAGTAGATCTCCGAGCCAATCTTGCGCGCGGTCAGGAACTCGCGCAGGGCGTCGCGGCGGCTGCTGCGAATCACGTACTGGTGCCAAACGTGCCGGCTGCCGGGAACCTCATGTGGTAGCACCACGCCATGCGTCGGATATGGACCGGCCTCGGCCAGGCCCGCCGCGTGGAAGAGCGCATGGTACCGCCGCGCCACGTTGTGCCGTGCCTGGTTCCATGCCCCGATGTGCCGCAGCTTGACCTGAAGAATGGCGCCCTGGAAGCCGTCCATGCGCGCGTTCCAGCCAACCTCGTCGTGATGGTAGCGCCGGCGCATCCCGTGCTGGCGCAGCATCCGGGCTCGCTCGGCAATGGTGTCGGAATTCGTTGCCACCATCCCCGCATCGCCGGCAGCCGAAAGGTTCTTGGTGGGGTAGAAGCTGAAGGCAGCCGCGTCGCCCAGCGCCCCTGCATGCACGCCCTGCCATTGCGCTCCCCACGCCTGTGCCGCGTCTTCAATGAGCTTCAGCCCATGCTCTTTCCTGAGACGAGCAAAAGAGGTCCAGTCGGCGCATTGGCCGTAGAGATGCACCGGCAGGATGGCGCGGACGGAAGCGCCCCGCGCGCTCTGGAGGACGGCTTCGACGGCCCTGGGGTCCAGGTTCAGGGTCGCCGGATCGACGTCGGCCAGTACGGCGGTTGCCCCGGCGCGGAGGATGGCGCTGACCGAGGCGAAAAAGCTGAACGGAGTCGTCACCACCGCCATGCCGGGGCCGATGTCCGCGGCGGCCAGGGCCAGCCACAGGGCGTCCGTGCCGGAAGAGCAGCCAATGGCGTGTGCGACGCCCAGTTGCTCGGCTGCGGCGTGCTCAAACGCCGCCACCGGCTCACCAAGAATGAACTGCTGCGTCTCCAGTACATGTCCCAGCGCTGCAAGCAGTTCCTCGTGCAGCGGCTGGTACTGGCGTTTCAGGTCGAGCATGGGTACGGGTTGAGCAGAGGATGAGCCGGAAGCGGTGGGAGGTGCAGGGTCTTTCACGACCTCATCGTAGCAGTTTGGCTGGCCGCAAGTCGGTGCCGAGGCAAGACCTCTACTTCATGATGCAAAGGTCAACCCGTGGCGGACAGTTGAAAAAGGTTGAAAATCCTTTTACTGTTGTCACATTGCGGGACTCATCGGCTGCGGGGCTTCCGGGGCCGTCCCCGCCGTTTTGCAGGATGCGCGTGCGCAGGTCGGGCGTGCGGAACATAACCAACGAAGAAAGCAGGAGATCGGCACATGGAAAACAAGCCGGCACAAAATATTCAGGACACCTTCCTGAACACGGTCCGCAAGGACAAGACCCCCATTACGATCTATCTGGTCAGCGGCGTGAAGCTCACCGGCAAGATCCGCTCCTTTGACAAGTATTCCGTGTTGCTGGAGAACAATAGCCAGGAACAGCTCATCTTCAAGCACGCCATTTCAACGGTGGTGAGCAACCGCAGCGTGATGCAC
>JBAUTX010000353.1:0-9407 GCA_049582405.1 Occallatibacter sp. | reverse complement strand
GATCCTTGGCGGCGACCATGAAATAGCTGGTCGGTGCGCCCTTCTTTTCCGAGCCGTACTTCGGGTTCGCGCTGACGTGAATCACTTCCTTGGGATTGCCGAGTTCGTCTTTCAGCCCGTCGCGCTCATAGAGAAGGTCATTGAGGTCGCCGATGATGGCGCCCAGGTTCTTGCCCGTCGTGATGGCGCCCCAGCCCCCAATCGAGTGAAAACGAACGGCCACCGCGCCCTCAGGCAGCAGCGACGGCATCTCGTCGGCGATCACGCTGTAAGGGTGATCCACACCGACAACGAAGAAGGTTGCGCCTTCTGCAGCGGTCTTGCCGTCTTTGCGCTTGCGACCGGCGGTTGCGTATTCAAAGGCGCCGATGATGTGCTCAGGACGGAAGTCACGCGAGCCGAGGCCATAGCTGCCGTTGTAAATCTTGGGCAGCTCGCTCGGCGAGATCGCGGGCAGACCTTCCACCGCCGGGTGGCCTTCATACTGCACGGCCTTTGAGAGTGCAGTGCGAATGTCGCGACCCATCGGGTTGTCGCCGGCGAGCGGCTCGTCGGTGCGCTCAAGAATAATGACGTTCTTCTTGCCTTTGAGAGCGGCGACAACGGCGGCCTCAGGGAATGGACGGATCACGTTGAGGTGGATCGAGCCAACCTTCACGCCGCGCGTCTTGCGCAGGTAATCCACTGCGGCCTCGGTGTTTTCAGCCGCGGAGCCGAGCGAAACGAAGACCGTGTCGGCATCCTCGGTCTTGTACTGGCTGATGAGGCCGTAGCGGCGTCCCGTGAGCTCGGCAAACTTCTCGTAGGCTTCCTCAAGGAACTGCAGGATCGGCTCGGCGAAGTTGTTGCGCCGCGCGATGACGCCCTGCATGTAGTGTTCCTGGTTCTGCACCGGGCCGAGCAACATGGGGTTCGTCAGATCGATCATCTTGGGGACGCGGCGGCGGGTGGGCCCAAAGAGCACGCGCTGCGCTTCGGTCGGACAGTCGATGATGTCCTCCGGCGCGCCAAGGTATTCGCGAATCAGGTCGGACTCATGCTTGTAGAAGGTGCGTTCCAAGTGGCTGGTCAGGAACCCGTCCATGATGTTCATGCCCGGCGTAAGGCTCAGCTCAGTCACGCGGCGCAGGATCAGCGCCTGGTCGGCGGCTTGCTGGGCATCCTTGCCGAAGATCATGATCCAGCCTGTGTCGAGCGCGCCATAAATATCGTCGTGACCGCAGTGGACGTTGAGGGCGTGCTTGGTGAGCGCGCGCGCACCGACCTCGAGAACCATCGTCGAGCCCTTGCCCGGCGCGTGGTAATCCTGCTCCACGCCGTAGACGACGCCCTGGCCTGAGGTGAAGTTGACCACGCGCTTGCCGCAAACCGAGTGCGCAATGGCCCCACCTTGGGCCGCGTGCTCGCCTTCGGTTTCAATCGCCAGAGTATTGTGGCCGAAGACGTTCAGATGGCCTTCCGCATAGGCCTGCTGGAAAAGCTCGCCGCCCTCGGTTGAGGGAGTAATCGGGTAGAACACGCCTGCGTCGGCGATGCGCGTCTCGGTATGGTAAGAGACCAACTGATTTCCGTTGGCGGTGACCCGGATGCCGGGAAAACGAGCAGGTGCGGTCATAAATCCCCCTCTGTGCCTTTTCTTCCGTTGCCTCATGCTTGCCCGGCAGAGCACTCGCTGGACCACCTGGTCCATCTCGTGCACGTTGAGGGCAGTCCTCCGCGAACAAGACGCCGAAGAGGCACACAGCCTATTCCTAAAGCGTCTCCCATCGTTCCAGCACTCTTGCTGTCCGCATATCCGGAGGGCATATGCGGCTCATCAGGTCTTCCGGTTCGCGACAACCGGGGTGCTCAAACTTTTGCCCCTACGAGTCTAATGGCCGAAGCGCAGCCGAGGAAACTCCAGGGGAAGAAACGCCGCAAAATCGGCTTCCCTCTAAGTATGCTCTTCCGATGAAAGACGGTGTCTCAGCTTGCGGGATTGAACCTGCCCTTGTCGTATATCAAGGAGCGGCCTGCGCCCTGTCACAGACTCATTCCAGAGCCTATACTGGCCTCTGCTCAAAATCCCGTCCACGGAAGCCACACCATGAACGCAGAGCAAGTCCATGCTCAGCCGCAGTTTGCCGCCTACCCCAGCCTCCGAAATCGCGCGGTCATCATCACCGGCGGCGCGACGGGAATTGGCGCATCTCTCGTCGAGCACTTTGCCCGGCAAGGCTCGAGGGTTGCCTTTCTCGATGTAAAGGACGAACCGGGCCGCGCCCTTGCTGCCTCTCTTGCTGCCCAGGGATGTCCCGCGCCACTCTTTCTGCACGTCGATCTCACCAATCTGGACGCTCTGCAAGGTGAGGCACAACGAGCAATCGCTGCACTGGGTGGAGTAGACGTCTTGGTGAACAATGCTGCGAATGACGAGCGGCACACCATCGAGCAAGTCACGCCCGAGTATTGGGACCGTTCCATCGCAACCAATCTGCGCCACCAGTTCTTTATGATCCAGGCCGTGCTGCCGGCCATGCGCGCGGTGAGCCGCGGGTCCATCATCAATATGAGTTCGATTGCGTGGATGATTCCCTCGACGGGCGTGCCTCTCTACGCCATGGCAAAAGCCGCGATCGTGGGTCTTACCCGCACCATGGCCCATGAAGTGGGACCGGCCGGTATCCGCGTCAATGCCGTACTGCCCGGAGCAATCGTCACCGAGAAGCAGAAGCGGCTCGTGTACAGCCCGGAGTACAAGGCCGAGATTCTCGCAAGTCAGGCCCTGAAGCGCGACATCCTGCCTGAGGACGTGGCGCGGCTGGTTCTGTTTCTGGCAGCCGATGACTCGAGCGCGATCACCAATCAGAGCTACATCATCGATGGAGGCTGGGTGTGAGCCGGATCTGTCGCAGATGACCAGCGTCATCAAGATTTACCAGCACATATAACGTAAGATTCTTTCGGGAGCCCAAAGCCATGTTCGTTTGTTTTCAAAGGTGTCGCTCGTTGATCTCCGCCATCACGCTCTGTGCATGGGCCACGCTTGGATTGTCCCTGGCGCGCCAGGTCTACGCTCAGTCCGCGGCTCAAGCCGCAGAGATTGACGCGAAGCTGCCCGCCACGTCCCGCGCCGTTCTCGAACGCCTGAGCAAGCTCTACGAGCTGCCGGATGGCGCTTGGAGGATGCATGTAGGAGACATGGCGCACGGAGAAGCAGTGGACCTGAATGACAGCGCGTGGCCGACCATCGCTCCCCGCGGCACGGCGCCGAATGACTCCGTCTGGTTCCGGCAGACCTACGAAGTGCCGCAGACGCTGGCCGGATACGATCTGACCGGCGCGCGAATCTGGTTCCAGTTCCACGCTGAGGCCAACGGACCGATGCCGGAGATTCTTTACTTCAATGGCCGCCGCGTGGCTCTCGGCGATGATCTCGAACCGGTCGTGCTCTTTGCCGACGCCAGGCCAGGCGAGAAGGTGACCGTCGCCGTCAAGCTTCTGCACACCGTCGATAAGAAGACGTTTCGCGGCGCGACACTCAAGATTGACTTTCCCACCAGCAGGCCGAACCCGGAGGATCTCAGGCTTGAATTCCTTTCAGCCGCCCTCCTGGTTCCTTCCCTCTCCCCCAATGATCCCGCCAGTGACACGGCTTTGAACAACGCGATCGGCGCAGTGGATCTGGGCGCGCTCGACGCCCGCGATCAAGCGAAGTTTGACGCGAGCCTGAAGACGGCACAGGCAAAGCTCGAGGCTCTGAGACCTCTCCTGAGCCAGGCGACGTATCACCTGACCGGCAACTCGCACATTGACGCAGCATGGCTCTGGCCCTGGACCGAGACCGTCGATGTCGTCAAGCGCACCTTCGGCACTGCTCTTCAGCTCATGTACGAGTATCCGCAGTACACCTACACGCAGTCCGCAGCTGCCTACAACGAGTGGATTGCCGACAAGTATCCCGACATGAATGCGCAGATCGCCGACCGAATCAAGGAAGGTCGCTGGGAGATTGTCGGAGGCATGTGGGTTGAGCCTGATCTGAACCTGCCCGACGGAGAATCGCTCGTGCGCCAGCTGCTCGTCGGCAAGCGCTGGTACAAGCAGGCCTACGGCGTCGATGTGCGCATCGGCTGGAACCCGGATTCCTTCGGCTACACATGGCAGTTGCCGCAAATCTACAAGAAGAGCGGGATCGATTATTTCGTCACGCAGAAGATGACGTGGAACGACACGAACCAGCTCCCCTTCAAGCTTTTCTGGTGGGAGTCACCGGACGGCTCCAAGGTGCTCGCATACTTTCCGCATGACTATGCAAACAACAATCTGAACCCGGTCCGCCTGGCCAGCGACATGGTGCAGGCCCGCGAGCGCGCCACCGGCATGGCGGACATGATGGACCTGTATGGCATCGGCGACCACGGGGGCGGACCAACGCGTGCCGTGCTCGACGAGGGCGCGCGCTGGACTGAACAGGGGCACGTAACGCCAAAGTTCGAGTTCGGCCTGGCGCAGACGTACTTCTCGCAAGTAGAGAGGAAAATCGCGCCGGAAAGCCCTGCGTGGAACTATCAGTCGATTGCAAAGGGATACACCCCGCCGCCTGCCGTTTCAGGCATGATCTCCATCCCGACATGGAAGAGTGAGATGTCCTTCGAGTATCACCGCGGTGTGATGACGACCCAGGCCAATCACAAGCGCAACATGCGCGAGAGCTCAGAAGAGACCCTGAATGCCGAGAAGTGGGCATCCCTGGCGTGGATCGACGGCGATACTTACCCCGCCTCCGAGCTGACGGAGGACTGGAAGAAAGTTCTCTTCAACCAGTTCCATGATCTGGCAGCAGGCTCGGGCATTGGTGTCATCTACAAGGACGCGCAAAAGGATTACGACGTGGTTCGCCTGTCCACCAATGCCATCTCTTCCAAGGCCCTGGAGGAGCTTGCCTCGCACGTTGACACAGCTGCCGCGGCCAAGATTAAGGACAGCCAGCCGGTGGTCGTGTTCAACCCACTCGGCTGGCCACGCTCCGGTGATTTTGTCATCAAGGTGCAGATACCCGCGGCAGCAGACGAGGGCGTACGTGCGACCGATCTGAGTCACAATCAGAACCTCGACGTGCAGACTCTCTCGATGGACAAGGAAACCGGCGTTGTCGAGTTAAAGATCCATGTGGATGAAGTTCCCGCGCTTGGCTACAAGGTGATCGCCGTTGGACCAGGGTCAAGCTTGACTGCTAAGCGCCCGGCGACGGCCTACGCACGCGAGGACTCGGAGGCGATCACGCTTGAAAATGCTGCTCTCCGCGTTGTTGTAGAGAAGAACACCGGGTGCATCACCAGCCTGCTCAACAAGCGCTCCCAGTTTGACGCTTTCAAGTCCGGTGCATGCGGCAATCAGCTCCAGTTTTTCAAGGACACGCCAAAGCAGTATGACGCCTGGAACATCGATCCCGGCACGCTGGATGTCCCTCCCATGGTCATCGATCATCCAGACTCCGTTTCGATCGTGAAGTTTGCTGATGGTTCACCGGCCATCCGAATCGCATCGCATTGGCAAAGCTCAAAGTTCGTGCAGACGTTGTCCCTCCCGCTCGGAGCCGGAATGGTGGACGTAGAAAATGACATCGACTGGCACGAAACCCACGTGCTGCTCAAGGCTGCATTCCCGGTGACCGTGGCAGGGCCATTCGCTACGTATGAGATTCCCTACGGCACCATCGAGCGGCCCACAACGCGCAACAACACTTGGGAGAAGGCGCAGTTTGAAGTGCCAGCGCAGCGCTGGGCCGATCTGGGCGACAGCCTGCACGGAGTCAGCGTGATCAATGATTCGAAGTTTGGCTATGACGCCGCGGGGCACCTGTTGCGCCTTACTCTGCTGCGCTCACCCACATGGCCTGACCCTGAGGCCGACCGCGGCCATCATCACTTCCACTATGCCATCTATCCGCACTCGGGAACGTGGAAGACTGCACTGACAGTACGACGCGGTTGGGAGTACAACTATCCGCTCACCGCGATAACAGCCACAGCCCACTCAGGCACGCTGGCCAATGGCTTTTCCTTCGCCTCCGTTGGCCCAGACAACCTTGTACTCACCGCGGTGAAAAAGGCAGAGGATGCGAACGCGCTCATCTTCCGCGCCTACGAGTGGGCAGGAAAGGATGCAACGGCAGAATTTCATGTGCCTGGGGGAGCGACATCGGCCTCTGTGACCAACATGATGGAATCCCCGGAAGGTGGCCCGCTCACTCTTACGAATGCAAAGGAGACAGACGTGATTCACGTGCCCATTCACCCGTATGAAATCCTGACCATCCGTGTAGACTACCCGCCCACTACACCGCAGCCGTAGCAGCCAAACCAGACGGGATGCAGCATCGGTTCTCAAGGCAGCATCCCGTTTGGTACTCTATCGCCACGGAGTTTTCGTCATGGACATCACTTCCCCATTTGTCGTCGTCCCGGTCATCATCGCTGTCTTTTTCACCTGCATTCTTTTTGCGACTGGCTCCAGAGAAGACGGCCACAAGAGTCACTGATTAGCGCTCACGCAGCCGAATGAGCACCACACCCTGTCGTGCTACCGACAGGCGAATTAACGCTGTTCCATCGCGAATCGCAATGACACGTCCCTGCACGGGCTGGGCCAGCGCTGCAGCCTTCTCCAGTTGTGCGGTTTCCCGCTCATCCGGTGCAGCGGGTTCCCCCATCTGCTTCCACAGGGCGTAAGCATTGCTGTGATCAGCGTCCATCCTGAACTCCGCCTCTGTGATTGCACTTCCGCTCAGCCCATCCACAGTCAGCACAACCTCCGGCGCGGGCGCGGGCATATCCGCGTCATGGTAATTCCAGAGCAGCACGTCCACCTCATCCCTGTTACGCGTCGCCACTGCGTTCACGTCCGGTGCGCCGGTCACGCTCTCTGCAACGACCTGCTGCAACGGCAATGCGCCCGTGCTTTCCACGGCCACCCAGTCTCCCGGGCGATTCGGCGCGTCTGGGCCGCCCCCCAGCATGCCCATCATCCTGAAGACGTTGAGCACGGCCTTGTCAATGCCGTCTGTCGCAAGAGAACGAAAGCCCGCAAAGGCTGGCTGGTTCTCAAATTCAAAGGCCCACGTCACCGCACCCTCGACCTGCAGCCCGTATTTGCGCGCCAGCTCATACGTCCGCATGGTGGCTTCGGCAACACTTACGCCATAGAGCGGGCCATTTCTGTACCCCTCCTTGGTGCCCTTGCAGGCCGCACAACCTTCGGGGTCGCTTTCGCCGAGAAGGATTGGTGTGTGCTTCCACACGGGGTCCGCTGCAATGACCTTCATGCCGCGCTCGACGGCACGCAGTTGGGTGCCCACGCTCATCACCACATGCCCGTCCACAAACTTCGGGTTTCCTTTGGGGTGGTAGCTGATGAAGTCCAGCGGTGCACCCACACCACCCGTGGCCGCGTTTGAGCCGCGCGCACAGTGATCGAGAAACTGTCGCAGGAACGGCTCGGAGTGATCGCTGATGCCAGTTGCCTCCGGACCGCCAATCCTCGCCGTCGGCAGCACTTTGCGAATTGCCGCTGCCGTAAAGTCGTAGAGACGGTCATACTCCTCCGGCGTACCGTGCCAATAGCCGATGTCCGGCTCGTTCCACACTTCCCAGAGCCACGTGTCCGTCTGCGCGCCATAGCGTTGCCGCAGGTGCGTGACGTAAGCGGTCACCAGGGCGCTCCATTTGTCCCAATCGCGCGGCGGATAGGTCCAGCCGGTGAAGATGTCGCCTTGTGGAAAGTTGTGACGATATGGCTCAGGATGTGTCGAAAGAGCCTGGGGCATGAAGCCGATCTCTACAATCGGGCGCACATGCGCCTCCACCAGGGCATCAAAGACCCTGTCAGTAATCGTGAAATCATAGACCGGCGTTCCATCCGGCTTCTCGGTGTACACATTCGTTGAGCCCCACTTCAAAGAGCCCGCGCCATCACCCGTAGTGAAGAGGTTATGCGGCCGGAAGTACACCGGTGCCGGACTGAGCGCCGAAAGCTCATGCAGCAGCTTCTTGCCGTTTGGCGCATAGAGATAGTTCGGCTCATCCGCCCCGAAGTAGTTCCAGATTGGCTTGTACGTCGCAATCGCTTGCCTGGCGTGAACCTGAACGATGATCTGGTTCGGTTGCTTGGACGCCGCACCAGCCGGACTCTGCGCTATTGCCGGATGACAACACGCGAACAGCAACGCGGCAACCAGCGAAAACGTATTCTTCATGCGATTCACCATACCATTGCTGAGGGATTCGGCTCCCGCACAATGCACAAGCACGCGGTATCGAGTCCAGGCCACGACCAGCTTTTCCCTCGCTGTTGCCAAAATCAAGGCCTAAAATGGTTTGGCATCTGATTCGTGGAACCTTTCCCCACCTCCAGGCGTACGTCAAAATCAGAAAGGTGAATTGCATGAAGCGCAGAGGAACAATGTTGCTCCCCGGCCTGGCCCTGCTCGCCCTGCTCGCCGGCTGCCGGGTACACGTCGATAAAGACCAGAGCGGGCAGGAGAAGAACGTGCAGGTGGATACTCCATTTGGCGGCATGCACATCAATACGAATCAATTGACGGCTGCCGATCTTGGTCTCCCGGCCTATCCCGGAGCAACGATTGTCACAGACGACGAGAACAAGCAGTCCGCGGACATTCACATGGGCTTTGGCGAGTGGCAGATGCGCGTGCGAGCAATCAGCTACGCGACAGCCGACTCGCAGGACAAGGTTCTTGCTTTCTACAAGAAGGCGCTCGGCCGTTACGGAGATGTGATTACCTGCGAGGACAAGAGTCCCGTGGGCAAACCGAACACAACCTCCGAAGGCCTGACCTGCGCCGATGACGGCAAAGACGGTCACGTCAAGGTCAATAATGGCGGCAACGGAGTGCAGATTGGTAAAGGTCTTGAATTGAAGGCGGGCTCAAAACATCACCAGCGAGTTGTGGGTATTGAGAACAGCTTGAACGGCAAGACAAAGTTCGCGCTCGTTGAGTTGCAATTGCCTGCATCGATGGGCACGGGCTCAAGCGACTAGATGGCGATCAAGCTGCGGCGATAGGCGCGTCAGACTGCGCTGCGTCCCAGCTTTCTGCACACAGGATGCCCCGGCGCCAGGCGTCTTTGCGACACCACGCCAAAGCGCGTATCATCCGCGCAGAAGTCTCTGCCGGGGAACAGTCCCCACGGAACGGGGGACTTCGAGGGGACTCAAGATGGCGCGACGGTTCCTGCTTCTTTGGACGGTTCTCTGCCTCGGAAGCCCCGCATTCGCAGCCACGAGGATGAGCGTTGCGGCACTGCAGCAGATGCTCACCTCGCGCTCGGCGGCACACGACTCCGACAACGACATGGCGCAAAAGATCGCAGGGGCGCGTCTCACAGAACGGCTCACCGCTGAAG
>JBAUTX010000352.1:0-5221 GCA_049582405.1 Occallatibacter sp. | reverse complement strand
GGGGAAGGTTTACCGATGAGCATGGGGCGACCTCTCAGGGGGAAGAAATCGGTTGTACCCATTAGACACGATTGCCCGCTCTTCCGTTCAAGAGAATCACGCTGGCATTGATGAGACGAAACCGCATCCGAATCGCCCCGCTGAAATCCCATCCGGAATTCTACGAGTTTACCCCTGCTTCTCCGCGAGCGCCTCGCTTCGCATCCCTTTCATCCTCGCGGGCAACGTACCAGGCGGGAAGCTCGTGGATTGCCGAACGACCAATTTAGTAGGAATAACCCATTCTTTTTGCTTGGCCTTGGGGTGATCCGGCTCGATCCCGGCACGGAGCGCCTCGACAGCAGCGACCGCCAGGGCCTTGCATGACATCTGCACTGTGGTAAGTGGTGGCAGCATGAATTGCGCAAGATGGATGTCGTCGAAGCCCACAATCGAAATATCATGCGGTACTTTAAGTGGCGTGCGATAAAGCGCATGAAGAGCGCCAATTGCCGTCATGTCATTGGAACACATCACTGCAGTCGGCAGATTTTCGAGCGCCAGCAGGCGTTCCATTGCGGCGATCCCACCCTCCATGGTGTGCGTGCCCTCTACCTGATGCTCCTCGGGCACGAGGATGCCAAGTTCCTGCATCGCTTTGAGGAAGACCTCCCGCCGCACCCTGGGAGAACGCTGGGACAGCGGACCACTGATAAAGGCGATGTCCCGATGCCCCAGTGCGGCCAGATGCTGCACTCCTTGCCGGATGCCTTCGGCATAATCCACCTTCAAGACATGAATATTCGGAAGGTTCGGACCAGCATCCACAAACACAAGCGGAAACTCCCGCTCAACCAGCTTCTTGACGAGCTCCTCTTCCACGCCAAACGTCATCACCGCAACGCCATCCACGTTGCGCTGCAGCAGCCTGCGCATCAGGCTCTCTGTGCGAGCCGAATCATAATTCGTGGAACCAATGAGAACTTCATATCCCTGCGCCGTCGCAAGGTTTTCAAACTCTTGCACCAGTTCAGGGAAAAATGGATTGGTGATTTCAGAAACGATGAGGCCAAGCAGATGGCTGCGCCCTGATACCAGGGCTCGCGCCTGGGTATTCGGAAGATAGCCCACCTCTTCAATCGCCTTCCGGACTCTCCGCGCGAGTTCTGGATCCACGGTGGGAACACGATTGACGGCACGCGAAACAGTGGCGATTGAGACGCCTGCCCGCTTCGCAACATCGCGAATACTCACTGAGCCCGGGCGCCGACGGTCGGACGGATTACTCTTGGGGTTGCTCACAGATGGGTCCATTCTATCGCTTTTCCCGCGTTTCTTCGCTCAGCGGGAGCAGCGCAATGCGAAAGTTAACCTGCCGAACACATTGATTTCAAGTGGGTTTGCATCTTCCCCTGCTCTGCCACTTGAGAAAATGGCAGCTCCAAACACAGGCCACGCCGGAAAGCGTTTCCCATTTTAGACAGATTTCCTTGTCGCATTGCATCATACACCCTCCCAAGTAATCCGATTTATGGGTGCATCTGCCCGCCAGCAGCGATATGTACGCCATGCCGCAAAAGCGCCAGGATTGCAGCAAGACTTTCCTCCGCACCTCTGCGGCTTCCAGGAAGGTTAACGATCAAGGTACTCCCCCGCAAGCCCGCAATTCCGCGCGATAACCAGGCATACGGATTTCGCTCTGCGCCAACGGCTCGCATGGCCTCTGCAAGTCCCGGAGCTTCTCTGTCGATGACGCGACGGGTGGCCTCGGGAGTGACATCCCTGGGCCCGAGACCGGTTCCGCCCACGGTAAGGGCCAGCGCAGTTCCCTGCTCGCTCCACGCAACAAGCTGAGCGGCAATCGACGCCTCATCGTCCGGTACGAGCGCCGTTTGAATCTGCGCATCCGGCCAGGCGCGAGCAAGCAAGGCGACTACGGCGGGGCCGGCGGTATCTGTCGCCACTCCCGCAGCGCATCGGTCTGAAATGGTCAGTACGGCAAGAAGCATCATCCTGATTGTACGTGTGCTCTACTGTCCCGCCGCCGGAAGCACCTTGATGGTATGCAACCATGTTTCCACCAGCGGCGACCAAGCTGTGATTGCCAGTGCCGTGCGGCGCAAGCCAAACCATGGCCCCCTTCGCCATACACGTGCAATTCTGCAGGCACCTTCGCCTGTTTCAACGCCATGAAGTAAACGACCGCATTCTCGACATGCACAGGATCGTCTTCCAATCCGCAGTCATTCTCAGGGCTGAGCACTTGGCGGGATCAGCAGCGTGAGGCTCTGTTCAGCCATATCAAGGCGCGCAGGCAAGGTTCCGAGAACCTCGCCATCCGCTTCAACCAGGATGGGAACCGTGGAGCCATTGGATGGGCTGCACTCCACTGAAACGACGTCAAGCAGCTCAATGGGCCCAGTGAAGGATTGGCTGCCCGTGAGAACGGCCAGGAGAAAACGCAGGTAGCGATAGCGACTTCGAGTTTTGAATACAATCAGGCGCAAGCTTTCACTGTGCAGCGTCGCACCGGGGGCCAACTGCCCGAGTGCGCCCCCAAACGAGCGCACCCGAACCCCCAGCACCTGCGAGACCTCAGCATTGCGATCCTCCTCGCTGTCCGTCAACCTGAATGCAGCGCGGAACAGCGGGAAAGAATTGGTCAACCAGATGCGCGCTGCTTCTACCAAATAGAGCACGTATCCAAAACGGCGTTTGAGACCCGCGTCCAGCGTGGACATTAACCGGGCATCCGCGCCAATGCCAGCTGCCACCGTAAAGTAGCGCGACTGTTCAGCGCCCGAGCGATCCACAAAATGAATGCGTCCCACTGGGACCTGTACGGGGTCAGCATCCAGCAAAGTCCGAACTGCCTTCAAAGGAGATCGACCAAGCTCAAGATCCTGGGCAAGCGCATTGGCCGTGCCCATCGGGATCACTCCAAGCGCAGTCTGTGACCCGACGAGTTCCTGGATCACCTCGTGTACCGTTCCATCGCCACCACAAGCCAGCACGGCTTCGCACCCAAGCCGGATAGCCTCTTTTGCATGCTCGGCGGCTCTCCCAGGCGCGTCCGTCTCCATCGCATGCGCCTGGACACCGGCGCCCGCCAAAACCGAGAGCACTTGCTGGATATCCTTCGCTCGCCGCAGAGAAGATTGCCCGGATGCGGGATTGTAGATCACCGCCACCTGACGCATCGTGCGAAGGGTCCCACGACTGGATGCGTCGCGGACGCCGCTGCCTGCTTGCGCCCCGCCAGCAACATGGGAGCGTGCGCCATCGCCGGATGAATCCACACTCGGTGCCGTGCCAACTCTCGCGGGGCCTACGTGCCTATCACCTGTACGCTTCGCCATCGCTATTGGGGATTCTTCAGAAGCCAGTAATGAAAGCCATCCACGATGGCCATCAGCGCCGCCTGATTCATATCGCTGCTGACACCAGCCGTAATCCAGGGCTCATGGCCATCAGCGTGGAAGCTGACTGTCACGCGGACATGCGCCGCTGAATCATGCGCAGAAACGTCAATCGCTGTGACACTGAATGTGCCGAGGCGCATTTGCGCCAATGCTGGATACCACTTTTCCAGTTCATGGCGTAGCGCTTTAGTAAGCGCATCCACAGGACCCGCTCCTTCAGCGCGGCTCGTCGTCACCGTCGAAGCGCCAATGGCTAGTGTGATGAATGCCTGCACGAACCGCTGTCCGGCTTCGTCCGACTCGTCGAAGACCCTCCAGCTCTTGACAGTAAAGAAACTTGGCAGTGTATTGAGTACCTGCATGCAGGCGAGCTTGAACGAGATCTCGCTCGATGTGAAGCCGCCTCCTTCAATCATGGCCTGATTGGCATCCATCAGAGATTGCGCCTGGGCTGCAGTGAGCGGAACGCCCAGTGCTTCAGACAGAAGCACGACATTCGTCCTGCCGGACTGGCTATTGACCCCAATCGTTGGGTTCGCCCCAACCCTCACCGGATCGCACCATAGGTAGGCGCCAGGATTCTTTCGCTCACTGCTGCCATGCATGCCAGCCCATGTGCCAAACGCGCCCGGCCCCACAATGGGCGCGCCGTGAGGCACTTCCAGGCCAAAATCCGCATACGCTGAGTGGGCCAGGCTGGTCAGCCCCGTCAAGGCGTTCTCTGGGACAAACATAGCTTCGCCGCGCAACTGCATACTGCCAATCACCGTGGTGAGGTTCACGTTACCGCACCGCTCACCTGTGCCAAGAAGAGTTCCCTGCACCTGCGTTGCCCCTGCAAGGATTGCTGCCCGTGAATTCGCAATGCCGAGGCCGCGGTCGGTGTGACCGTGGAATCCGAAATGCGCGTGCGGAAATTGCGCCTTCAATCCGCGCACAAGGTCGCCTACTTCCTCCGGGTTCGCTCCGCCGGTCGTGTCACACACCACGATACGGCTCACCTGCTGCCGGGCGCACTGCTCAACGATCTTCTGGAAATATTCCTGGCTGCGCTTCTTTGACTCGTCATCGCATGCACGCCCGTTTTCGCAGCGCCCGCAATTCGCGTCCATCGCGTGCTCCAGATCCACCAGCACCTCAAAGCCGCATTGATGCAGATAGTCGATGGTCTCAGACGCCATCAGCAGGTTCTCATCCGGAGTCGTCTCGAGTGACTTTGCCACATCCAGCAGACGCGATTTTACGACGACCACGGCAACCGGCACGCGCTCCCGATGGCGTACGATGAACTGCACATCGGGCCAGTCCTGCACCTTGGTCCCGCGCCCGCGCGACCTGCCGAAGAGCGCAAGCTTCATTCCGCCGGTGTCGGCTGACCGCAGTGCTGCTGTGAGATCGGTCACAAATTGGTTCGCGCCGGCAAATCCAATCTCTGCATAATGAATGCCGAAAGCTGCCATTCGCTGGAGAAGTCCAACCGCATTCTGCACGGAAATCTGCAGATTCGGCTGCTCCAGGCCGTCCCGCAGGCTCGTGTCAAACAGCTCTACTTTCCTCGTACTGTCTTGCATCAACCTCAACAACTCCCGGCCGCAGCATCCCCATCACACCGCATCAACTGGCAATTGGAACTATTTCTCCATCATATCTTCTTTTCGCTTCCACCCACGCAGGGACTTGCCTGCAGCTTCTCCGGCCTGGTTGCCCCTCCCTATCCGCCTTTCCAAGCTCTTGATGGCGCGTATCTTGGCCTTACTGACTGATGTATCCACTTTTCGCCGTATCAATGTTTCAGGCGCCTTCCTCCTGGCTCCCGTGGA
>JBAUTX010000351.1:0-13466 GCA_049582405.1 Occallatibacter sp. | reverse complement strand
CTTGCAATCACCCCGAGTATGACTACTTCATCAACGTGAACAGCGCCCAACCCACTGCGGGTGACACGTACGGCTTCCTTGTCACTTACAGTGATGGCACATCCGAGACGGTCAACACATCGGTCACGGGTCTGGTCACGGCCTTTGCCACCGGCCTCTCACCCTCTGGCAGTGTGCCGGGAAACACGACGCCTACTTTCACCTGGACGGATCCGGCGAGCGCCAGTAGTTACACCTATCAATTCTTCTTGAACGACAACTTGGGGAACACGATCTGGCAGATTCCGGGCTCGAACTCAAACCTCAACGGATTCTCCAGTTCGATTACATCCATTCCCTGGGGAACTGACCCAACGGGCAACAGCGGTAACACACCTTCAGTTCCGAATCTCACGACCGGCACAACCTACAATTGGCAGATCAACGTCCAGGACACCAACGGGAACACGGCGCAGCAGCTGGTTTCCTTCACGCCGTAATGGCCAGCGGCTCCTGCGAAAGGGAGGATTGGGGTACTACGATCCTCCCCTCGCCCGACGCCACACGCGGCTGCACCTTCGCCTGGTCACTTCACTGTGGCCAGGCATTTGCTTTGATCTTGATGCCATCAGGAGCGCAAGCGAAGGGACATTGAAGGCGCACTGCCCACAACGGTAAGAGACTCTCAGAGCGGCGAAGCACACCTCGCGGAGGCTCAACCGCGCTCCCGCCATCCCCGACAAAGCCACACTGCCGGTCAGTGGGAAACTTGGCTGGTGTGTCCACGCGATTTTGCCTTCCACTCGCTTCGCCATACAATGCTGACGAGGTTCACTGCATCGGGAGTCGATGTCTTGACGATGATGAGGATTGCCGGGCGCAGCAGCATCACGGTTTGGCTGCGTTGCCTCCATCCGGAACCGGAGACGGCAAGTCCTGGGAGCAAGGCTGCAACTGGCCGCGAATGCAGCAGCAGTCGAATCCGAGGCGGGCAATTGCCGTAAATCATTGAAGGGCCTGTAGCTCAACGGTTAGAGCAGGGGACTCATAATCCCTTGGTTGGGGGTTCGAATCCCTCCGGGCCCACCACTTTGGCGGCGTTCGCTCAGAGTCGAAGCGGTCGCGTGATCCCTCGTATACTTGGTCCACGGCATGTCTACGCATCTTGATACCATCCTTCGCGCAACACGGGCCACGGTGACGGCTGCAAGGTTGCGCGCGCCGTCGGAACAGCTGGAACTCCTGGCCGCTCAACACCAGCCGCGCGGATGGGCTGCAGCACTTCGTCGGCGTGCCATGGAAGCACCTGCCGTCATCGCAGAGATCAAGAAGGCCTCACCCTCCAAGGGATTGATTCGTGCGGATTTCGACGTGGCATGGCTGGCGCAGCGCTACCAGTCCGGTGGCGCGGCCGCGCTTTCGGTCTTGACCGATGAGCCATTTTTTCAGGGGAGCCTGCGCAATCTGGAGATCGCTTCAGGGGCCGCTTCCCTGCCCTGCCTGCGCAAAGACTTTACCGTCGATGCTTATCAGATCGTGGAAGCACGCGCACACCGCGCGGATGCGATTCTGCTGATTGCCGCAGCGCTTACCAGTCAGGAACTCAAAGAGTTTGCGCAACGTGCGCGCAGCATCGCACTCGACGTGCTGGTCGAAGTCCACACGCAGGAGGAACTCGACCTCGTGCTGGACGCTTTGGGCGAAACCGGCGCAGATGCGATCGGCGTCAACAACCGCAATCTGAAGACATTCGAGGTGCGGCTTGAGACGGCCCTGGAGCTTGTTGAGAACATCCCTGCGTCAGTCGTGAAGGTTGCGGAAAGCGGGATTGCCACACCGGAAGATTTGGCGCGGCTGCGCTCGGCAGGGTTTGATGCCTTTTTAATCGGGGAAAGTCTAATGCGCCAGGTTGACCCAGGTGCAGCGCTGGAGACTTTGCTGGCAGGAGCAGCAGTGGCCCGATGAGCGTGTGGATCAAGATCTGCGGCACCACGTCCCTTGAGGACGCGCTGCTGGCCTGTGAGGCTGGGGCAAATGCAGTTGGATTTGTGTTTGCGGTGAGTCCTCGCCGGGTGACGCCAGCAGAAGTTGCGGCGATGACGCCTCATCTGCCTTTGGGTGTCGAAAAAATTGGCGTTTTTGTCGACGCTCCTCTGCATGCAATTTACTCTGCCGTGCGTGCATGCGGGCTTACGGGGGTGCAATTGCACTCCGAGGCTGGGCCTGATCTCCCGGCGCGATTGCATGAATTGCTAGGTCCATCGTTGCGGATTCTGCGTGTGGTGCATTACAGCCCGGCAGCGGCTGAACAGGTCTTCACAATCGACCGTGATCCGCATGTCGACGCGGTCTTAGTGGACTCCCGAACGGCGACTGCGCTTGGAGGCACTGGGATTCCCTTTGACTGGGACGCCGCCCGAAAGTCCGTCTTCGGGCATGAGCAGGTACACAAGCTCGTCGCCGCCGGTGGCCTGAATCCAACGAACGTAGCGGAGGCGATCGCCAAGCTGCGGCCCTGGGGCGTGGACGTGGTCAGCGGCGTGGAGGCCGAACCGGGACGCAAGGACCGCTTCAAGCTCCTGGAATTCATCCGCAATGCACGCTCCATCGCAGAAGCACCAGAGCCTCTGCAAGCGGCGCCGACAGGAACAAGAAGAACCAAAGTGCGGCGTTGACCCTGAGCAACACCTGATTCACTGCCGCAAGGGCTAGTTTCTTTACAGCGCAAACAGGCTGCGCGCATTTCCTTGCGTCCACACACCTGCTAGTACACTGAAGAGTTACCCCAACGCATGAACATGCAAACAGGAGGCCCCCAATGGCATCGGTGATTCTTCCCGCGGCTCCCTCCGAGTCGCAGCCGGGGCGGTTTGGGATCTATGGCGGACGTTATGTGCCAGAGACCCTGATGGCCGCGCTGCTGGAACTCGAACACGAGTATGACGCGGCAAAGAACGATGCCGCATTCCAAGCGGAATTGGCGGCGCTCCTGAAGGACTATGCGGGGCGGCCGACCCCGCTCTACTATGCGCGGCGGCTGAGCGAACAGCTCGGCGGCGCGAAGATTTACTTGAAACGGGAGGATCTTCTCCACACCGGCGCCCACAAGATCAATAACGCCCTGGGACAGGCATTGCTGGCGAAGCGTATGGGCAAGCAGCGCGTGATCGCCGAGACCGGAGCGGGACAGCACGGCGTGGCCACCGCAACCGTCTGCGCTCTGCTGGGCCTGGAGTGCGTCGTTTACATGGGCGAAGTCGACATGGCGCGGCAGGAGCTCAACGTGCTGCGCATGCGGCTGCTGGGCGCTGAGGTCCGCGGCGTCATTGCTGGTTCAAAGACGCTGAAGGATGCCATCAGCGAAGCGATGCGCGACTGGGTCACGAATGTCCGCACGACCTACTATCTGCTGGGCAGCGCGCTTGGCGCGCATCCTTACCCGACCATGGTGCGAGACTTCCACCGCTGTATCAGCCGCGAGATGAAAGAGCAGATTCTTGAAAAAGAAGGGCGCCTGCCAACAGCCATCATCGCCTGCGTGGGCGGCGGCTCAAATGCCATCGGGGCGTTCTACGAATTCATTCCGGAGCGCTCGGTGCGGCTGATTGGCGTGGAGGCGGGCGGACGCGGCACGGCGCTGGGCGAGCACGCGGCACGCTTCCATGGTGGCGTACCCGGCGTGCTGCAGGGCACGTTCTCTTACGTTCTGCAGGATGAGGACGGGCAGATTGCGTCGACGCATTCGGTTTCGGCGGGTCTGGACTATGCTTCCATCGGACCGGAGCATGCGGCACTTCATGATTCGGGTCGCGCCGAGTATGTCTCACAAGACGATACAGCCGCCTTGAACGCCGTGGTGAAACTGGCGCGCACTGAGGGCATTTTGCCTGCATTAGAGAGCGCGCACGCGGTGGCTGAGGCAATGCGCATTGCGCCGGGTATGGCCGCACATGACATACTGATAGTGAACCTCTCTGGACGCGGCGATAAGGATATGGGCATCCTGGCCCGCGAGCTGAAGCTCTAGAGAGTAACCGTAGACTCCGATGGCGATCAAGTTCAAACACAAGCCTGGGCTCGTGGTGTATCTGACGGCTGGCGATCCAAGCCTCGATGCCACGCGCGCCATTGCGCTGGAAGCAATTGATGCAGGCGCGGATGTGATTGAACTCGGTGTGCCATTCAGCGATCCGCTGGCCGACGGCCCGGTGATTCAGCGTGCCAGTGAGCGTGCGCTGGCCCGCGGCACGCGCTTGAAGGACGTCATCGCGCTGGCGCGCGAGATTCGCGCTGCGCGGCCGGATGCCGGCCTCGTCATTTTCAGCTACTTCAATCCCATTCTCCGCTATGGTCTGGCGCATTTCGTGGATGACGCGGCAGCTGCAGGAGCGGATGGGGTTCTGGTGACGGACATGATTGTGGAAGAGGCGCAGCAGTACCTGACAGAGATGGAGCGGACGGGTCTGGCGCCCATCTTCCTGGCTGCACCGACGAGCCCCGACGAACGGCTTGAAGCGATCGCCACGCACAGCAAGGGATTCGTCTACGCGATCTCGCGCACCGGCATTACAGGGAAGCAGCAGAGCCTGACTGCAGATGCATCGGCTCTGGTTGCACGCATTCGTCGATGGACCCGGCTGCCGGTGGCCGTGGGGTTTGGCATCTCCAACGCGGAACATGTTACCCAGGTGGGCCAGTTCGCGGATGCGGCGGTCATCGGCAGCGCCATTGTCGAGCTCATCGAGAGGTCAACCCCCGAGACAGCGCCCGGCGCGGTGGCCCGATTTATCAAGGGCCTGCAGCTGCAACCCGCAGCGCTGGCCCGGTAAACAAGCACCCGGTTGGGCGGCGCTCGCGCCGCACCGATGAACTCAACGCTAGCTCCAATGCAGTCAGGACTCGTCTATCTTCAGCAACTGCCAGACGAGCCGCGACACGCACCATGAGGATGCAATGACGCTGGAAGAATTGCGGAACAAGATCGATGAACTGGACCGCCAGCTTGTGGAATTGCTGAGCGAGCGGGCCCGTGCGGCACAGATGATTGGCCACTTGAAAGTCGCCACTTCGCTGCCGGTGTATGAGCCGGGCCGCGAGAAGGTGATCTACGCCAACGTGAGGGCAGCCAACAAGGGCCCTCTGCCGGACATCGAGCTGGTCCACATCTACGAGCGCATCATCGACGTGATGCGGGCGCTGCAGAGGAATGAGTTGGCATCTGAGAAACATGCCCTGGAGATTGCAAAGGGCCAAGGCACCGGCGCAAAGGCGCCCGAGACAGGGAACAAGCAATGATCGTAGCAATGCAGGAAAATGCCACCGAAGAACAGATTGATGCAGTCATTGAGGCCATGGTGGAGGCCGGCGTTGGCGTGCACAGGACAACCGGCGCCATTCAGACGATTCTGGCCGGAGTCGGGCCAACGGCCACGCTGGACCTGAGCAAATTTGAACTTCTTCCCGGCGTAGAACACGTACACCGCATCAGCTCGCCCTACAAGCTGGCTGGGCGCAGCTTTCGCCCGGAAGGCACGGTGGTTGAGTTCCGCAACGGCATCAAGATCGGCGGCAAACAGGTTGTCGTGATGGCCGGGCCGTGTTCCATCGAGAATCGCGAACAGATCTTTGAGACCGCCAGGCGTGTAAAAGAATCAGGCGGCAGCTTCTTACGCGGCGGCGCGTTCAAGCCTCGTTCATCGCCGTATGCCTTCCAGGGCCTGGGAATTCCGGGGCTGGAACTGATGCGCGAAGCGGCGGAAGCTCATGGCCTGCTCGCGATCAGCGAGGTCATGGAGATCTCGCAGATTGAACCCATGCTGCCTCTGGTCGATTGCTTCCAGGTGGGTGCGCGCAACATGCAGAACTTTAACCTGCTGCGCGAGCTTGGCCAGGTGCGCAAGCCCGTGCTGCTCAAGCGCGGCATTGCGGCCACCATCGAGGAGCTGCTGCTCTCTGCCGAGTACATTCTTTCTGGCGGCAACTACGACGTGATCCTCTGCGAACGCGGCATTCGCACGTATGAGACGGCGACGCGCAACACGATGGACATCGCTGCGATCCCGGTGGTGAAGAAGCTCTCGCACCTGCCGATCGTTGGCGATCCCTCGCACGGCACCGGACGCCGCGACATGGTGGCTCCGCTCGCGAAGGCTGCGGTGGCTGCAGGGGCCGATGCCATCCTGGTGGAGGTGCATCCGAATGCAGACAAAGCTGCTTCCGATGCAGCGCAGACCCTCTACCTGGAGCAGTTTGACACGCTGATGAAGGAATTGCGCGTGGTTGCACAAGCGGTGGGACGAACCTTGTAGCACAGAGGAGCAAAGAACGCCCGCATGATCGAGCGCATCGCCATTCTAGGGACGGGCCTGCTGGGAACATCAGCAGGCCTGGCGTTGCGCGCGGCGGGATTCTCCGGCTCCATCACAGGCTGGAACCGGAGTCCCGAGCAAGCGGAAGTTGCGCTCAGCATGGGCGCCATTGACGCGATCGGGCCAGACCCGCTCCAGATGGCACGCTCAAGCCAGGTCGTGCTCCTGGCCGCTCCGGTCTTTGCGATCCTCGACTGGATGGAGCAACTCGCCGGCGTGCTGGGACCGGAGCAACTGCTTACGGATGTGGGCAGTACCAAAGCGAAGATTACGGAAGCGGCGGACCGGCATTTCAACCGGCCTGGGCGCGCAGCCTTCTTGCCAGGCCATCCCATGGCGGGCAAAGAACGGGGCGGGGCCGCGTTGGCGGATCCCGACCTCTATCGCGGCGCCGTTTGGCTCTTTACGGACATCCCCACCTGGAAGCGATCCGAACAGGCTGCAGCGCTGATTGCGGATTGGCGCGATTGGGTTGGCAGGATGGGTGCAAAGGCCATTGATCTAAATGCCATGCGCCATGACGAGCTGGTTGCCTGGGTCAGCCATTTGCCACAGTTCGTCGGCACAGCCCTGAGCGCCTTGCTGGAGGATCGCGTAGGCGATGCACCAGAGTTGAAAGACGTAGGCGGCCGTGGCTTGCGCGAGATGACCCGGCTCGGCGCAAGTCCCTACTCCATGTGGCGCGACATTGCTCACACGAATACAGACGCGATTGCAGAGGCGCTCCTTGCCCTTGAGCAGCGGCTCGCCCACATTCGCGAAAACCTGCGCACACCCGAACTGCGCAAGGAGTTTGAGAAGGCGAATCAATTCCGGCAGGAATAGGCTTCAGGCAGGCAAGAGATGCGTGTCATGAACTGGATCCAGCGTCTGGAATCCCTCACTCTTTGCCGCCTCAAGGAGCGGTGCCGCGGTGGACACGAAGATGACCTCAGTGCCGCGAAACATCTCCCGTGCAACCATGGCCGCCGCAAGCTGCAGCGCGTCCGGCCAGCGCAGCTGAGTGCGATCCAATAGCTGCCGCGCTGTTTCGAGGACTGCAGGATTGAGCGGCTCCTGCACAATGCGCGCCGCTTCAGATCGCAGAATCTCCAATGCAATTGCGGCATTCTCGGTGCTCAGACCGCCGGCACGCTCACGCCGGCGAATTGCGGCATACACTTCCAGCGGTGTGGATGCAGCAATGAGCTTGCGATTGTCGTCAAGCGACTGCACCAGCCGGACCAACGCATCCGTGCCCGGCTCCTGCAGGAAGAGTCGGATGAATGCTGTCACTTCAAAGAAGTAGCAGCTCACGGCTCGCCTCGTGCCTCTTCAATCGACTCGGCGGCGTCGCCTTCTTTCAACGGCACGGGCTGATATCGATTGGCATCTTCCGGCACAGCCGCTTCCGCGCGATTCAGACGGATCGTGGTCGTTGGATAAGCGGGGGTCTTGGGATTCGCAATCTTGCTGGTCAGCACAACACCCCGCTGAATCGCTTCTGCAAGAACAAGCTGGCGAGACTCTGAACTCCTGTTCCAGGGGAATGGCTTGCGCGGCAGGAAGGAGTCTCGAAACCATTTCAGCGCAATGAAAGCGTGCCCACCCCGCTCTGCCTCAGCGAGCGCGGTGCATAATTCCTTCACTCGCGTGTCTAGATCACCGGCAAGCACACCCTCCCGGTCTTCCTCCTCGCCCATCGATGCCTCGCGGATGAAGCGGGGAGCTCGCGTGCTGTGGCGGGGAGCATCTGCATCCTCAGCCCGCTCGAAATAAATGCGAATCTCGTCTTCTTCAGGGTTCCAGGCGTCGGCCGGCGCATTCCGGCGCTTGCTGCGGCCGCTTTCATTGCACAATTCAACAATGGCCTGATAGCCTTCCGGCGCCAGAAAATGCAGCGCCCGAATCAGACCCGGATCCTGGGAAAAGGCAAGCTCACCAAGAGCGTCTTCGATAATTTCTTCTGCTTCCGGAATATTAATGTTGCTCAAATCTACGCCGCTTTGCGCAGCTCTTGTTGATTTCATAATCTTATTCTCCAAAGAACCCTATAAGTTTGGGCAGCCCGCTTTTGTTCCGATGGGTCTTGGCTATCTGAGGCTTCTTTCCCTAATGCTTGACCCGCTTGAGGCCCAGGAGACGGCTTTTTAGTTCTGGGTGCCGGTTGAAGCTGTTCAATCCTGAATCCGACTCATGGATGAGCGATTTCTTTACGACCCAACAAAGTGCCACATTCAATACACTATCGAGGAGAGCTTTTCCTGTGACTTTACAAAAGATGCAGCAAATGTCTACTTATTTTGACCCAAATACAGGCAAGCATCAGTGTAAACGAAAATCAGGTCGGTGAATGGAATACAAACAGCATTTGAATAAGGTTGTGCAACCAGAGGCGCAGCCCCACAAGTTGCAGAGAACAGAACAGATGGCCGCCACCATCAGGAAATCCGTACAATAAGGACATGCGCCGTGGTCTGTCATGGATTTTCGTAATCCTTCTGTTGTGTTCGGGGCTTGTTGCCTATTCCCAGTCGTTCGACTTGGTTGGGCCCAAGGTTGATGTTCGCATCAAGCGTGGCGAAGTCACACTCCCGATTGGCGAGGTTCCCAACCTCTTGCCGGGTGACCGGATCTGGGTGCATCCGGACCTCCCTGAGACCCAGTCCGCGCGGTACGTACTCGTTGTGGCTTTCCTACGAGGAGCAACCAATCCCCCGCCTCCGGCGTGGTTCACAAGGGTGGAATCCTGGACCAAGCAGGCGCGTGAGGAAGGTGTGTTTGTGACGGTGCCCCAGGAGGCGCAACAGGCCGTTGTATTTCTTGCGCCCGAAACCGGCGGCGACTTCACCACTCTGCGCAATACGGTTCGTGGCCGACCCGGCATTTTCGTCCGCGCAACCCAGGATCTGCAGGCGGCAAGCCTGGATCGCATGCGGCTGAATGCATTCCTGAACGAAGTCAAGGTCACTTCACAAACAGACCCCAAGTTACTGAAAGAGCGCTCCGAGATTTCTGCGAGAAGCCTTGGCATCAAGGTCAATCAGGACTGCTTCCTGAAGCCCGCCGAGCAGCAGGCTACGTGTCTTTCGCAGCATACCGAGGGGCTGGTGATGGACGATGCCAACACGCAGTCCCGCGTCGCACAAATTGCCAATGGATCGACGGCGGACCTGATGAATCAGCTCAGCTACGCACAGGTCGTAGGAGGCGGTGCGTTCAGTCCCTATGTGGGCGCCATTGTGGACACGGTAAGAATCCTCTCCTCCCTGCACACGGCAAAGTACCAATACATACCTGCACTGGCGTTGCCGTCAGAAGACACGCTGAACCTGCGCCTGAGCGTGGCTCCATCGTTCCGGGATCCCAAGTCTGTGGTCATCGTTGCCTTGCCGCCCATTGGAGCAGCACAGATGCCTCCCCTGCACCCCGTGGACCCGGCGGCCGAATTCTGCGCGCAAAAGCCGGGCCTGGTATTTCCTGCTGAGGGAGCGCCCTTGGTGCTTGCCACTGGACTGGCACATGATCTCAACCTGCATATTGAGGCGCCGAGCGGACCGATTGACCTCCCGCTGAAGGCGGATCCCGCACAGGGCGGGCTCGCGCTGCAGAGTTTCACGCATCCACTGCCCGCAGGAACTCTCACAGGCGTCGTTCGTGGCAAGTGGGGCTTTGACGACTGGGAGGGGCCGCGCTTCAATCTGCACTCCGTGGAGCCGGGAAACTGGACCGTGACGCCAGGCGATCTCTCTGCCTTGGTCGTGGGCCGCGTCGACACCTTGCACGTGCGCGGCGACAGCACGCTCTGTGTAAGCAAGGTGGAGCAATCCCTGCCCAACGGTACGACGGCCGCACTGGACTGGAAGTCCCCCAAGCCTGAGACGTTGGAGATTACCGTCCCATTGAAAGACGCCGCTCCAGGACAGGTAACCCTTGCGGTGCACCAGTACGGCCTGAGCCATCCGGACATCCTTCCCTTGCAGGCATACACCGAAGCGGCTTCACTGCGTCGACTCACGCTGAGCGCCGGCGACAATGAAGCTTCTCTTACGGGCACGCGCCTCGACGAGGTTGCGAAAGTTTCGCTGGAAGACATTCAATGGTCCCCCTCAAAGCTCAACCGCGTGGAGGATACCGACCGCCTCACTTTGACGGCGAATAGCTCCACCGCTGGTCTTGCGCCTGGAAAGCCGTATCTTGCCACTGTGCGCCTACGCGATGACCGCACGCTGCAGGTACCCGTGAGCGTGGCGCCTCCGCGTCCGCAAATTGTCTTGCTGAGTAAGGGGTCCCAGGATGAAGTATCCGGATCCGATTCGCCGGTTCATCTTGGCAGCCCGGATGACTTGCCTGTGGACCTAAGGCTCGTCTTCTTCGTCCGATCGCAGACACCGGCCAATTTCCCACGGGATGAAAAGATTGAGGTGGCCGCAACCGATGGCAGCTTCCACACCATGCTTTCACTGGCAGACGGAAGCCTGATGCTGGAGGACCAGAAGACGGCTCTCGCCGTCATCAAGCCGCTCTCCCGCTTCGGGGCCTCGGCCTTCGGGCCGATCCGCATCCGCGCCATCTCTGCGGACGGGGTCACGGGCGACTGGCTGCCGCTCGGCACGCTAGTGCGGATGCCGGGCTTCACGGAACTACGCTGCCCGAAGATGCAGTCCAGGCCGTGCGTGCTCACGGGCAGCAATCTCTTTCTTGCAACATCGTTTTCTGCGACGCAGGACTTTCAGAATTCCACGGACGTTCCGCCTGAGTTCACCGGAACCCAGTTGACCGTTCCGCACCCCGTCAATGGCGTGCTCTACGTGAAGCTGCGCGATGATGACTCCTCGGTGCAGTCGTTGGCCATGGCCGTGCAACCCATCACGCCAGCCGGCACTGCAGTTGCCGCCAAAGCACCCGCGCCCGCCGGAGCAAGCGCATCATCCGAACAAGACCCCGCGACGGCGGCTCCTGCCACCTCGCAGGCTCCAGCTCACGTTAACAGCCAGACCACCACTCCGCAGGCATCAGGGGGACCAGCGGCCACAGGTGCGGCGCCTGCGACCCCTGCAGCGGACACGAAACCTCACTGAGCACCTCCAACGATGGACTTCGGCGCGTAACAAAACAAAAGCTGCCAGCTGTAATCCGAAAAAATCGGTTGCTGCAAGCTCTCTTCGTTCTGCTCGTTGCGGTCGACTCATCTGCACGATAATGGACCGAGCGCGCCCCTCGCGCGTAGTGGAGAAACTTGCCATGCCATTCTCAGCAATGCTTTTGCTCCGCCGCGTCGCTGCAGTGCTTGCTGCCGGGGTCATGTTCACCGGTAGTGAGGCTGCGCTCGCACAGACCTTGCAGGTCCCCGCCAACTCTGCTCTGCACCAGGTTGCGGACATTCCGATGCCGGGTCCTCCAGTACGCTTTGACTACCAGAGCTTTGACGCACTACATGGCAGACTCTACATCGCGCACATGAATGCAAACCAGCTCGTGGTCTTCGACGTACAGACGCGGAAAGTCGTTGCGAATCTTGATGGGTTTGCGCGCGTCCACGGTGTCATCGCCGTTCCCCAGATTGACCGCATCTTTGCGTCTGCCACAGGAGATCACCGGGTGAATGTGGTGTCCATGTCGACACTGCAGATCCTGGCCACTGCGGGCCCGATTGACTACCCGGATGGGCTGGCGTATGCGCCCCCCGTCCATCGCGTGTTCGTTTCCGACGAGCACGGTGGCGTGGATGCTGTGATGGACACCAAGACAAACAAGCTGCTGACCAGTATCCAACTAGGGGGTGGCGCCGGGAACACGGTCTATGACCCCGGCTCGGATCGCATTCTGGTCGCCGTGCACAAGCTCAACCAGCTTGTCGTGATCGACCCGGCCACCATGCGCGTTGTGAACCGCTACTTTCTACCCGGCATCAGCGATCCGCACGGCATCACCCTTGACCAGGCAAACAGACTGGCGTTCATTGCGGGCGAGGGCAATCACTCGCTCGCAGTCTTCGACCTTAGGACCATGAAGATCCTTGCGGTCCATCAAGTCGGCGACGATCCGGACGTGCTCGCCTTCGATCCGGGCCTGATGCGCCTCTACGTTGCCGCAGAATCCGGGATGGTCACTATCTTTCAGGAAGTGAATCGCGACCTGAATACGATGGCGCAGTTCAACATGCCACACGCCCACACAGTCGCAGTGGATTCCCGTTCGCACCTCGTCTATTTTCCGCTGGAGAACGTTGGCGGAAAGCCGCTTCTGCGCATCATGGAGCCGATCGTCTCCCACTGACACGAAGACACTTTGGGCCCGCGCATCCGGGCGCAATAGGCAGCGCCCGGCTGCACTCAACGCTTACTCAACTCGATTCTCTGCGATTACGTTTCGATACCACGAGGCGCTCAACTTTGGAGTGCGCTTCTGCGTCTTGAAGTCCACGTAGTGAATGCCAAATCGCTTGCTGTAGCCGTCGGCCCACTCGAAGTTATCCAGGAGGCTCCAGAGGAAATATCCCTTCACGGGATAACCTTCATCGACTGCGCGGTGCAGAAGCGTCAGATGATTCCGCAAATACATCACGCGATCGGTGTCCTCCACCTGGCCACCAGCTGTGAGCACATCGTCTGATGACGTCCCATTCTCTGTGATGAAAACGCCTTTGGGCTTCCAGAGGTCGCACACGTTCCGGACGCCCCAGTAGATGCACTCCGGACTTAGCGCGATCCAGGGCGAATACATATGGGGATACGAAGACGGATTCTTCTCCAGGACATAGCCTTTCGGTGAATCATCCGCACGCACATACGTTGGTGTGTAGATATTCAGCCCCACAAAGTCCAGCGGACTTGCGATCGTCTCCATGTCGCCGGGCTCGACCTGCGGCGCATCGGAACCTGCTTCATTCAGATAGCTCTCGATGTATTTGCCTTCCATCAGAGCAGTCAGAAAAGGCGCATTGCCCTCGCGGGTAGCTTTCTGCGCGGCCGCGATGTGCTCCGTCGTTTCCATCACCGGCACATAAACACTTGCATTCTCAGCAAGCCCCACCTGGGTTCCCGCCGGCGTGTTCGCGCGGATTGCTTGGACGGCCAGTCCATGCGCCAGAACGCCGTGGTGCCGCACCTGATTCGCCTCTTTCGCAGACAGCTTGAG
>JBAUTX010000350.1:0-40314 GCA_049582405.1 Occallatibacter sp. | reverse complement strand
CATACGATTTGTCCTGGCCTTCTGTACCGGCGGCCCGATTTACACTAAAGATTCAGGAACGGTACAGCATTCATGGATAAATTTGTCATACGTGGAGGCAATCCTCTGCGGGGTACGATCCGGGTTTCGGGTGCAAAAAACTCTGCTCTGCCTTGCATGGCGGCAGCAATTCTGACCGAAGAGGACGTCACCCTCGAGAATATTCCTCAAGTCCGCGATATTGACACGGAGCGCAGGCTCCTTGCATCCATGGGAGCTCATGTTGAGAACGGCGCCGGAATTTCCGGCAACCGGACCACGATCAACTGTCGCTCGCTCTCTGATCCCGTTGCAAAATACGAAATCGTTAAGACCATGCGCGCCAGTTCTCTGGTACTGGGCCCGCTGGTGGCTCGGGCCGGGATGGCCAGGGTTGCCATGCCCGGCGGCTGTGCCATTGGTGGTCGCCCGATTGATCTCCACATCAAAGGCTTGGAACGTATGGGGGCCACGATTCATCAGGCACACGGGTACCTGGAAGCCAGGGCGTCGAAACTCAAGGGTGCACATCTTGTCTTCGACAAGATTACGGTGACAGGTACCGAAGACCTCCTCATGGCAGCCGTATTGGCCGAAGGTGAAACCGTGATGGAGAATTGCGCCCGCGAACCTGAAGTGACCGATCTCGCGGCCCTCTTGATCGCCATGGGCGCCAACATTGAAGGTGCTGGTACATCCACAATGCGCATTCAGGGCGTCTCCAGTCTCCACGGTGCAACCTATCGCATTCATCCAGATCGGATAGAGGCCGGGACCTTTCTCATCGCCGGGGCGATCACCGCTGGCGACCTGACGGTCGCCGACTGCAATCCAGATCACCTCGGCGCCGTGATTGCAAAGCTGGAAGAAACCGGAGCGCAAATCGACTTTCCTGAAGCAAACTGCGTACGTGTGCGATCGACCGGCAGTCTACGGGCCGCTGACATATCGACGGAGGAGTATCCGGGATTTCCAACGGACATGCAGGCTCAATACATGGCGCTTGCCACACAGGCCGAGGGCGTAAGCCTGGTGAAAGAGAACATCTTTGAAAACAGGTTCATGCATGTCCAGGAATTGGTTCGCATGGGCGCGAACATCAAGGTTGATGGCAGAACTGCAACTGTCCGTGGCCCCGCCAAGCTCTCTGCGGCAGCGGTCATGTGTTCCGATCTGCGCGCATCCGCGTCTCTGGTGCTGGCAGCGCTGGTTGCAGACGGAGAGTCCATTCTGGATCGCGTCTACCACATGGATCGTGGTTACGAGCGGATTGAAGAGAAGCTACGTGGGGTGGGAGCGGAGATTCAGCGCATGGGGAACGTTTTTGCGCCTCGGAGCGAAGAGTCCAGCACCGAATAAGAGGTACCCTCAGGCCGTCAGCGCCAGCTTGCCGCCAAATGCCAGCGAAGGCCACGATCCGAGGTCTTCTGCAGAACCCGCTCATACTCTCTGAGCTCATTGACGACCAGAACTGTTTCTGACCCGAACGCAGCAGGTGTCCCGCTCAGGAAGGCGATCATCGCGCGGATGCTTGCGAGTCCTTCAACTGCCGGGAACCATTGCGGCTCGGGCAGGTTCCGCGCCCACTCGGGATTCCCTGTACCCTGCTCGAGCAACAACGCCATCGAATTTTGATCCGCTGAAAAGAAATCCAACAATGGTTTCACACGCAAGCGAGTTGCCAGGCGGTCCAAGGCATCTTCATGCCGTGCAAGCGCATGACCATTCACAAAAATGTCGTACCCAGGATCCTCGCCCTCAACCACAATGTACAAACTTGCCGCCATGGGGTACAGTTTACGAGAGTTATGGGGCGGAGTTACAGCAATCCCAAGATGGGTCATCTGATCAATCAATGCTTGGCGATGTCGTCCGTACATTACCCAAGTGCTCTTGCAAACCGTCGATTACGACCAAAGAGTTATAGCTCGCGGAAGGCCCAGCGCATTGTAATGCGTTTAGAGATCTTGGAAGTGCCGGGGGAAAGCAAGTGGATTGGAGTCAGATTCCGGATCTTGCAGCCGTATGCCTGCTTGCTGGAGCGTTCGCGTCCATCGCGCGGCAAGGCCTGACCCGCGCTTCGCGCCTGTGGCTCACTGGCTGGGTGCTGATCGCTGTTCACTTTGGAGCTTTCGTCTTCGCATCTTTGCCCGGACCCCAAGGGAAAGTGGCCGTGTTTGTCGGGTTGGCGGCGCTGGCAAATGCAGGGATCCTCTTCATGCATTCCACTATCTCTTATCACATGCAGCCTAGCAGCCGATGGATGCTGTTCTGTCTCGTCACGTCAGTCACACTCTACCTGGCGTTGCTGACTGCTAGCCCCGTGTGGGACTGGGCGCTGACGCCATCCGCACTTCTTGTTGGAGCATCTCCGCTTGTCCTGGCCCTCATTGCGCTGCCACGATTCAGCCACCATCTGCGTTGGTGGCTTGTCGGCCTTTTTACGTGTCTCGGTTCGTTCCTTCTTGCGGTTCAGCACCGCCCTGGAATCGGCACCGACCTGGCATTGAATGCGGTCTTGTTCACGGTCTACATTGGATGTTGCATTCATTTCTGGTTTATCTATCGCCGGGCTACTGCAGGAGCCATGATTTGCATTGCAGGTTTTGGCGCATGGGCGCTGGTCTTCCTTATCGGTCCGCTCATGTCTGTGTACGCATCGGCCATCAGAGTCGAAAGTGAAGTCTGGAATCTTCCCAAGTACCTCGTTGCTGTTGGAATGATCCTCCTCTTGCTCGAGGATCAGATCGAGCACAATAAGTACCTGGCACTCCATGATGATCTTACGGGGCTTCCGAATCGAAGGCTGTTCCAGGACCGGCTCAGGGTGGCCATCGATAGAGCCCACCGCCTCAGATCGACGACCGCGCTGCTGGTTGTTGATTTAGACGGCTTTAAGGCGGTCAATGACAATTTCGGGCATCATTCCGGGGATGCAGTTCTGAAAAGTGTTGCAGCGGCATTTGAAAAACGAATCCGCAGATGCGACACGGTGGCGCGAACCGGGGGCGATGAGTTTTCGATTGTGCTGGAAGAGCCAGCCAACCACGCCAATGCTCTACAGGTTGCAAACTCCCTCATGCAGTTGCTCGCCGAACCAATCCAGGCAGAAGGCCAATATGTGAAGGTTGGGGCCAGCATCGGTATTGCTGTCTTTCCGGACGACGCCACAGATCTTGAAGCACTCTGCATTGCTGCCGACCGGAAAATGTACAGCGACAAACACGAGTCGGGAAATCCTATGCGCATCGAGAGTTTCGGCCATTCCGCAAGAGGTGCGTCCCTCGGCACCGCAGTCGAGGCCAACAGATAACGCCCTACAGCCTTTGTTGCTGCGCATACGGCGTCCTGCCATCTTTGATAGATCGATCAATCTGCTGCAAAATATAAAAGAAGGCCCGGAGGAACTCCCTCCGGGCCATTTTGCTTTTCCTCAGAACCAGAACCTATCGTTGCAGAGCTCGAGGAACCGTCTGTGTGCTAGCTATGGCCTCCGCCACTTGGGCCGCGTCCACCGCGGCGGCGGCGGCGGCGGTTATTGTTGGGTGCTGGCCGTCCGGCAGGTTGTCCTGCGCCTACCTGGGCCACGTCCGCACGATTGAAGTTTGGCTCGCTTTCCTCGTCAAACTCCTTGCCCTCTTCCTCTTCGTCGAAGTCTTCGCCACCCTCAATCAGGATCGTGCTCTGATTGGAGCGCGGCTGACGCTCGTCAAATTCATGGACCGGCTTTGCAGACACCGGGGCTTCACTCTGCGCGGCTTCGGCCGCCTCAGCCGGAACTGACTGCGCCAGCTTCGCCTTCTGTTCCCTGATGAGCGCCTTGCGACTCAGCTTGATGCGGTTGCCTTCAATCGCAAGCACCTTCACCATCACCTGATCGCCTTCGCGCAATTCGTCTTTCACATCCTTCACGCGATGCTCGGCAATTTCGGAGATGTGCAGCAGGCCATCCGTTCCCGGGAAGAGCTCGACGAAGGCGCCAAACTCTGCGAGGCGGACCACCTTGCCCAGGTACACCTTGCCAATTTCCGGCACGGCAGTGATATTGCCGATGATCTCCAATGCTTTCTGCAGTCCGGCTGCATCGGACGATGCGACGCTCACCTTGCCCGTATCGTCGACATCAATCTTGGCCCCCGTCTGCTCCACAATCCCGCGGATGGTTGCGCCGCCTTTGCCGATCAGGTCCCGAATCTTGTCTGTTGGGATCTGGATCGTCTCGATGCGGGGAGCGTACGCGGAGCGCTCCGTGCGAGGACCATCGATCACGGCGTCCATCTTGTCCAGCAGGAATAGACGACCACGGCGAGCCTGCTCCATGGCCTCCTGAAGAATCTGGCGCGTGAGGCCACCAATCTTGATGTCCATCTGCAGGGCTGTAATGCCCTTGCGCGTTCCGGCTACCTTGAAGTCCATGTCACCGTAGTGATCTTCAGCGCCTGCAATGTCCGTCAGGATCGCGTAGTCATCGCCTTCCTTCACAAGGCCCATCGCGACACCGGCAACGGCGCCCTTCAGGGGAATGCCCGCGTCATAAAGAGCGAGGCTTGCACCGCAGACGGATGCCATCGATGAAGACCCGTTCGACTCAAGAATGTCAGAGACAATGCGCATGGAGTAGGGTGACTCTTCCACGCTGGGCAGCACGGCCGTGACTGCACGCTCTGCGAGCGCGCCGTGGCCCACTTCCCTGCGGCCAACGCCGGTCATGCGGCCCGTTTCTCCCACGCTGAATGGCGGGAAGTTGTAGTGGAGCATGAAATTCTTCTTCTGCTCGCCTTCGTAACTCTCCAGCCGCTGGCCTTCATCGGCAGTGCCCAGTGTCGCGGTGACCAGAGCCTGCGTCTCCCCGCGCGTGAAGAGCGCCGAGCCATGCGTGCGCGGCAATACACCTGTTTCGATCGTGATGGCACGGATCTCATCAAAGGCGCGGCGATCGGGGCGAATGCGATCTTTCGTCACCTGCTCGCGGAAGAGACGCTCACGAAGGTGCTCGTAGTAGGTGGCGAGCTTCTTCTTCCCCGCAGGGTCATCGGCTGGAAGTGCAGCCGCAAGCTCATCCTTGATCTGCTTGATCAGAGAGTAGCTCTCGGTCTTGGCGTGGGTCTTGGTGTCCAGCGCATCCTTGAGGCGATCACCGATCTTTCCCTTGAGGTCTGCGTAATAGGCCTCGTCAAACTCGGGCGCCGTGAAGGCACGCTTCGGCTTTCCCGCTTTTGCCACAAGCTGATCGATGGCCGACACAATCTTCTTGATTTCCCCGTGCGCAAACTCGATGGCTGCAAGGATGATTTCTTCGGACTCTTCCTTCGCGCCCGATTCGATCATGACGATGCCATCCTTGTGGCCTACGACCATGATGTTCACGGTCGTTTCTGCACGCTCGCTGTACGTAGGGTTGGCAACAAATTCGCCGTTGATCCGGCCCACGCGCACAGCGCCGACCGTGGCGCTAAAAGGAATGTCTGAGAGGGCAACGGCCGCTGCCGCTGCATTGATGGCAATGACGTCGGGATCGTTTTCCTTGTCTGCGGAGAAAACCAACGCGATGACCTGCGTCTCATTGCGGAATCCATCTGGGAAGAGCGGACGGATGGGGCGGTCGATCTGGCGCGCGGTCAGAATTTCCTTCTCACTGGGCCGGCCTTCGCGCTTGATGAATCCGCCGGGAATGCGGCCACCGGCGTAGGTGTACTCACGGTAGTCGACGGTAAGGGGGAAAAAGTCAATGCCTTCGCGCGGGTCGGGAGATGCGACTGCGGTGGCCAAAACCACCGTTTCGCCCGTTGACACCAGAGCGGCGCCAGAGGCTTGCTTGGCCATGCGCCCGGTCTCAAAGGCCAGACGTTTGCCGCCGGCAAGTTCGACAGCTACTTCATGCTTCGTTGACATAGTGTCCTCGTTTCGTTTTGTTCGCTTGGGAAACTTGAAGAATCGGAATGGCGAGGATGCGACGAACCCGTCCCGCCGGCCATCGATTGTGCCAGCACACAGGGCTCAGCAGGAGGGTCCTTCCTGCATGCAGAAGAGCCCGCATGCAGCCGGAGGCTACGTGCAGGCCCACCCTTCAGGGTCGTCTCGCCAGGTACACCTTGGCCCCAGGTCCATGATCCAACGGGGGCCGTGACCAGATTCCGGTCTGGGCGCTTCCGAGTCAAGGTCTGCTTTCTTGTTACTTGCGGATACCGAGCTTGCCGATCACGTCGCGATAACGATCGGAATCATGCGTCTTCAGGTAATCCAGCAGGCGGCGGCGTTTGCTGACCAGCATCAGAAGTCCACGCCGGGAGGCATGGTCTTTTTTGTGTGTCTTGAAATGTTCCGTCAATTCGCCAATCCGTTCACTCAGAATTGCAATCTGAACCTCAGGGGAACCTGTGTCCGAATCGTGGGTGCGAAAGCGTTGAATCAGTTCGGTTTTCTTTTGAGTCGCCAGCACGGCGTGTGTTACTCCTCTTACGTTCTCAGTCCACTCTTAAGTGTCTACAGTGAGATTACCATGAACGGGCCTTGAATGCTATGGCGGGCAGACACTTACGCGGACTAAGCCCGCCCGCAACCGCGCGCTCATGGCGCTCCTTCCAGCCAGTAGTTTGAACGGGCGATGATCCGCACGCCCAGGTTCTCTGTGGTCTGGACACGCAGGGTGTGCAGGCCCGGAACCGGATCAGATGGGCTGAAGGTGATGAGATAGCGGTTGCGCATATGCTTCGCAGCATCCACCACGCGCTGCTCAAAGCGCTTGTCCCCAACAAAGGTCGTGTATTCGCCTCCACTTTCCTGCGCAATTTCCTTCGCTACATTCTTCTTGAACGCTTTGACCGCCATCACCAGCGCTGACACCATGTTCATCGTTCTGTCCTCTCCGGAGTCCTGCACGTCGTGCAACAACTCGGCCCCGGATGGGGAAAATGAAACGCTCAGAACAAGAACATTTGAGCGGCCAATTTTGCGGATGAGCTGCTCGGGCTTGGTATGCTTGCTGCCGTGATCCCGACGCTCACTGATCAAAAGCAGAACGCGCCGGTTCTCTTCGGGTTCGGACTGCAGCAGATCCACGGCATAACTCACGGTATCCAGGATGGCTGCACCACCGTCTCCGGGCTCTAAATGCTTGAGCGCATCATCGAGAGAATCCGTCGAATGGGTAAAGTCCCGAATGAGATAAGGCTTGGAGTCAAAGCCCACCAGAGCTGCGCGGCTTTGCGAATCATTCAGAAATACGTCGAGCAGCGGCCCGAGGTGAGCCAGCTTGCCGAACTCGAGTACGCTGGCGCCGCCCTCTTCCACCGCAATGACCAGCGAAACAGGAGCGGTATCCATCTCTTCCTGCACATGAATCGTCTGCCGAACGCCATTGTCTTCAACCAGAAAATCAGAGGCTTTGAGGCCATAGACGATCTCGCCATCGTGCTTCTCCACGAGTGCCGGCACAAGCACCTCATTCGTGGTGACATGCAGGACCGGCATGTCTGCCTGCCCGCCCGGCATTGGTTTGGGTGGCTCGATGGGAGGCAATTGCTGCGCAAGACCAGCAGCTTGGCCGCTCAACAAAAGCGCCATGGCTACGGTGAAAAGGCGCGCTTTGATGGCCGGTGCTGCGCCCACAATACCCACGTCGCGCCGCTGCTCAGCCACGCTTGCGCGCCTCCTTTTCCAGAGTCCCGGTCCAGGCCAGAAAGCT
Source organism: Occallatibacter sp. (assembly GCA_049582405.1). Classification (GTDB taxonomy): domain Bacteria; phylum Acidobacteriota; class Terriglobia; order Terriglobales; family Acidobacteriaceae; genus Telmatobacter. The sequence goes on along the minus strand of JBAUTX010000350.1, from coordinate 32,612 downwards.
CAACAGTTCCCACCGCGTGGACCAGACAAAGCCCAGAACATCTTTCGCCCTCAACGTTTCGGCGCGCTTGCCGGAATACGTCTCGACGCGCCAGCGAAGGTATTCGCTTCGCCAGGGGGCGAAGCGATGTCCGCGCGTTGCAGTCCAAATAAAGCGCAAGGCCGCCAGCAAGGAAGCTCCTTTCCCCTGAGTATAGCGGCCCATCGCATGAATTGAGTGCGGCGAAGCAGAGCTTAGCCGGAAGGGTCGCACGGGACACAGCGGCTGACCCGATCCCGTTCTCCCGGCATATCTTTGCAATGCCTGACTAGAGCTTCTGAAAGAGACTCCCCGAACCGAGTTGCGAGATCACATCTTCCAGTGCCGTCTGCTGGGTCTCAGCCAGCGAGAGTTGCGTAGAAATCTGCGGAAGATCCGCCTGCATCAAGGTCACCTGCGAAGCCGTCAGCTGCGTCTTTTCACTCGTCACGGCATCTGTCGCTGCCGTCAGGCGTGTGAGCGAGTTGTCCAGCGTGACTCGCTGCTGCGAGACATAGCCCAGTGCGGTATTCAAAGCCTCGGTATCCGTGACAGAAGTCTGGACACTCGCGCCAGATGCATAGTCCGCGATCAGATTGTTCAGGGCAGCGAATACATTGTTCGTGCCAGACGCTGTGAATATCTGATTCCCCGGCACGTTCAGCTGGATGGTCTGTCCATTCGGAGTCTGTAGAACGTTGACACCGGAATCGCCACCGTAGGTCGTGGTCGCTGGGCTCGTTGCGGTGGACGTGGAAAAAGGTGTCGTCGATGTCTGCCCCCCGGCAAAGACGTACTGCCCCTGATAACTCGTGTTCGCCAGCGAAGTCACCTCGTCCCGGATGCCCGCCAGTTGATTGGACACTGCAAGCAACTGGCTCGCATTCAGCGTGCCGTTGTTGGCACCGGTGGCAAGGCTGATCGCTTGCGTGAGCTGCGTGACCACGCCCCCGAGCGCGGAGTCTGCAACCTGAAGCTGTCCCTGCACCAGGCTGGAGGTCTGCGAAAACGAATCATCCTTCTGAATCTGGTTCAGAAGCAGAACGTTCTCGCCTGCGGCGATCGGATCCTGACCCAAGGAGGTCACGCGAACACCGCTTGAAAGTTCGCCCGTCAATTGCTGCTGCGAAGCCTGCGTCTGGTCGAGCGCACCGGCCAGATTCGAGACAAAAAATGGGTTCACTCGCATTGCATTCTCCGTATTTGCACAAGCCCCGCTTGCCCCGACAATCGGCGACTGTCTCGCTGGTTAAGCAACCGCCGTCTGCACCCCCAGGTTGAGGGCGGAAGAAATCACCGTATTGAGGATCGTGAACACCTCAGAGGCAGCCTGATAGCTTCGCTCGAACTGTTGCATCGAGGCAGCTTCATCGTTCAGGTTGACGCTTGAGAGCGCATTCATCTGATTCTGCAATTGTGTCACCGAGGCATTTTGTGCTGTATTTTCCGTCTGCGTCTCCGACACGATGGAGCCCAGCTGACTCACAAACTGCGCATAGAAGTTGCTTGGCGACTGGCCAATCACGATGCTCTGCGTGGCAAGACTCGCCATCGCGACCGCGTTGGCATTGTCGCCTGTTCCACTTCCCAATCCAGCCGCAGCAATCTGATTCGGGTCAGTCATCACGACCCGCATGTTCGCCGCGCTGCCGGCCACGGTCCCGGCTGCAGGTTCATTGAAGAGATAGAGCGGCGCAGCCCCGGTGCCCGTCACGCCAGCGGCATTCGTTCCAGTCCCCTGTACGCCATTCAGATCCGTACCCGCATTGTTGGCGGCATTCACACTGGTCGAAATACTGTAAGCCAGCTGATCGAGCGACGAGAGAGTGCTGGGAACATCCTGGTCCCTCGCCAGGAGATATCCCCCAAGCGAGCCTCCCCCGCCAGTCAGACCCGCCGTCAAGTCATTCCCGCCGGCAAAGAAGTGCGTCACCCCGCCGATGGTTCCTGTGGTTAGCTGGACGCTTGCCCCCTGGGAGACCAGCAGCTGGCCTGACATGGTCGTAATCGACAGACCGTTGTTTTCAGTCGTCACCTGGTGGATGCCCACGATCTGAGCAAGCTGCGCAATATCCTGCTGCCGTTGATCCTGCAGGGCGCCGGCATCGCCGGCGGGCGCCGTCGATTGAATCTGCTTATTGAGGTTCGCGATGGCGCTGGTCAAGGTGTTCACCTGGTTGACCACACCCGCAGCCTCCTGGTCCAGAGCTGTTCGCTGTGCATTCATGCTCGCGGCAGCGTTTGAAACGTCGCCGGCCAGTGTCGTAGCCGTGGAAAGCACCTGCTGGCGGAGCGCACTGCTTGTCGGGCTGGACTCCAGTGCCGCAAAGGAGTTGAAAAAGCTCGTAATGTCGCCGCCGATGTCCCCCGCCGCAGGCCCCGAGGATCCCGAAGCAGGCGTAAAAAGCGCCTGCAGCGTGTTCAGCGCAGTCAGGCGCGAGTTAGAAGTCGCGGCAAGCTGTTGCTGCTGCGCAAGCCGCTTGGCCAGCACACTGTCCCGGATCGACGTCGCTCCCGTCGCCGCCACCCCGGCCCCGTACGCAATCCCGTTGATCACGATCGGGGGATTCTCCTGAAAATTGGGCACCTCGCGGGTATAGCCAGGAGTGTTGGCGTTGGCGACATTGTTGGCGATGACGCTTAGAGCGCTTTGATTTGCCTCCAGTGCCTGAGAAATCAGTCCGAGGGCAGAACTAATTGTGGCCATTGGAACTCTCCGTATACGTCCATCTTTGTCCAGCCCCATGCGCGTAACCCGCTACGCCCGCCCGCAACCGCTGGAGATGCTGCAACACGCGCAGGTTTGCCCGCGTGGCATCCAGCACACGACCCAGCGGGACCATCTGCCGAGCCGCCTCACTCGCTTCCTGGTCCAGATGTCCGACGGGCCTCGCCGCCAAGTGATCCATCAGCATGCGGCAGGAGATCGCAAGTTCCTCTAATCGCGCTGCGTCCAGACGAGCAAGTGCCTGCGAGGCCTCCATCACCATGTTCTTCAGTGGAGGCGTCCCCCGTCCATCGGTCGTGTGCTGCATCTGCGCTCGCTCCTCCCCATGCACTTCCCATTCGTCCCTTGACAACGTTTCACAGCTGTTCCTCCTGCGATGTATTCGCGGAGGCACGGCAGAGTCTGACTTTTGGTCTCAACAAAATTGCCTACGCTTCAGATCCCGGATCGCCCGCCAACATCGCATCGACGACCTTCGTTGCTACGGCTGCGGCTGGCACGTGGTAATTCCCTGCCGCCAGGACAGACTGAATGCTCGTGACTTTGTCGGCCCGAACCCCGGAATCCGCCGCGGCCTGCTGCACCTCAGCGCCAGCCGCACTCAAAGTTGCCAGGTCTCCGGCGAGCGGAAGCACCGCTGTCCCCTGCCGCGCTGTTGTGGGCTGAGCCGTCGCCGACGTCGCCTCTGGCACACCAAGAAGTGTCTTTAATCCGTCCATGTTGTTGCGAATGTCCATGCACATCACTCCTTGGCCCCTTTATCGGCCAACTTTCCAATCACTTCAGTCATCCATGCCGGGCGAGCCGGAAAATCTGGAGTGAACATCTGAAAGTCCTTGTCTCGGAGAAGAGGTCCCGGACACGTTGAAGTGCTGCAGAATACTGTTGGCGATGCCGAGGCCGCCTTGCTGGCTGACAGCGGCGCCCAGTGCTTCCGTTGCGAACTCGCCCAATGCACCCTCCGATCCGGCATCCTCGCTTTCTCCGTCCAGACCCGCCGATGCACTCAGAGGCTTCAAGAGTTCCTTCATCATCTGCGCTTCGAATTCGTGCGCCGCACGGACCAGCCTGGGTTGCTGCACAACGCCGTGAGAACCCGCTACGACACTTCCTTGCACCTGCATTACAGCACCTCCAAATCCGCCTCAAGTGCGCCTGCTTCCTTCATGGCCTGCAGAATGGAGATCACGTCGCGGGCGCCTGCTCCAATGCGCTGCAACTCCTGGACCAGATCCTCCACCGTTGCTCCCTGCTTCAGATCGATGCGATTGACCGGCTTGTCTTGCGCTTGCACGCTCGTCTGCTGCACCACCTGCGTCGTGCCCCTGGAAAATCCGTTCGGCTGGGAGACCTCGGTTTCAGAAATCACATTCACCGACAGGCCTCCGTGCAGGATCGAGACCGGCTGCAGACGAACCGTTCCGCCAATCACAACCGTCCCGGTGCGTTCATTCACCACCACGCGCGCCCGCGGATACACCTGCACCTGGGTCGATTCCACCTTGTCGAGCAGTGCAGGCAAGTCCTCATTGGCTGCGGTCGCGATGTCCACGCGGCGACTGTCGACGACGCGCGCTCTCGGCGTACCGAGCGACTGATTGATGGCGGTTGCCATGCGTTCCGCGGTGTGAAAATCGGCATCGTGCAGTAGAACGCTCACCGTGTGCAACTGTTTCAATTCGAAGGGCACCTCGCGCTCCACAAGAGCGCCGTTTGGAATGCGGGCCGTTGTGGGATGGTTGACCTGACGTGCATTTCCCTGCGCGGCCACCATGTATCCGCCGAGTACCAGCGCTCCCTGGGCCTGCGCGTAAATCTGGCCGTCCGGGCCGTAGAGCGGAGTCATTAAGAGAATGCCGCCTTCGAGTGAGCGCGCGTCCCCGGCAGACGATACCGTTACATCCAGCTTGTATCCGGCCCGGCTGAAGGGCGGGAGCGTCGCCACAACAAAGGCTGCTGCCATGTTCTTCACCTGCATATTCATGGCGCTGTTGGCGCCAGTCTGCGGCACGGTGACGCCCATGCGCTCCAAGGCGGAAATCAAGGTCTGAGCCGGAAACACCGTCTGCTGGCTGTCGCCCGTCCCGCGAAGACCCACGACAATGCCGTAGCCAACCAGTTGGTTGTCGCGAATGCCGTCGATGCTGGCTACATCCTTGACACGGGCCAACTGGGACGCCGCCTCGACGGGGACCAGCTGTGCGGTCGCCTGAAGACACGCGGCCAGCACGGTCATCAGGGCCACGGCGATCATTGGCTCAAAGCCACTTGCGGTTTCGCGCTGCATCGGATTCAACAATCCCCGCATCCTCGTCTGCCTGTTTCATTGCTCTAAAACACGAGCAACTTTTCGAGAAGCCGCACGACCGGGCTTTGCCGGTACGTGGAATCGTTCACAATTCCCTTGCCTGTCACTTCCAGTTCCAGATCGGTCATCGCGGTCGAGAGAATCTGGTTCTGTGCGCTCACATCCTCGGGGCGGACCAGGCCCCTCAGGCGAATCAGCTGTGTCTGCTGCGAGAAGGTCAGTTGTCGCGTCGCCTGCACCACCAGCATCCCGTTCGGAAGCACATCCACAACCTCTGCACCGAAGGTGGTCACCAGGCTTGAATTCGTCGTGCTCTGCCCCTGCGCTGCCAGTCCTGATGAAGAATTCTGTCCCAGGAGATTCTGCAGGTTGTTCGACGCCTTCAGTGCGCCAAACAAGGCAGTGATACTGGAGTTTGCATTCGAAGCGCGAGCGTTCTTCACCTGTCCATCGGTCGAAGCGGCAAGGCTTTCGGTGACGACAACGGACACCACATCGTGCAGGCGCACCGCCTTCACATCGGTACCCAGCCGGACCAGTTGACCGTCCGCATTCCAGATGGATCCGCTCGTCATCACCTCGGCCGCATGATGCGCCCGGACCCGCTCAATGTACTTCTCCAGAGAGGCCTCCGGCGGCGTTGCCTTCGGCTGCCCCGTGCCGGGCAACAGCTTGGGCAGGCCCGCCACCGCTGGCCCTGCACACGCGAATGCACCCATCGAGAAGACAAGAATCCATCGCCCGCATTTCATGGTTGCACCAGACTCACCGCCGCAAGGCGCGCCCTGCCCCCTCCGAGCGCAACGACTCGAACGATCTTCCCTCCCGCTCCAAGCCGCGCAAGAAGCGTCTCCCCAGCAGCAGCCGGTCCAAGCGCCACCGCTTCCAAATGCGTCTCGACCATCGGGCTCTTATCCTCCACCGCAAGGCTCTCTCCTCCGCGAACGACAAGCCGGGGAGGCGCTGTTACGGGCTTGCGGCCCTGGCCACCAGCTATCCGCACACCCGATGCTCCTGGGTCCTGCGGCTCAGTTCCCGCCCGCACCAGACGGCCCGGTCCGCCGGGATGTTGCGGATCCCGGACGACCAGCCAGTGAGCGCCGGTGGAGGGGTCATGGATCACCCGCAGCGCGCCCTGCGCCCACCATGCGGTTTCCGGATGCGCCGGTCCGGCAGGATGACTCCACGTTTGTGCCGACCCCAATACGCTGAGGAGCATCCAGAGCAATCCGCAGAGCCCGGCCGCGCCCCTCCAACCATCCCATTTAAAGGCGAATTTCCGCATCGTCATCCCCTACCGAGTCATGTTGTTCACTTGCGAGTACATATCGTCTGCCGCCTTGATCACCTTCGAATTCGACTCGTAGGCCCTCTGCGCCAGCACCATCTGGACAAATTCCGTCACCACATCCACATTGGAGTTCTCCAGATAGTTCTGCTGCAGCGTCCCAAGTCCCTGCGGCCCGCCGGGATTGTCGAGCACCGGATCGCCGGAACTTAGCGTGGGTATGAGCAGATTGGAGCCCACGCTCTCGAGGCCGCCCGGATTGGGAAACGTCGCCAATTGAATCTGGCCAAGCTGCGAAGGATTCTGCTGGCCCGGCAAGGTCGCGTTCACCACCCCGTACTCCGTAATCGTGATCGACGTCGCATTGGGTGGCACGGTAATGTTTGGCAACAGGGGATCCCCATCGCTCGTGACGATGGTGCCCTGCTGGTTCAGGTGAAACTGGCCGGCGCGGGTGTAAGCGATGGTCCCATCCGGACGCTGAATCTGGAAGAATCCGGCGCCCTCAATCGCAACATCCAGAGGATTGTTCGTCTCATTGAGCGCGCCCTGCGTGTTGATCACCTCGGTTGCCGCGGGTTTCGTGCCGAGACCAATCTGCAATCCTGCCGAGACGGTCGATTGGCTCTGTGCCGCACCAGGCGTGACCAGGTTCTGGTAAATCATGTCCTGGAACTGCAGGCGAAGCTGACGAAAACCCGTTGTCGACGAGTTCGCCAGGTTGTTGGCAATCGTATCCAGATTCATCTGCTGGGCGCTCATTCCGCTCGCAGCCGTGTAGAGGGCTTCAATCATGTGTCTCCTTCACGTAAAGAACGCCAGCGGCTAGACACGCGGCAGATCTTCGGTGGCAAACTTGTTGAACTCCGTGTGGAAGACCGTGAGAGCCCTTTGCATCATCTCGGCTTGCCGCTGCATCATGATCAGATCCATCGTTCCTTGAATCGCATCCTGATTGGCTCCCTCAAGGGCTCCTTCACGAATGGCTGCATTGGACGAAAGCACCGCCTTGACCTTGCCCGGTGCAACATAGCGATTTGCACCTTCTGCAGTGAGCTGAGTGCCGGCAGGAAAGGTGAAAACGCCCACCTGAGCCACCGCGCCGCCGGCGATAGAGATCACGCCATCCGAGCCGACTGACATCTCACCAGGGGGAATGGAGATCGGCTTTCCATCGGCAGAAAGAACCGGCTCATTCGCAAGGGTCACGAGCAGGCCCGTTTGCGAACGTTGAAAGCTTCCATCGCGCGTGAACCGCGGCCCGTTTGCAGACTGAATTTGAAAGAACCCCTGCCCCAGAATGGCTAAGTCGAGCGGGTTTCCGGTTTCCTGCAACGTCCCCTGCGCCATGCTGAGCTGGTCCCCGCCAAGCAGCCCATAGTTGTTCACGGTCTGCCCCAGTTGCGAGTCCGCCGCATCGGGACCAAGCAGTACGGAACGAAAGAACTCCCGCTCCGCGCGATATCCAGGCGTTTGCGCATTGGCCAGATTGGCCGCTGCTGCATCGAGTGCCTGCGTGCGAGCGATTAATCCCGTCATCGCAGCATAGTATCCGCTGTCCATCAGTGACCCCCTTCTGCGCATGCAAGGGTGCAACCGATGGGCCGAACTAGAGCAGGATCAGGTGAGGAAAATCTAAGGGATCTGGTGGCGTGGAAAAGATCACGGAGCGCTTGATACGGCATGGCGAAAAAGCTGCGCGCCCAACCGCAAGGACAAACGCGACGCGCCCTTCATGCAAGCCCTCGGCGAGGCCCAACGGGCAGGTTACTGCAGGCTGTCGCAGAGGATCGTCACGGCAAACTGAGTGTCTTCAAACCTGTAGACGTGTTCCAGTTGGAACTCCGGGGACTGCACGTGGATCCTATAATCGCTCCCGGTAATGACGGCCGGCACCGAAAGGCCGCAGTGGGCCGCCAGGGCCGGAACTCTTCCTTTCCACGCTCCCGCCAGCATGTTGCAAATCTCTCCAATCCCATCTTTGACCGTATCATCGACGTCTTGGAATTCCATGCCGGTCATCTGTGCTGCTACCTTGATGGCTGCGCCTGCCCCCAAACGGAAGACGCAGGCGCCGCTCAGGACACCACCAAATCCAACAACTGCGGTCACAGATTCCGGGTCGCGCGAACCGGCAGCGTGCCGTGTGTCCCGTAAGCGCTCGCAATGCACACCGAGCATCATGTGAAAGACCTCTTCGACACACGCATCCAGGTTCCCGGGGTCCGAGACCAGGTGGACTGACTCCCGCAACGACGCTCCCATCTTCTTCTCCTCTGCGGCTGCTCAACGAATGAGCGGCACTCCCGCTCTTCTGCATGTCGCTGCTGCGCGCCCACCCACTGCCCTAATTCACATGCAGCAGGGGTAACACTCGATCCTTCACCTGCTCAGCGGTGAAGGGCTTGCGGATATATCCCTGCGCTCCGGCCATAATCGCCTGGCGGACGTGGTCTTCACTGGATTCCGTCGTAATCATCACGACCGGGACGCCCGGTGCCAGGTTCTGCATGCGGATCTGGCGCAAAAACTCCAGACCATCCATGGACGGCATGTTGATATCCGAAAGGATCAGATCGACCTGCGTCGCTCTCAACACTTCGAGCCCCTCGGTTCCACTGGCCGCCTCGCAAACGATAAGGGCATCGAGCCCCGCCTGCCGCAGCGCTCGCTCTATGATCTTGCGCATCACCGAAGAGTCATCCACGATCAAGGCCCGCACTTCGCTCACGTCCGCCCCCCACTCTCTCGCTTATCGGCGGACGGCAACACAGCTTGAGCCAGGGGCCTTAGCAAGCCACGAGTAACAAATCAAAACGCGCTACCATGTACCGCCGATGGAGCAAATGACATCCCGAACCGACGATGGGTCCGGCAGCGATCCATTGGACGGCTGCGACCACATGCGCAGCCAGAGGCAGTCATGCACCCGGACCAGCCGCGAAGCGACGGGCTGCGTCCGCTCAAGGGATTTGCCCAGCGCGCGTGCCGCGGCCGCCTCGTTCACGGCTTCCACCAGTTCAACGGGCGGAAATTGGGAATGCAGCAGCCGGCCGTGCACCGAGCCAAATGCAGACTCGGGCACGATACCGCACTCAACGCGCACTCCCAGCATCCTTTCGATCGCATGGGCCAGGACCGGATCCGGGCTTTGTTCAAAGCCTATGTAGAGCAGCTTTTCTCCTGCAAACCGCAGTGGAAGAACCCCAAATGCGTCCACAAAGAGCCGCGGAATGACCGCCGTCATGGCCGCAGGATCGTGGAAATCCGCCAACAGCACAGGGCAGCTCCACTGCAAGGCCAGAGCCCGCGCCACCCGCGCTTCGCTGACGGCGCGGTGCCGCACGAGCCAATGGCCGAGACGACCGGCTCCGGCTGCCCTCTGAGCGTCGAGTGCGCGCCGCAGCTGGCTCTGCGTAATCCAACCCTGCTCCAGCATCACCAGCCCGAGCGGGATCCGGTGACGATGCACTTCGCGTGACCGCGTGCGCCCGTCCAGCTCCCGCCGTACAGCTGCCTGCAGGCAGGCTGCCGAACAGACAGGGGTACAGGTCCAGCCGCCTTCAAAGACCGGTGTAGAGCGACTCCGCCAGAGCTGCACCCAACCTGATCGACACGCAGAATTTGCACAGACGCCAAAGAGACTGCTCCGAATGCGGGCGCCCCACGGCGTCCTCGCAGCGGTCTGGGACGGCATTCCAGAAGTGCTTTCCGCCGGCACTCTCTCAAGACGCGGGGTCTCCTGTTCGAAAAACGCTCGCGGACGATCCGGAAGCGGGTTACCGTCGCCTAAAACAGGCATCGAATGCTCTCCAATCTCTTGCGGGGTGCTGCCACCTCCGTCACGCGCAGCCCAAAGTTTCCATTCACAAGGACCACCACACCCTGCGCGACAATCTTGTCCCCGACAATGAGATCGACAGGGTCCGAAACATGCCGATCGAGCTCCACCACGTCGCCGGGGCCCAGTTCAAGCAGCTCGCCGAGAGGAATTTCCCGGCATCCAAACCGCAGTGTCGCCTCAAGCTCGACATCGAGCAGAAGGTCAAGACCTGGACTGAGACCCGTTCTGTCTGCAGGCGCTGCACTGGATGGCGTTCGGGCTTCTTGCATCCCGTCCTGCCCTTCAGTTGGAGAAGACAGCGTGGGACCAGCCTGCAGCTCATTGCGCACCAGAATGGAAAAGGCGCGATCCCCTGTTCTCAATTGAAATGCGCAGGATACTGGACTCTGGCCCGACAGAGGCTCAAGACTTTCCACCTGACACTTCTTCCCGCTCCTCGCCAGAAGCTCACTGGCCGCAGCCTCGGCAACTTCCCCCAGCAGCTCTCTCCAACCCGATCTCTGGTCGACCCCCTCTCCCAGGAGAGACGCATCAAGCAGGGCCGCATCCAGCGCAATGGAAAGCCGGCCTTGTTCGTCTCCGCGCAACACCACAGCAAAGCCAAAGTCGCTTTCTTTCACCTGCCCGGATACTGACTCCACAAACTCAGCCGCGCCCGTCAGTCCCTGCACAAAAAGCGCCTTCGCCACGGCAATCCAGCAATCCAGATAATTCACGAGCCATGTCCTCCTGTAAGGACGCGGTCCAGACGAACCGCGCGATGAGTGCCTTGCCGAATAGCCTGCGCGCCAGATAGCAGTTGACCGCCGACCCGCCATTCGGCTCTGCTGCTAGCCGAGAGATTCAGGCGGAGAATGCTTCCGGGCTTCAGGCTCTCCAGCGAACTGGCCGGTATGCGCACCGGAGGCAGTTGTAACGCTCCGCCGAATCGAATACGACGCGCGGCGGCTTCCATCCGTTCCCGGATCTCCGGAGCATGACGCCGCCTTCGGCCCCAATCCGAGGTCAGGCGCCTCAGAATCGTATTTGCAACGACGGCCGGAAAGGCCAGATTGAGCAGACCAGCACTGTGCGCCATGCGAATCTCGAAACTCAGGCAAAGCGTCTTTTCGTTGACGGACATGATCCGTGCAACCTGCGTTTGCATCTGGCGGCGCTCGAAGTTAAAACTCATCCCCACCGGCTGCCATGCCGCCGTCAACTCGCGGCAGATCATCTCCACCACGCTCGCCAGAATGGATTCTTCAATATCCGTCAGTTCGCGCAGTGGCCCGTCCCGTCCTTCCCCACCCAGCAGCAGATCGATGATCGGCGGCGCCAGGGCAAGATCCATCTGCATCACCGAGAGCGCCCCAAGCGGCTCCAGCCGCACCGATGCCACATAGCTGATCTCAGGAATTCGCAGCAAAAACTCGTTAAATGGAATCTGCTCGGCTGAGACGAGGTTGACCTGAAACTTCGTCCGCAACCAGGCCGCCAGATTGTGCGTGAGATTGCGTGCGAAGAGATCATTCAGGATGCTGATGGCGCGCATCTGATCGGTGGAGATCTGGCCCGCCGAAGCAAAGTGATACGGCGTCACGCGCAACCGCGCTTCAGCCGAACCTGCCTGCGAGGTCTGCGTCCGTGCGGCCTGAAAGAGCGCGTCGATCTCATCCTGTTTGAGGATCTTCTCCATAGCCTGCTCTCCTTAAGTTCAGCCCAACCACTACCAACCTTCAATCGAACAGGAACCATTCACTTGCGGCTGGAAGACTTTGCATTGCGTTTCAGGGACGGCTTGGATGGCGAATTGCCAGATAGAGCCAAATCCTGGAGTGCGGCGCGCAGGTGAAGGACCGACGATGCGTGGATCTGCGAGACGCGGGATTCGACGACTCCGAGGGCCAGCCCAATCTCGCGCATCGTCATTTCCTCGTAGTAGTAAAGCGTCATCACAAGCCGCTCGCGCTCCGGGAGAAGAGCGATTGCATCGCTCAGCCGCTCCTCGAGTTCCCCTCGCAGACAGCGGAAGAGAGGATCATCATCAGGCCGGCCGGGGATATACGCCAGCTCGTCCTCCCCGGAATCCTCGTTCCGCTCCACATGCAATGTTCCAATCTCCAGTCCTTTCAGCTCCCCAAGTAACTGCTGATACTCTTCAAGGCTCATCGAAAGTTCGGCAGCAACCTCCGCCTCGCCCGGAGGCCTCCCAAGGCGCGCCGTGAGCGAACGCAGGGCTTCTTCGATGGCGCGGCCTTTGCGGCGCAGCTCACGCGGACTCCAGTCCAGGGTGCGCAGACTGTCAAGAATGGCGCCGCGAATCCGAAACTGTGCGTAACTGCGAAACTGGACTTTCTTGCCCGGATCAAATTTGGCGAACGCGTCCATCAGCCCAACCACGCCCGCCGAGACAAGATCTTCCATGTCGACATGCTGCGGGAGGCGCTCGTGAATGCGGCGCGCGAGAAAGCGCACAATCGGCAAATGCTCCAGGAGTACTCGCTCCTGTTCATGGTTCAGCGCCTGCGCCCCCATCCGCGCCGGAGGATATCCTCGCCCCGTGCCCGTTCCAGCATCCCTCCCGGCAACCTGCTTCTGCGTCATCGCCAATCCATCCATGCCCGTTCGCCGCTCCCTTTCCACTCCCCAGCGCCCTTCACCGGCCTGCCGTCTTTGAAACCAGTCCCGGAGTCTCCCTCGCCTTCACCGCACCGTGCCGACAGGCCGCAACCGGATCTCTGAAGGAATCTCGCTTGCCGCAACCACGGCCAGGCGAGGCAGCACCGGATCAAGCCAGCGCCGCACGTGATAGCGGGCCGGACTTGGGCAAAGAAGCACTGGGAGGGCCACATTCGATGTCGCGCCGATGAGGAGTCTCAAAGAATCGGCCAGACGTCGAACGACCGGGGTTGCCGGCACCGCCGTTGCAGCCAACATTCTCTGCGACAGCTCTGGGTTGATCACCGACACAATCTCCTCCTCCAGCCCCGGGTCCATCAGCAGGACAGGCAACTGTCCGTCTCCGTCGAGAAGGGGTTGAATCAGGCGGCGACCCAGCGCCTGCCGCGACGCCTCAACGAGCGCCACCAGACTCTTGTTGACCGGCGCTGTTTCGACCAGAGCCTCAAGAATGGTGCCCAGGTCACGGATAGAAACCCGCTCGCACAGCAGCTGCTCCAGCACACGGCCTACCTCGCCCAGCGAAAGCAGCTTCGGAACCAGCTCTTCTACCAGCTTGGGATGGCTCTCGTTGAGGCCATCCATCAGCCGTTTCATTTCAGCGCGCCCCAGCAACTCGTCCGCATGACGACGGATCAGCTCGCCCAGGTGCGTCGTAATGACGGTGACTGCATCGACGACCGAGTAGCCGGCGGCGATGGCCTGATCCTCCTGAGCAGGCGCAATCCATACTGCGGGCACCCCAAAAGCCGGCTCACGCGTCTCCCGGCCCGCCAGCGGGAGCCTCCCCGGGTCGCCCGAGACGGCGAGCAACTGCGTGCCTTCCGTCTGCCAGCGGCCAATCTCCATCCCGCGAAGAGAGAACACATATTCGCGTGGCTTCAGGCGCAGGTTGTCCGAGATATGAACGGGCGGTACCAGGAAGCCCATCTCGGCCGACACGTGGCGACGAAGCGACCGCACTCGTTGCAGCAGTTGCCCGCCCTGCTTTTCGTCCACCAGCGGGATGAGTTGAAACCCGATCTCCAGGGTCAGGTCCTCGAGCCGCAGCAGACCGGCCAGGTCCGCTCCCTTTGCCTGTTCGGCCTTCTTCGTTTCCTCGGGAGCTGGCTCGACGACAGGGGCAGCCGCCATCGTCGCTGCCACTCGACGTCCTGCCCAGTAAAGCCCCGCAGAGACCATCAGAAAGGGAATCTTCGGCAGACCCGGCACGAGGCACATCGCACCGGTGACGGCCGCCGCGAGATGAAGCGTGGCAGGTCGGGCAAGCAGTTGCTGGTGAATCTCTTCGCCAAGCATTCCGGCTGAATTGGCACGTGTCAGCGTAATGCCGCCCGCCACTGAGACCAGCAAGGACGGAATCATCGTCACCAGCCCGTCACCAACGGTCAGCACGGTGTAGGTACGCACTGCCTCACCCAAAGCAATTCCCTGCTGCAAAGTGCCAATCAGAAGGCCCGCAACAATGTTGATGGACGTGATGAGAATCGTCGCCAGCGAGTCGCGTTGATTGAAACGCGCCGCTCCATCCATCGCTCCGTAGAACTCGGCTTCGCGCGCGATTGCCTGTCGCCGGCGCCGGGCCTCAGCCTCGTCAATCAGGCCGGCATTCATGTCCGCATCAATCGCCATCTGCTTGCCGGGCAGCGCATCCAGCGTGAACCGCGCTGTGACCTCGGCCGTACGTACCGCCCCATGCGAAACGACCAGGAATTGAATGGCGATGAGGGCCAGAAAAAGGACGAAGCCCACCACATAATTGCCGCCAACGACAAACTGGCCAAAGGCCTCGATCACCTTTCCAGCGGCGCCCGTGCCCTCCGACCCGTGCAGCAGGATGCGCCGGCTGGACGCAATGTTCAGGGCAAGCCGGAAGAGGGTCAACAGCAGCAGCAAGGTTGGGAAGACGCTGAGTTCGACCGCACGGCGAATCTGCACCGCCGTAAGGAACACGATGATCGATGCCGCCATCGAGAGTGCGAGCAGAAAGTCCAGGCCAGCAGCCGGCAGCGGCACCAGCATCACAAAGATCACGCTGATGGCCGCCAGCGGCAAAAGGTACTCCCGCATGCGGCGCAGGATGGGGCGAGCGCCAAGAGTCGTTGCCGGAAGGGCGGTTGTGCTCATCGGTTGTCTCCTTGATAGGGCGGAATGATGGCCTCCGGGGCCGGTCGCGCCGGAGGCGGCGGGCTTGTCTTGCGCGTCGCAGCCTCGCGACCCCGCCGCTCCCGCATCTCGGCCTCCACGCGCTGACGGTAAAGGTAGGCGAGAATTGCCGCGACAGCAGCATAGAGGTCTACAGGAATCGCCTGGCCCACTTCGACCGTTCGATAAAGCGAGCGCGCCAGCGGAGGGTTCTCGATGATCGGTACGCCCGCCCAGCGCGCCTCCGCCTTGATCTCCTCTGCCAGTAAGTTCCTGCCCTTGGCCAGCACCTTAGGCGCGTCCATGGTCGAGAAGTCAAAGCCCAGCGCGACTGCGTAATGGGTCGGATTCGTCAGTACCACGGCAGCTCTCGCAACGTCCGCCTTTACCTTGCGGCGGCGCATCTGACGCTGCAGGCCTCGGATGCGGCTGCGAATCTGCGGACTCCCTTCGGTCTCTTTGTATTCCTGGCGGAGATCCTCACGGCTCATCTTCAAGCGCGACTCGCGGCTGCGCCACTCCACCACGTAGTCGACCAGGGACCACCCGAACAGCAGCCAGGCCGCGGCAACCAGGAGAGCGTAGACGTCTCCAGCCAGCCACTCAATCCGCGCTGTAGAGAAAGGCGAAATGGTCTCTTCCCGCGCCAACCTCTGCACGGTCAAGACCCCCAGCAGCGCCGCCGGCAAGAGCGACTTGGCCAGCCTCGCCGCCGCGCGCAAAGAAAAGAGATTCTGGAGGTTCGAGACGGGATTGAGGCGGTCCAACTTGAAGCCAACCGCCTCGACGTGCAGACTGACGCCCCCCGTCTGCAGCAGCGCTGCGCCGAGGGCGGCTGCGACCACTGCCCCCATCACCACCCCAACCGGCTGCAGTTCGGTAAGAATCATCTGCCGAATGGCCAGGAGCGTGGGTTGCAACGTTGCTGGCTCCCAGAGTGCAGGCGCACCCAGGCCGAGCATTCCGGCAAATCCCGCTCTCCAGGCTTGCACGGCGCGACCGGCCAGCGCGCCCAGCATCATCACGCCGGCCAGCATGCCCGCCGCCGCGGAAAGCTCCCGACTGTGCAGCAGGTCACCTTCAAGACGCGCTTTTTCTCTGCGATGGGGCGTTGCCTGCTCGGTGCGGTCTCCGGCCATTTGCTACCCTCCAACCCCGGTCGATTGCACGACGATCATGCGTTGCGCCAGATCCAGCAAACCGTCGAAGCGAGCCTCGATAAAACGCGGCCACAATGCCAATGAGCCTGCCAGCAATGCGAAGCCGGCAAGGGTCTTCAGAGGCACCGTGAGAGACATCACCGGAAGTTGCGGGCTGAGCTTGCCCATCAGCGCCACGGCCACATCGACCAGCAACGTTGCGCCAAGCACCGGAGCGGCAAGTTGCACCGCGGCCAGAAAGATCCCGCCCGCCGCATGCACCAGCCCGATAGCCGTCACTGGGGTGAGCGCGTACAAGCCGAGCGGCACTATACGGAAACTGCGCACCAGCGAGCCCAGCAGAATTCGATCGAGCCCGGCGGCAATGATGACCAGGGTGCCCATCAGTTGCAGAAGCTCGCCCATCAGGGGTGTCTGAATTGCCGAGGACGGATCGAGAAGATTCACCAGCGAGAAGCTCAGCTGCAGCCCGAAGATCTGGCCTGCGAAGAGCAGCGCCTCGCTCAAAATCGCAAGCGCAAGGCCATAAACGAGGCCGACCGCCACTTCGCCCAGCAGGGCTGGGAGGCTGATCGCCGCACGGGCAGATGGCAGCCCCGCCACCACCGGAGCCAGCAAATAGGCCACCACAAGCACGAAAACCGCCTTGGTGCGAACCGGCAGTGCGTTCGAGGAGAAGAAGGGTGCAAAGGCCACCATCCCGCTCACTCGCACCATGGCCAGCGTCATCGCGCTCAGAAATTGGCTCCACTCAGGCATCATGGATCTCGAAGGGGCTCAACCCAGGTAACGGTGCAGATCGGTGAAGAGCAGGCGCGTATAGGCAGCCATGCGGTTCAGAAACCAGGGCATCCCGACAAGCATGATCAGCACCACAACGGCCAGTCTCGGCACACTGGTCAGGGACTGCTCCTGCAGGCTGGTGAGTGTCTGCACGAGGCTCAGAACAAAGCTCAACACGGCAGCGGCGATGAGTACTGGCGCGGACACGATCATGGCCTCCCGCAACAGATGTCTCAGCAATTCGGCAACCAGGTCAGGGGTCAAGGCGATCTCCTCAGAAGCTCTTCAACAGCGAACCGGCGAGCAGATTCCAGCCATCCACCATCACAAAGAGAAGGATCTTCAACGGCGTTGAAACCACCACCGGTGGCAGCTGGAACATTCCGATGGAGGTGGTGATCGCAGCCGTCACCATGTCGATCAGCAGAAACGGGAGAAAGAGAACCGCGCCAATCGCAAACCCGGCCTTGAGCTCGGAAAGGATGTACGCCGGAATCACGACCCTCATCGGCAGGTCCTCGGGCCGGCTGGGCCGGGGCACCTGTCCGGCGGCAACAAATAGAGCCAGGTCTTTCTCGCGTGCGTAGCGCAGTAAGTAACGCTTCACCGGCTGCGCTCCCTGGTCCAGGGCCTGCCAGCCGGTGATCTGACCCGCGCGGTACGGTTCCACGGCCTGCTGATCCACCTGATTGAGAACCGGAGTCATCAGAAACCAGGTCATCATCAGTCCCAGACCAAGCAGCGTGGGGTTTGAAGGTGCGGTCTGCGTGCCCAGCGCCTGACGCAGAAAGTGAAAGACGACCATCAGCCGCACCAGCGGCGTCATACACATCAGGATGGCCGGAAGCAGCGTGATCAGCGTCAGGACGAAAAGGATGGTCCAGGGCGCCGAGTCTGAAGGATGAAGACGGGTGCTCAGATCCGGTAGCAGGGGCGTCGTGGGAGAAGATGCCACACGCGCGGCCATCAGCACAGCTACCATGACACCCTCCCGGTACGAACCGTGCTTCGGGCAGCATGAGCGTGCAGGCTCTGCCTTTCGAGCGGATGGAAAGAGGGCGCGCCCTCCGGTGCAGTGGCCACCAGCAGGCGCTTTCCTTCCACCTCGATCAAAGCCAGGGACTGCCGAGGCGCGAGGGAGATGCGTTCGATCAGCCTGAGTTGCGGCTGCATTTCTTGTCGCCTCCGCATGCGGTCGAGCAGCCAGGCTGTCAGGTTTCCCAGCGGACCCGTCGTTTTCAGACTCCAATTTCCAGCGCGCATCATGCTTATGCCCTTCAACACCCGGCCAGGGGCGTCCTCTCTCTTCATGCCAATCGCGTCAGCCGCACCGAAAGTGCGGTCTCCACAACCTCAAACTCGCTCCAGGCCAGTTGCACATCCCCCGCGGCAACCGGCAAATCATCGCTATGCCCCCACTGGGTCTCAATCACCTGCCCAGCCTCGAGAGCCAGCAGGTTGCGCACCCGGAATTCCCGCACCGGAATCGCAACCTCCAGTTCAACGGGCAGCAGCGCGACGGCGGCTCCGATCTCCACGGGCGGATGGGATGTCAGCGCCGGGGCGGGGGGGCTCAGGGATTCCGGGTTGCGCAGAGGCGCCAGCGCGGCTGGGCCAGCCTCACTCGCTGCTCCCCCCGTCTGAGCCGGCAATGGATGTGCGGTGTCCATGTGCCAAGCTATTTGCAGGGAAGGGACCAAGCGCAGGGGTGAAAGATTGGATTGGTCTCATGATTGCGGTTCGCTTCTCCATCGCTCCCCACACCTTGTGGGTGACCATGCACTCTGTTCGCTGCTACACTGAACGGTGTTGCCGGAGTGTGAACGGGAATCTGCCTGAGGCTGCGGCAAAACTTCGGTCCGAGGTCAAAGACTATGCCGGAAACCAATGAAAAAAAGGGCCTTGCGAGTACGAGCCTGCGCCTGAAGGTGGGTTTGGCTGAGATGCTCAAGGGTGGCGTCATCATGGACGTCATGAACGTCGAGCAGGCGCGCATTGCCGAAGAGGCCGGCGCCGCATCCGTGATGGCCCTGGAGCGGGTGCCTGCGATGATTCGCGCCGAAGGTGGTGTGGCGCGCATGGCCAAGCCGAGCCTGATCAAGCAAATTATTCAGGCCGTATCGATTCCGGTGATGGCGAAGGCTCGCATCGGCCATTTTGCCGAGGCGCAGATCCTGCAGGAACTCGGGGTTGATTTCATCGACGAGAGCGAGGTCCTGACACCCGCCGACGAGGCCCACCACATCGACAAGCATGCTTTCACGACGCCTTTCGTCTGCGGGGCGCGCAACCTCGGTGAGGCGCTGCGCCGCATTGCCGAGGGTGCGGCGATGATTCGCACCAAGGGCGAGGCGGGCACAGGAGACGTGGTGCACGCCGTCCAGCACATGCGGCAGATCGTGAAGGAAATGAAGGCGCTCACCGTGCTGAGCGAGCAGGAGCTGTACGCCGCCGCCAAGGAACACCAGGCTCCTTACGAACTCATCCGTATGGTGGCGCAGACAGGCAAGCTACCTGTGCCGAACTTCTCCGCAGGCGGCATTGCGACGCCGGCCGATGCCGCACTGATGATGCAGCTCGGAGCGGAAGCCATCTTCGTAGGCTCCGGCATCTTCATGAAGGAGCGCGCCACGCCTCTGGACGTGGAGAACAACCCGAAGGAGCGCGAGGAGGCAGTCAGCCGCGCCAAGGCCATCGTCATTGCCACGACGCACTACAACGACCCCAAGATTCTCGCCGAAGTCTCCGAACAGGTGACCGGAACGATGAAGGGTCTAGCTGCAGCCGCGATCGAAGAATCGCAGCTCCTGCAGACCCGTGGCTGGTAAAAACCGGAGAACACAGGAGAATCAAGGTTGACCGAAGACCCCGCCCGCAAGCGCATCGGTGTTCTGGCCATCCAGGGAGATTATGCTGCCCATGCTGCCGCCCTCGAGGAATCAGGCGCAGTGCCGGTTGCCGTTCGCAAGCCAGAGGAGTTGGAAGCGTTAGATGGACTCGTCCTGCCAGGTGGCGAGTCCACCACCATCCTGAAATTTCTGGAAAAGCATCATTTCTTTGCAACTTTGCAGCAGTACTGCTCTGAGCACCCTGTGTTCGGCACCTGCGCAGGGGCCATCCTGCTGGCTCGGGAGGTTCGCAACCCGGCCCAACGTTCCCTGGGGCTGCTCGATGCCACCGTGGAGCGCAACGCCTACGGGCGGCAGATTGACTCCTCGATTCTTACCGCTGAGACTTCCCTCCCCGGTGGACCGCTCGAAATGGTCTTCATCCGTGCGCCGAAGATCACTCGAATTGGAAAGAACGTAGAAGTACTCGCCCGGCGCGATGGCGATCCAGTCCTCGTCAGACAGGGGCATGTCTGGGCAGCGACGTTCCATCCTGAGCTCTCGAAGGATCGACGGGTTCATCGAACCTTTGTGGATGCAGTGACAAAGTGGCGCAGACCTTGACGCCCCGCGCGCCCGCGATCAAAATCACTTTCACCAGAGAGTAACCCGCTCTCAAATCTCCGTGCAGCCCGGTCAAAGTAAGAGTAATCTCGGTAGAAGAAAGCACGACCTGCGGCCATCGGTCCAGCTTCCCGGGTCGCGGGGTCGGTCTTTTTCTGGAAGGACTTTCGAGAGGCCTCTTATGCCGGCGACCTTCACGCACACACCTGCGGAAACGGAACGGAAAGAGCCCGGAATCGGCGGAAAGCCGCCACTTGACCGGCGCCCAACGGGTGGTGGGGGTGGGGGAGGCGACGACGACTGGAGGCATGCTCATCGAGGTCCCGGTGAACTGCTCCACCGGATTCGCTTCTTTGTGTTCTTCGGCCTTGCCGGCGACATGATGTTTTTTGTCATGCTGATCGTGTTGTTTTTCGCCCGTCAGGCGGGGATGCACATGGATCCGCGCAGTCATGAGCAGATTGGCGATTGGCATCCCGTGGTTTTGCCGCCGATCTTATACCTGAATACGGCAGTGTTGCTCCTCAGCAGCCTCACCATGGAACTTGCACGGAGAAACATCTTTCGCGAAATCGACGTGCTGGAAGAATGGTTGGGGCTTGGGCGTCCTGCCCTGCAACGTACGCTGCCCTGGGTCGCCGCCACCCTGGTGCTTGGTGCGTTGTTTCTTGCAGGACAATGGACGGCATGGCAGCAACTCACGGCGCAGGGATTTGCATTTGACCGCTGGTCCACGCCCGCAAGTTACTTCTTTTACCTCATTACGGGATTGCATGCAGTACACCTGCTCGTCGGCTTGATCGCGCTCGTCGCCTGCATCATCTCTGCCGGCTTCCTCAAGCGCATTGAACTGCGCCAGATCGCAGTCGACGCCTCAGCATGGTATTGGCATGCCATGGGTCTTGCCTGGGTCGTGCTCTTCGGGGTCCTGGCAGCTGGTCAATAAGCCATCTTCATCCGTCTGCTCGTCGGTCTGAACGCCCCCAGAAGGCGTTCCAGCGCTGTCTCAGCGTGGGCACAACGGGGCATGAAAAATAGATCTCCCGATTCAGCGCCATCAGAATCTGCACGGCTTGCACTTCGGGATCCTCTGCCCGGATCGAACCTTGCGACTGAAGATATTCATCCATCAGGTATTCAATAGCGTGACCAAGAATCTCAAGCCCACGCCCTGCTTCGTAACTGATTCGCCTGCGACACTGTTGCGAGTTGGGCGAAAGCGGGCATTTGTCGGTACGCAGGTCGGTCCGCATCGCAGAGTGTACGTCCGTCCCTGAAGCTGCCATGGAGAGAATCCTCTACTGTCCTATCGGATCGACCAGGCTCTTTCTTCGCGTGACAAACGTACTCAGTCTCCAAGTCGGAACCGTCATCGTACTAGTTTCAATTCGGGACGCATGTGATGAAGCTCACTGTCGCGCTCCCGTCCCGCACGATATAAACCCAGTGAATGAGCCGCACAACACATGGCTGTGGGACCCGTTCCGATGGTCTTCGTGTATGGGTCTTTCGTCATTCTCCAGACAACAGACTGAGATGTTGGCAAACGGCCTCATCTCCTTGACGGGATGAGGTCAAAAACCTAATCTCAAACTAGCGGCACGTTGCGCCGGATGGGGTTTTGCCGGTGTGCCTGGCCCAACCTTGCAAGGCTTAAGCTGAACCGGGGTTCCATGATTCCCTATCACTGGCAATACCTACCGCTGTTCCTGCAGATTCTTGTCGCCTTCGGCATGGGTGCCGGGATGGTGACGGCCTCATGGTTTATTGGCAGGCATCGGAACACGCGCGTGAAATTGGAGTCGTATGAGTGCGGCATTGAGGCTGTCGGCGATGCCAGGGCGCGATTCAGCGTGCGCTTTTATATGGTGGCCATGCTCTTCATCCTGTTCGACGTGGAAGCGGTATTTATGATGCCCTGGGCTGTTATTTACCGTAAGCTTCCCATGATCACCGGCTCCCGGCTCTTCGGATTCTGGGAAATGATTGTGTACCTCGGCTTTGTTGCAGTTGGGCTGTACTACATTGTGCGAAAAGGCATCCTGAATTGGAGCCAGGACAAGGCGGACCTCTAGGATGACGGAAGCAACCAGAAAAACGCTGTCCGGCAGAGCCGAGGTTTTGGAAGCCATGCCGGAACACCCCGCCTTGAAAGCTGTGATGGCCTGGCGGCCAGACGCGCTGCTGGATGCACGTTTCGATCGCGGCGAACTGACGTTGACCTTCCCCGCCCATGCAATCCGGGAAGCGGCTGGGACCGTGCAGGCAGCCGGTTATAACTTCTTTGAAGATATGACGGCAGTCGACTGGTTCCCATCGGTTCCGCGGTTTCAGCTGAGCTACCACATCCTGTCCCATCGCTTCCTCGAGCGAATCCGGCTGCGCGTCATGCTGGACGAGGCTGAAGCCGCCGTGGAGTCCATCACCGCGGTGTGGCCAGGAGCCAATTACTTCGAGCGTGAGGTTTTTGATCTCTTCGGGATCCGTTTCGAAGGTCATCCCAATCTGCGACGCATTATGATGCCGGAAGACTGGCAGGGCCATCCATTGCGCAAGGACTACCCGGTGGAGGGATACCGCTAAATGACTGACGTTGCCGGCACGCCCATCCTCGAAGCTCCCGTCGCCGAAGGCGCAAGAGACCAGCACATGGTCCTCAATATGGGCCCCCAGCATCCAGCCACACATGGCGTGCTGCGACTGGTTCTCGAGATTGACGGCGAGATTGTCGTCCGCCTCTACCCGGAAATCGGCTACCTGCACACCGGCATCGAAAAGACCTGCGAAGCAAAGTTCTACCAGCAGGTTGTGCCGCTCACCGATCGCGTCAACTATCTCGATCCGCTCTCCAATAATCTTGCCTATTGCCTGGCTGTCGAGAGACTGCTCGACCTCGAAATTCCTGAGAAGGCGCAGTGGCTGCGCGTACTGCTGGCCGAACTCAGTCGTCTGAATTCACATCTCATCTGGCTGGGGACCCACGCCATGGATATTGGCGCGCTCACGGTCTTCCTCTACACCTTCCGCGAGCGCGAAGAAATCCTCCGCCTGCTGGAGGCTGTAGCGGGCCAGCGCATGATGACCAGCTACATCCGCATCGGCGGGCTTGCCATGGAGCCGCCGCTCGACTTTCTCCCCCGCGTGCAGGCCTTCATCAAGATGCTGCCCGAGAAGATCGACGAGTATTCGAACCTTCTCACCGGCAATCCAATCTTCAAGAATCGCTTGAAGGGCGTCGGCTATCTTTCTGCAGCAGATGCAATTGCTTTCGGTGTCACTGGTCCTCCGCTGCGCGCCTCCGGTGTTGACATCGACCTGCGCCGCGACATGCCCTATTCAAGCTACGAGAAGTTTCACTTCAAGGTGCCGGTGCTCCCCGACGGTGACACCTGGGCGCGGTATCTGGTCCGCCTCGACGAAATGCGCGAGAGCATCAAGATCATTCAGCAGGCTTTGGATGGCATGCCGGAAGGGGCTGTGAAAGCGGATGCTCCCAAGATCGTCCTGCCGGACAGGGAAAAGATGAAGACGCAGATGGAAGCCCTCATCCATCACTTCAAGATTGTGACTGAAGGGTTCAACGTCCCGGCCGGCGAGGTCTATCAGGGCATTGAGTGTGGGCACGGACAGATTGGCTACTACGTCGTGTCGGATGGCACGGCCAAACCGTGGCGCGTACACATGCGTTATCCCTCCTTTGCAACTCTGCAGGCACTGGAGACGATGTGCAAAGGCGGAATGCTGGCCGATGTGGTTGCTGTCATCGGGTCCATCGACATCGTCCTGGGGGAGATTGACCGTTAGTGGCGCCCCAGGAGCAGGTCTTTGCCGAACTCTGGGTATCGCTGGCTTCCCTGCTTCGCAGCTATACCGCGGCGCACGGATTGAATGGGGATCGACAGGCAACGGTGGAACTGGGCGAAGAACGGATTACGGTGCGCCACGGAGACCGTTGGCTGGACTTGAGAAGGACAGGCCAACAAGTTGAGTGGAAGCGCGAAGACAAGAACTGCGGAGTGCTTGAGTTGACCGAGGCAGGACGATTGAAGTCGATTAGAGGCGAGGAAGAGATGGATATGGCCGCCGAAGCGTGGGCGCGGGAGTTGATGCGATGAGTTCAGAGACAATGACCATCTTTTCACCGCAGTTGGCAGCCCGCTTCGATGCACTCGTCGCAAAGTACCCCGTCCGCCGCTCCGCCCTGGTGCCCATGCTGCTCTATGCGCAGGATGAGGTTGGCTATCTCTCCGATGCGACGATTGCCGAAGTTGCCGTGCGGATCGGCATCACTGAGCTCGAAGTACGCAACGTGGCAACCTATTACTCCATGCTGCGCTTCAAACCTGCCGGCAAGTTCAACGTCCAGGTCTGCACCAACATCAGCTGCATGCTGCGCGGGGGGTATGATGTCTTCGACCGGTTCCAGGACGAGTTGGGCATCGGCCACAAGGGCGTGACACCCGACGGTCTCTTCTCGCTGGAAGAGGTTGAATGCATTGGGGCCTGCTGCTGGGCGCCGGCCATCCAGGTCAACTACGACTTTCACGACGACCTGACGCCGGATCACGTCCCGGGCATTCTGGACCAGTATCGCGCCAAAGCCAAGTCAGAAGGGAAAACTGCTCATGCCTAGGCTCGTTTCCCATCCCGATGAAGTCAAGATCGTAACGAAGCGCTTTGGTCAGGGTGCGGCCGACATCGACCGCTACATCGAACTGGGCGGCTATGAAGCCGCGAAGAAGTGCCTCGCCCAGGGCCCCGACTGGATCATCAATGAGATGAAGGCCTCCAACCTGCGTGGCCGTGGCGGGGCAGGCTTCCCAACCGGCATGAAGTGGTCCTTCGTGCCCAAGCAGAGCCCGAAGCCAAAATACGTTCTCGTCAATGGCGACGAGAGTGAACCCGGCACCTGCAAGGACCACCTGATTTTTCTGCACGATCCGCATGCGGTCATCGAAGGCACAATCATCGCCGGCCTCGCCATCGGCTCCAAGCTCGGCTTCATCTATCTCCGCGGCGAGTATCGCTATCTACTTGAGATCATGGAAAAGGCTGTCGCCGACGCCTATGCCAAAGGATTTCTCGGCAAGAACATCTTCGGTTCCGACACGGAATTCCAAATCATCACGCAGAGTGGCGCCGGCGCCTACGAAGTGGGCGAGGAGTCGGCGCTGATGGAGTCGCTGGAGGGCAAGCGCGGCGTTCCGCGGATCAAGCCACCCTTCCCGGCGATCGTCGGACTCTACGGAGGCCCGACCGTCATCAATAATGCCGAAACCATCGCGTCGGTCCCGCATGTCATCACGATGGGCGGTGAAGCCTATGCAGCCGTTGGCTCTCCGCGCAATGGCGGCACGCGGTTGTTTGGCGTCAGCGGCCACGTCGAGCGGCCTGGCGTCTACGAGCTGCCGATGGGCTACAACCTGAAGAAGATCATCTACGACGTCGCGGGTGGCGTGCGTGGCGGCCGGAAGTTGAAAGCCGTCGTCCCCGGCGGATCTTCCACGCCAGTTCTGCTGCCGGAAGAGATTGAGACCCTGGGCATGGACTTCGATCAAGTCGGCAAGGCCGGCTCCATGCTTGGCTCGGGCGGCGTCGTCGTCATTGACGACCAGACCTGCATCGTCGAGTTTGCCCTGCGCACCATCAGCTTCTATCAGCATGAAAGCTGCGGCTGGTGCATTCCCTGCCGCGAAGGCACAGACTGGCTCAAGAAGTCGTTGACCCGCTTCCACGCGGGCTTCGGCACGGCCAAAGACATTGACAACATTCAGTACCTTGCCGAAAACATGCTGGGGCGCACCTTCTGCCCGCTGGGCGATGCAGCCGCAATGCCCACGCTTGGTTTCGTGAAGAAGTTCCGCAAGGAGTTTGAGGATCACCTGAACGGCAAGCCTTGTCCGTTTGCCAAACACACCGAAATGGCCGTCGTTTAGGGGCGCTGGAGAGGCATGGCAGACGTAACGATTACAGTTGATGGCAAGAAGCTCACCGCGCCGGCGGGCGCTCTGCTCATTGACGTCTGCCGCAAGGCAGGCATTGAGATTCCGGCCTTTTGTTACTATCCCGGCCTCAGTCTTCAGGCTGCCTGCCGCATGTGCGTCGTGCGTCAGGAAAAAGTTCCCAAGCTGCAAACCGCGTGCACCACCCAGGTCGCCGAGGGCCAGGTATTCATCACGGACTCGCCTGAAATCACCCAGGCCCGCAAAGCCACCATTGAACTGCTGCTCGGCAATCACCCGCTTGACTGTCCTGTTTGTGACGCAGGCGGCGAATGCGAGCTCCAGGACATGACCTTCAAGTACGGAGCGGGCGAGAGCCTCTACGCCGAAGCCAAGCAGCATCGCGAAGAGCAGCAGTGGTCTCCTGCAGTCTTCTATGACCGTCCCCGCTGCATTCTCTGCTACCGCTGTATCCGCATGTGCGGCGAAGGCATGGATGTGTGGGCGCTCGGCGTGCAAAACCGAGGCGCAAGCGCCGTCATCGCGCCCAACGGCGGCGATCATCTCGACTGCGAACAGTGCGGCATGTGTATTGACGTGTGCCCGGTAGGCGCGCTGACCAGCGGCAGCTATCGCTACAAGACGCGTCCCTGGGAAATGAATCATGTCTCGACCGTCTGCACGCACTGCGCGGACGGTTGCAAAGTGACACTCGGCGTGCGTCAGTCCAGTGAGGGGGCGGAGATCGTTCGCGCCGACAATCGTGACAAGAGCGGGATCAACGGAGATTTTCTGTGCGCGAAAGGCCGGTTCGGATTTGATTTTGTTGAGAGTCCTGACCGCCTTCTGAAGCCGCTGGTCCGCAATGCTCAGGGCAAACTTGAGCCTGCCACCTGGGAACACGCCTTGCGCACAGCCGCTGCGAAGCTGAAAGAGGTACGCGATACGCGTGGCGGAGCAGCAATCGGCGTGATCGGCTCCAACCACACGACGAATGAGGAGAACTACCTGCTGCAGAAGTTTGCACGTACGGTTCTCCAGACGAACAACATCGACCACGAGCGCACCACAGACTACCCGGCCTTTGCCCAGGCACTTGCCGGGCAAAATGGCCGCTCAGCCGGCCTGCGCGAGATTGCGTCGGCGCCAGCAATCCTGCTCATCGGCGGCGACCCAACCAACGAGCACCCGCTGCTGGCATGGGAGTTGCGCACCAATGTGCGGCTTAATCGTGCGCGCCTCTATGTCGCCAATGCCAGGCAAATCAAGCTCGAACGACAGGCAAAGGCAGTGCTTCGCTTGCCCTCAAACGATTACTCGACATTGCCCGCATATCTGGCTGGCAAGAAATCTGCGATTGCCGACGCAGCATTTCGAGATGCGGTTCAGGCCGAGGAATCCCTCGTCGTCATCTTCGGAGAAGAGCTTCGCGGCGCAGGTCTCAATGCCCTGATGCAGTGGGGCCTGGCACGTTCCGGCGTGCGATTCGCTTATCTCGGTGACCGCGCCAACGCACGCGGCGCCGCCGATATGGGTCTGCTGCCCCATCTGCTACCAGGTTATGTGCCGGTCAGTTCACCGGGAGCCTTTGCGACGGAGTACTCTGGCATGCCCACAACACCCGGCAAGTCGTTTCCGGAGATGCTCGCCGCTGCTACGCGTGGCGAACTGGGCGCTCTGCTCATTGTCGGAGCCAATCCAGCAGCCTCAAAAGACATCGCCATTGCACAGCTTCGCAACACGTTTCTCATTGTGCAGGACATCTTCCTGACGGAAACTGCAGCAATGGCCGACGTTGTCCTTCCTGCGGCAAGCCTCTACGAGAAGGCCGGCACCGTCACGAGCACCTACGGTGATGTGCAATTGGTAAAGAAGGCAGCCGACCGCCCCGGCACCAAGCCGGACTTCGAGATTCTTGTCCGTCTGGCGGGAGCGATGGGCGTCGACGTCAAGACGCTGGTTCCCTTTGGCAAAACCGCGGTGACGGCGGACCTCGGCCAGTCGCGCGGAGCACAAGCTGGAGAAGCAGACCGTCACGCCGTCTGGCTCGCGGCGCGGTGCCTCGAACCGAAACTGAGTCCTTTCGACCCGCTCGCATCGCTCGATGAGATCGAGCGCCTCATCCCCGCCTACAAGCTCGACCGGCTGAGTCTTTTCGCCGGCAATGATGCCGCGACAGAGCCGGGTTTTGTTCCAATTTCTCAACTGACCGCGCCGGACGTTGTAACGCCGGCTCATGATGGATTGTTTACCTCTGGAACGTTGGGTCGCTACAGCTCTTCCTTGAAAGACCTGCGGCAGCACCAAACACCGTCACTGGCCGATACGGCTGCTGACTGACCCTGCACCTGGTAAGTGAGGCTGAATTCTCGTGACTCTGTTGCAGTTTTTTCTGTGGAGCTTGCTGAAGGTCATCGTCGTCACGGTGGTGCTCCTCGTTGGCGTTGCGTATACGGTCCTGCTCGAGCGCAAGCTCGTCGGCCGCATTCAGAATCGCTGGGGCCCCAGCCGCGTCGGCCCCTTCGGTCTGTTGCAACCGCTTGTGGACGGAGCAAAGTCCTTCCTCAAGGAGGACATCATCCCCACCGCGGTGTACAAGCCGCTGTACCTCCTCGCCCCCATCATCGCTCTGGGCTGCGCTCTGATCTCCATCTCCGTCGTCCCTTTTGGCGACCCAGGCATCGCTTTCAACGGCTTTCGCCCCTTTCAGATTTCCGATGTGAATATCGGATTGCTGGTGATCCTGGGAATCACATCGATTGGCGTGTATGGAGTGGCGCTGGCGGGGTGGTCCTCCAACAACAAGTATTCCCTGCTCGGTTCGCTTCGCTCTTCAGCCCAGCTCGTCAGTTATGAGCTAGCTCTTGGCCTTTCGCTTGTCGGCGTCGTGCTTCGCGCAGGATCGCTCAATTTGCGCGTGATTGTGGAGAGCCAGGCCAGCAGAGGACTGCTCACGTGGAATCTCTTCGGCGGCCTGCAGTTTATCGCCTTCTTTATTTACCTGATGGCTGCCTACGCGGAAACAAACCGCTCACCCTTCGATCTTCCTGAAGCCGAAAGCGAACTCACCGCGGGCTATCACACGGAGTACAGCTCGATGAAGTTCGCAATGTTCTTCATGGCAGAGTACGCGAACATGATCACCGTAGGCTGTGTGGCGACGCTCCTCTTCCTCGGCGGCTGGACGAGCCCCTTCGGGGATCTGCTGCCGACTCCTCAGAACATTCTGCTTCGTTCCCTGCTGCCGCTCTTCTGGTTCGTGCTGAAGGTCTTCAGCTTTCTCTTCCTCTATGTGTGGGTGCGCGGCACCTTGCCCCGCTTCCGCTATGACCAACTGATGAATTTCGGATGGCGCTTTCTGTTGCCGCTCGCCATCCTCAACATTGTGGGCACAAGCCTCTGGCTCGCATATAAGTGACGGTACGATGCACCTGATTCTGTTCTTTCTTTTTGCCGGACTTTGCCTCGCAGGCGCAATCAATCTCCTGCTCCAGAGCCATCCCATCAACAGCGCGCTCTCGCTGATTGTCGTGATGACCTCTCTTGCTGTGCTCTACCTGTTGCTCGGCGCGGAGTTCCTTGCCGCAGCTCAGGTCATCGTCTACGCAGGAGCCGTCATGGTGCTCTTCACCTTTGTCATCATGCTCCTGAATGCAGGACGGGAAGAGCGTACCCTGGGCAGCCGCGCAGCCCTTGGAATCGGATTCCCTGCCGTCGCCGCAATCCTGGCTCTGCTGGCCACAGTCATACTCAAGGCAGAAGGCCTGGGCCGCGCTACCATGCAAGACCATGTCACTTCCACTGAAGAACTCAGCACGGTACTCTTCACCAAACTGCTGCTTCCCTTCGAAGTCACATCAGTTCTGATTCTCATTGCCATCCTCGGCGCCGTGGCATTGGCCCGCCGCGGCGATGGAGAAAGGACGGCCGGCAAGTGAACCCAGCCCCCGTGCAAATCGCCCCACCGGGAGTGCCAATCGAGTGGTATCTGTTGCTCGGCGCCGTTCTGTTTTCACTCGGCGTGATCGGCTTTCTCATCAAGCGCAACCTGATTACCGTGTTCATGTCGATTGAGCTGATGCTCAACGCCGTCAATCTGACCTTTGTGGCTTTTGCCCATCAGTGGCATGCCGTCAAGGGCCAGATCTTCGTCTTTTTCGTCATGATGGTCGCCGCGGCAGAGGCCGCCGTGGGACTCGCGATCATCATCGCCATCTTCCGCGCCCGCGCTACGCTGGCCGTTGACCGCATTGACCTGATGAAACTATGAACACACCGCTCCATCTCTGGCTTATTCCGCTTTTGCCTTTTGCCGGTTTCTTACTCAACGGCATTCTTGGCCGCAGGCTCCCCAAGAGCCTGGTAAGCGCCATCGCGCTGCTGGCTCCGTTCGGCTCCTTGGCTATCGTCCTGAACGGTGTTCTGGCGAGCGCCTCAGGCCTGGCGCTGCCTTACACAGAAAGCTGCCCCATCGGCTGGATTCACGCCGGTTCGCTCAACATTGACTTCAGTTTTGTCTTCGACCCGCTGTCTCTTGTCATGCTCCTGGTTGTCACGGGAGTGGGTTTTCTCATTCATATCTACTCCGTCGGCTACATGGCGCATGAAGACGGTTACTGGCGCTTCTTCGCCTACTTGAACCTCTTCCTCTTCTTCATGACGGTGCTCGTCCTCGCCGGCAACGCGCTGCTCATGTTCGTCGGCTGGGAAGGTGTAGGCCTCGCATCCTACCTGCTCATCGGCTTCTACTATCAGAAGAACTCCGCCGCGGATGCAGGCAAGAAGGCCTTCATCGTCAACCGCATTGGCGACTTTGGTTTCCTCATCGGCATCTTCCTGCTGCTGGCCAACTTCGGCACGCTCACATTTACAGAGATTGCCGCCAAGCTCGCGCAAGCCCCTGCCTGGCAAGGCGGCATCCTCACCGTGACTGCGCTTTGCCTGCTCCTTGGCGCCACCGGCAAAAGCGCACAATTGCCTCTGTATGTCTGGCTGCCTGACGCCATGGAAGGTCCCACGCCGGTCTCGGCACTCATCCATGCTGCAACCATGGTCACGGCGGGCGTCTACATGATTGCCCGCGTGCATCCGCTTTTTGACCGCTCGCCCTTCGCTCTCGGCGTGGTGGCAATTGTTGGCGCAGCCACGGCGCTCTTCGCCGCCACCATGGCCCTGGTGCAGAACGACATCAAGCGCGTTCTGGCCTACTCCACCATCTCGCAGCTTGGCTATATGTTCCTCGGCTGCGGTGTCATGGCATACGCCGCCGGTATCTTCCACCTCATGACGCATGCCTTCTTCAAGGCGCTGCTCTTCCTTGCCGCCGGCTCCGTCATTCACGGCCTGGGCGGAGAACAGGACCTGCGCAAGATGGGCGGCCTGCGCAGGAAAATGCCCATCACCTTCTGGACCATGACGGCTGCCGTTTTCGCCATCGCTGGGTTCCCACCCTTCGCCGGCTTCTTCTCCAAGGACGCCATTCTCTACGCCGCATTCCTGCAAGGGGGGCTCGGCAAAATCCTCTGGTCCGTTGGCATCCTCACGGCGCTGCTCACCTCGTTCTACATGTTTCGGCTTTGGTACATGACCTTCCTCGGCGAGTCGCGCAGCCCTGAAGCCCATCCGCATGAGAGCCCCTGGTCCATGCTTGGCCCGCTCGTCCTTCTCGGACTACTCTCCGTTGGCGGCGGCTGGATGGGCATCGAGCACTTCAGCAATTTCCTCGCCCCATCCGTCGGTCCGCTACACCTTGAGTCCAGCGTCCCGCACCTCGAGCTCTATCTCACGGGCATAGCGGTCCTGCTCGCGCTGGCTGGATTGCTCATCGCAGATAAGTACTACCGCCGCAGCCCAGACGGACCCGCAAAGCTGGCCGCCGCGATGCCAAATGCATACAAACTCCTGGCGAACAAATACTTCGTCGATGAGATCTACGGCTTCGCCATCGTCAAGCCACTGCTTGCTCTTTCAAAGTACCTTCTGGAGTGGGTCGTTGACGTTGCGATTCTGGGCGGCGCCACCTGGCTGCTCGCAGGCAGCGCTCAATTTGCAGGCGCCATCCTCCAGCGGTGGCAATCCGGAAATCTTCGCTCCTACGCTGCATGGCTCGCTCTCGGCGCGGCCGCTGTTCTGCTCTTCTTTCTTCTTCCGGCTACGCTTGGCCTGCACGCAAGCGGGATGGGACGGTAATCCATGGCGTACCTGAACGAGTCCATCCTCACCTATATTCTTCTCGCTCCACTGGTGGGCGCGGTACTGATCGCGCTGCTCCCCGATCGAGGGA
>JBAUTX010000349.1:0-11433 GCA_049582405.1 Occallatibacter sp. | reverse complement strand
GACGTAGCCCCATCCGGAGGAAGGTGACCGTGACTTTTTGCTCTGTAGGCGAGCCCATGGGCGGGCACGTAAGAAAGCAAGCAGCAGGATGCCCCAACCTATGCCGAGTTCCAGAAGCCATATCTTCTGCAGCATCACGTTGATACTATCACCCATCGTTTCTCTGCATTGAGTTGAGGAAGCGCCGGTCTTCCTCGGTGAGATTGGCTCGGTCAAGGAGATCTGGACGGTTTTGGAGTGTCTTGCGAAGCTGTTGCTGACGCCTCCACTTCCGAATCTCACCGTGATCTCCGCTTAAGAGAACTTCGGGCGTGTGGAGACCCCCAAATTCAGCAGGGCGAGTGTAGTGTGGATAGTCCAGGAGTCCGCCGGAACCATGCTGCGAACGGGGAGGCGCATTTGGGTCTGTCGAGATATCCTCGTCTGCGACGCCGAAGCTCTCGAAGTCCCGAGAGGCCTCATTGCCCAGCACCCCTGGAATCAGGCGCATGGTTGCATCTACAACGACTGCGGCAGCCAACTCGCCGCCGCTTAAAACGTAATCTCCAATGGAGAGCTCGGAATCGCAGAAAAGCTCAGTGATGCGCTCGTCCACACCCTCATAACGACCGCAAATCAGGACGACCTGGTCCGCCGCTGCAAACTGCCGCGCCATTGCCTGGTGAAAAGGTCGCCCCTGTGCAGAAAGCATGATGACGTGCCGTTTGGAAGGAACTTCTGTACCCCCGTGCCTGGCAGGCTTGCTTTGGACGCCGAGTGACTCCAAAGCCTCTGCAAGCGGTTCAGGCTTCAGAACCATGCCTTCGCCGCCACCAAAAGGTCGATCATCCACGGTTCGGTGCCAGTCGTGCGCAAAGGAGCGGAGATCATGGACGTTGATAGAAACGAGCCCGTTTGCCTGAGCGCGCCGCACAACTCCGTGTTCAAAGATGCCCGAGAAGAAACCCGGGAAAATTGTGACAATATCGAAACGCATCGGCATTACTGTTTTACCTGAATTGCTGGCACCCTGTTCATGCCCGAGTTAATCACTGCTGCGGCGCTTGGGTTGTTGATTCAAATCGACCAGTCCGTGTGGCAATGCCATTTCAACGCGTTTGGCGCCCAAATCCAGCTTCTGAAGGTAGCTTTTTGCAAAGGGTACCAGCACTTCCTCTTTACCATTCCGGACGATCAGGATGGCCACCGGCCCTGCGGTTCTGTCGACATCTTCAATGGTTCCAACGAGCGCCTGAGGCTGGTCAGTTCCACTTTGGCCGGCGACGTCGATCAGCTCACATCCGATCAAGTCGCCGATGTAGGCTTCGTCCTCATTAAGCGTGACTCGTTCTGAACGGGGGATTGCGACGATAAGGCCTGCGAGGGTTTCAGCCTGGCTGATTGAATCAATTCCCGAAAAGTGAAGGACGATTGCGCCCTTGTGGAGCCAAAAACTATCCAGCGCCGCAGCGCGCGCTGTGGAGTGTAGCGCGCTCTCGGTCAAGAGCCAGAGTTGCTTTCGCTCGGCAAACTTTTCAGGGAAATCAGTCAGAATTTCAGCGAGGACCTCGCCTTTGCGGCCTTGAGGTCGACGAATCCGGGCGAGCCAGACCCACTCCTGCACATCAGTCATGGCTCACTCCGGCGTAACGGGGCATGGGCAAAACAGCAGGTCTTATTCCTTGTCGTCCTCTTCCAGGATGTCAAGCGTGTAGCGGTGATGCAGCTTCATGCTGACAGCTCCAAGAATGGTGCGAACGGAGCGGGCTGTTCGACCCTGCTTTCCGATGACCTTGCCAACATCCTGGGGCGCAACCCTAAGCTTTAAAACGGTGTTGTCGTCCCGGTCTACGGATTGAACTTCGACTGCTGCCGGCTCATCCACCAAGGCCCGCGCGATTTCTCGGACCAGCTCTTCGACTGCGACCATATCTGGTTGGGTCATGAACTTGCCTCTGACCGATTGCGTCCAAGCGTGAAGCTATTTGGATCGTGCGCGAATAGTAGCACACCTGTTTGCCGCCGTCAGCAAGACTGTTCTGGCCGGCCTGACGCCCTGCCGACGGGCCGGGCGGGGGAGGCACACTAGCTTGCTGCGACGGAAACCGCGGGGTGCTTTTCGACAAGCTTGGCCACGGTTGGAGAAAATTGTGCTCCCACGCCGCGCCAGTAGGCGATCCGCTCATGCTTTAGATCGACAGAGGCCGGGTTGGTGCGGGGGTTGTAAGTGCCCACGACTTCGATTGACCGGCCGTTGCGGGCACGGTCCTTTTCGATCACAACGATGCGATAGTACGGTTGCTTCCGGGCGCCAACGCGCGCCAAACGAATCATGACCACGGAGTTACGTATCCTTTCAGATTCCAGTAATGTTGCGGTCTCCAAAGTTTGCTCCGGCATCAGCGAAGAGTGCCGATCGGGCCAAACGAAAGGCCAGACTTGTCGTCCGGCCGTTGCAAGACTCAACACTTAAGTATCGCCGAAAGTGGCCATTAGAAGCAAGCTAATGTCCGCCGGCCGGGAAGAGAAACTTGAGGAGCGGGCGTACGCGGCGCGCCCAGCTTGCCTCATCGTGTGTGCCACCGCTGATCTTTTCCACTTGCAACGTGTCGCCCGGCCGCCATCCGTTCGCCTTCAGGCGCCGCGCCAACTGTTCAACGTCACGAACCTCACGGTGGCCTTCCTTTTCACCAACATCGAGCCACATCCGCGGCCGCTCCCAGATCTCGGGAGCCCTCTCGTTGACATAGCCCAGAATGCTCTTGTGATTCCACCAAACGCTTGGAGAAAGCAGTGCGAGTTTGCCGAAATGCTCGGCGTGGCGCAACCCAAGGTAAAGTGTGACAAGCCCGCCAAGCGAGGACCCACCCATTCCGGTCGCTTCGCGGTCGCGGCGCACCCGATACCTTGCTGCAATCCAAGGCATCAATTCGCGTGTAATGAGCAGGCCGTAGGAATCGGCCTCTCCTCCACCCATTTGCCGGGAGGAATCTGGCGTGTATTCGGCGAGCCGACGGTTGCCCGTGTTGTAGATGCCAACGATGACCAGCGGCTCGACTTCGCCGGCCTCGATGCAGGCGTCCGCGCCCTCGCGCACCTGCCACGTCCGCCCCTCTATAAATGAAGTGCGTCCGTCAAAGAGATTTTGACCATCATGCAGGTACAGGACGGGATAGTCGCGCTCCGGGCTGCTTGCATAGCATGGTGGGACGTAGACGATGAGATCACGTCGATCCGGCAAGAAGCGGCTTGTGAAGCCCCTATGCAAGTGAAGTCGGGGATGCGGAGTCGCTCCTGCAGGCAAGGATACCGATGCTTGGCGACTTGCTATTCCTTGTGATTGGAGCTTCAATCCCGATTGTTCCTTCGTTCATGGCGAGCCGGTATCAAGGCAGGAAAACCACGCCTGTGGCTGTTACAGTATCAAGAAAGCAGCGGTTCACCAAAGTCCAATTGCCATCCTTTGTCTCTCCTCGGCTGACTTCGTTGATTCTTACGATGATCGAATGCCAGCCCCATATACGCTTTGCCGGAGCGCTGTATGCATCGCGAGTATCACAAATGGCATTCCTCGCGGTTGGGCCGCGAGATGGAGTTGCTCATTTTCGGTCATGCCGGATTGCCAGTTCTGGTCTTTCCGACCTCTGGTGGTCGTTTCTTCGAATTTGAAGATCGAGGCATGGTGTCCGCTCTTGCAGGCAGGATCGACAGTGGCAGCCGTCAGCTTATTTGTGTGGACTCGGTGGACATGGAGAGCTGGTATAACCGGCAGGTATCACCACGCTGGCGAATTGCCCGGCATGTGCAGTATGAGGATTATCTGCTTGCGGAGGTGCTGCCTTTGATTCGCCAGAAAAACCAGGACGCGCATCTCGTGGCGCTCGGATGCAGCTTCGGTGGCTATCACGCGACGAATATCGCGCTCCGTCATCCGGATCTGTTTACAGGACTTCTTTCCATGTCCGGAGCATTCGATCTCTCCAATTTTCTGAATGGCTACTATGACCAGGATTCCTACTTCAATTTGCCCACGCATTATCTGCCCAATCTGAGTGACCCATGGTACTTTGAGCGATACCGGCAGAACACATACATTCTTGCGACTGGATGGGATGACCAGTGCTTAGGGCAGAACCAGAATCTCGATCGAATTCTGAGTTCGAAGAATATTCCTCACAAGCTTTACATTTGGGATTCGTGGAACTCACACGATTGGCCGACCTGGAGTCGCATGGTCCAGGAGTACCTCTGACTGAAGTTGATTTCGAGACCAGCAGGAAGGATGCACGATGAGCAATCTCAATCCATACGAACACTTTCTCGATGGGCGCCCTGTGGAGGAGATCCTTGCGGCAACTCCCGAGGCACTGAGGCAAGTCGCCCATGCATTGACCGAGCAACAGCTGGCCTCTCCGATTCAGCCCGGAAAGTGGAGCCCGGCTCAGATCATCACCCACCTTGCGGACTGTGATCTTGCGTTTGGATTTCGATTGAGGCAAACACTGGCCGAAGAAAATCACCTTGTGCAGCCGTTTGACCAGGACAAGTGGGCCGTGCAGTCTGCCGGCATCTCTGCGCATCAGGCTCTGGCCGCATTCACCGCGTTGCGGGCGTGGAATCTTCGGCTGATTCAAGCAGCTCTGCCTGCGCATGCGAACAAAGCCGTGCGACACCCTGAACGGGGCTCTATGACATTCCTCACGATTGTAGAAACAATGGCGGGCCACGATCTCAATCATCTCGCCCAACTCAAGAAGCTCGTCGCCTGAAGCCTCGCAACCTTTCCTCTGTACACGTCCGATTCCTGCCGGGCAGGAGCAGGAGCTTTTCGCATCCTTGATGTCCAGTGGGTCGTGGTGGCGCGGCCCGGCAAGGATCACATTCCTGACCAGGTAGTAGGATGAACGCATCGAGGGATATCAGTTCCACGGTCGCGCAGGTCGAGCGAGCTTGAGTCGGCGGCCTTCGTTTGAATCAATCCGGCGAGGCCGTGATCGACAATTCGTGATGACGGGGATTCCATTGATGCTCATCCGCCGCATGTCCTTACTGCTACTTCTCTTCGTTGCAGTGCCGCTTTTCTCCCAATCTGTCTTTACGACACGCCTTGAAGACCCCAAGGCCATTTACCTGAGCCATGAAGAATTTGGCGCCAAGGGCGATGGGGTCGCGGACGATACGGCGGCGATTCAGGCATCCATCAACAAAGCCGGCAGCAATGTCCGCGAGGGAATCGTCTTTGTGCCGTCGGGCCGCTATCGGCTGACGCACACGCTGTATGTGTGGCCGGGCGTGCGCGTGATTGGATATGGCAAGGCGCGACCGGTATTTCTGCTGGCGGATAACACACCCGGCTTCCAAAGCGGCGTCGGCGACATGGTGATCTTCACTGGCATGAATGCCGAGGAACTGCGTCGATTTGG
The DNA here is from genome assembly GCA_049582405.1 of Occallatibacter sp. GTDB lineage: Bacteria > Acidobacteriota > Terriglobia > Terriglobales > Acidobacteriaceae > Telmatobacter. The sequence goes on along the minus strand of JBAUTX010000349.1, from coordinate 6,031 downwards.
CAAGCGCGTTCCTTTTCCGCCGCCGGGCAGTGTGCCGCCCAACGATGCGGTCGCGGATGCCAACCCGAATACCTTCTACTCTGCGATGAGCAACATTGATTTTGAAATCGGGGAAGGGAATCCTGCGGCCATTGCAATCCGCTTCCACGTGGCGCAGCACTCATTTCTGAGCCACATGGATTTTCATATCGGTTCGGGCCTGGCTGCGCTGACACAGATTGGCAATGAGGCTGAAGACCTCCACTTTTATGGTGGTCGTTATGGCATTCTCACGGAGAAGACCTCGCCCGCCTGGCAATTTACACTCCTGGATTCAGTGTTTGAGGGCCAACACGAGGCAGCAATCCGCGAGCACGAAGCGGGCCTGACGTTAATCCACGACACATTCCGCGATGTTCCCACGGGGATCGACATCGATGCCGGCTATCCAGACCAGCTCTGGGTCAAGGATTGCCGATTCGAGAACCTTGCGGGGCAAGCAGTGGTCATCAGCAATGAAAACAATCCGCTGACAGAGGTCGGCTTCGAGAACGCAGTCCTGCGACATGTACCAACCTTTGCGCGGTTCCGCGAGAGCGGGAAGCGTGTGGAAGGTAAAGGGCCGATCTATCGAGTCCAAGAGTTCAATTACGGCCTCATTCTTCCGGCAGAAGGAGAAATGGGGAGCATGGGCATGCGGTACGACGCGGCGCCGCTGGATGCTATGCCGGCACCGCTGCCCTCCGCGATCCGCGCACTGCCGCCCACGGAGGAATGGGCGAATGTACACACGCTTGGTGTCCGTGGCGACGGGGCGACCGATGACACAGCGGCGCTTCAGAAGGCAATCGCAGAGCATGGGGTGCTCTATTTCCCGGCGGGGCACTACCTCGTGCGCGAGACCCTGATGTTGAGACCGGACACGGTCTTGATTGGACTGCACCCCACGATGACGCAGTTGGATCTCCTTGACTCGACACCGGCGTTTCAGGGCATTGGAGCGCCCAAGGCGCTGGTTGCGACGCCAGCGGGAGGCACGAACATCCTGAGTGGGTTGGGAATGTTCACGGGAGGGATTAATCCACGGGCGGTGGCCGTGCTTTGGAAAGCCGGTGCGGACTCGCTGATCGATGACGTGCGTTTCCTGGGTGGGCACGGCAGCGGAACGAACCCGTACAACAACAACCACACAGCGGACTCTGATCTGGCAAAGCGATGGGATGGGCAGTATCCAAGCCTGTGGGTCGCAGATGGTGGCGGTGGTACGTTTGCCGATATCTGGACTCCGAACACGTTCGCGCAGGCAGGTTTTTATGTTTCAAACACGAGAACGCCTGGTCATGTTTATGAGCTTTCCAATGAACATCATGTGCGGAACGAGATTCGACTGGACCATGTGGAGAATTGGGACATCAACGCTCCACAGACGGAAGAGGAGGCCGGTGAGAGTCCCGACGCTCTTTCGCTGGAATTGGACTGGTCAAGGAACATTACGATTGCCAACTATCATGGCTATCGCGTGACACGCTCCCGTGCCCCTTATGAGACAGCAGTGCGGCTCTATCAATCCGGCGATATTCACTTCCGCAATGTGCACATCAATGCGGAGAGCGGATATGGGATCTGCGATGAACATGGCTGCGGCACTTTTCTGCGCGTCAGCAAATTTCCTTATGAGAATGCCATCGAGGATAGGACGCACCATCTTGCAGTGCGCGAGCGTGAGTTTGCTGTTCTCGATGTGCCTTTGATTCCGTTGACACCGGCGGCGGGCGATGCGAGTGCTGTGCTTGATTCGGGTGCAAAGGTCGAAAGGCTGGAGGATGGTTTTTTCTCGATCTCAGGCGCTGCCGTGGATGCACGCGGCAAGCTTTACTTTGTCGATCACCATGAGCAGCGTATCTATGGGTGGTCTCGTCGTGAGGGACTCACCGTGGAGCGCGACAATCCTCTGGATCCGGTGAATCTTGCTTTCGACAAGTCAGGGAATCTGCTTGTTCTCTCTTCTGCAGGCCCGGAGGGCACGGTCTACCGTTTTGGTCCTGGCTCGTCGCCGCAGCAAATCACGATGCTCACGCCGAAGCTGGCGGCGCCGCATCCTGGCGCGGAAGTATTGATGCCGGGCAACTATTGGAATAACGGAGAATTCGAAGATCAGCTTGACGTGCGGACAATGACATACACAACGCTCGCGGAGATGTTTGCGCGGGACGTCTCGACGGTGAAGCCGAGAGAGTATGTTGCTCCGGATGGCAGTGTCTTTCTTCCTGCCGGGCGCGTCTTCCAGCAGGGCCCTGCCACGGATACGTCCGGCTGGCGTTTTTCGGACAACCTGGACACGTATGGATTGATTCGAGCGCAGATTGGTGCGCAGGTCTACGTGAGCAGCGCGTCAGAGGATCGCACGTATCGTGCAATCGTGGAGCCAGATGGGACACTGGGGCAACTGCACGTGTTTGCCGAGCGTGGCGGTGAGAGTGTAGCCATGGGCCCTGACGGAAGCGTGTACGTCGCGAACGGGCAGATCTTTGTCTACAGTCCGTCCGGAAAACAGGTGGGCCAGATTGATGTTCCTGAGCGGCCAATCCAAATCCTCTTCGGAGGAGAGGATGGCCGTATGCTTTTTATCCTCGCGCATCATGCTCTTTATGGCATCAGGGTAAAGAGCGTGCGATAGCATCGCGCGCGGAAGTGCCGGTGACCATGCAACGAGCTGCAAGCAGGGCGCTTGTGTGGCAAATGCTCTCGACTGAAGAGTTTGCACGTGAACAAGTGCCTGCTGCAAACTGCGGTACCAAAACCGCTTCTCTGTCAGACGCAAGAAGCTGACTGTGCTCATCTTCGCGGTTCCTTCCCTCGGCGATGATCGTCGAAATTCAGTGGATTCTCAGAGGGCACCCAAACTCTTTCACGCTGGTCGAAGAGCTTGCTTAGGCGGGGAACGAGAGCCCGCATCCCTGCGCACTGCACAACTGATCCTCACCTCTCCTTCTCATCTCCTCTCCATGTTTTGCCAAGGGAAGAGTGCGCATTTTTCTTTCTTTGACGAGATTTGCGGGTGTTACTAGCAATATTGTCAGTTCTTGATAAAAGCCAGCGAGCACTACCCTGAACTTGAGTAAGAGTGCGTCCCCATTGCTGGTTCGGGGAGTGATGGGGATGACAAGGTTGCGATTGTGAGCAGATGAGGACATGGATCCCCAATTTGAAAGACCTCGAACGCGGACTGATGCTTGCCGGCGTGGGGCTACTGGCGTTTGCGGCGATCACCTACGTGGGCGGCAGGGCTTATTCAAATTGGGCTGTTGCGCGATTCCACGCTGGATTGATTGCGCAGCATGGTGACGGACAGAGCGGAGTGAAAGGGGAGGGGAATGTTGACTTTGGTCTTTGGTCTCCGAAACGGATCAGGGCTTATGAGGCGACACACGGCAAAAGATTTGATGAGCCACTAGCCCTGCTCAAGGTGGGCAAGATCCATCTGGAAGTGCCCATCTATGAGGGCACAGATGATCCAGCTCTGAACCGCGGCGTGGGAAGAATTGCCGGGACTGCCCGCATTGGTGAATCAGGAAACGTCGGCATAGCCGGACATCGTGATGGATTCTTCCGCGGGCTGAAGGACGTACACGTGGGCGACTCCATCCAGATCGAAACCATGACGGGAACGCAGACGTACGTCATTGATTCGATCACGCTGGTCGGTCCAAACGATGTGGATGTCCTGAAGAAAGGGTCAGAACCCGCTTTGACCCTCGTCACTTGCTTCCCATTTTATTTCGTGGGAAGTGCCCCTCAGCGGTACATCGTACATGCATCGCTAAAGGGCCAAACCAAAACGCAGAACGAGCCAGCAAAGGCGAGTTTGCAAGCCACTGCTTCAAGAACCAAGGAGAAGACACAATGAACGCACGAACCGGATGGACACGAGTGGCGACGATTCTTGCGGTCGGGGCGATTGGACTCGCCTTCACCGTCAAGAACAGCGCACAAGTTCAGGAAAGCAAAACCGTAACGGAAGGAACGGCGGCACAGGAAGTAAAGGTAGAGCGTGCCGAAGTCCTTCTGGTCGAAGGCAATGACCTGGTGCTCAAGATGGACGACGGATCGATTCGGCACATCGCCAATGTACCGGAGAGTTCACGCGCGACCGTCGAAGGCAGGGAAGTCGGCATTCATGATCTGAAACCTGGAATGCACCTTCAGAGAACGATTACGACGACCACCACGCCGAAGGTGATCACGACCGTGAGAACAGTTACCGGAACCGTATGGCACGTGAATCCACCTCTCTCTGTGATCCTTACCCTGGAAAACGGTGAGAATCAGTCCTTCAAGATTCCCAAAGGTCAGAAGTTCATGGTGAATGGACAAGAGACGGACGCTTGGGGTTTGAGGAAGGGCATGAAGGTGAGCGGCTCGCGGGTCGTGGAGGAGCCGATCACGGAAGTTGAGCAGCAGGCAAGGATCACTGGCCATATGCCTCCTCCGCCTCCGGCTCCCGCAGCGGGCCAGCCCATCTTCGTAGCAACCGGCGAGCCTACACCTGCTCCTGTTCCGCAACAGGAAGTGGCAGCTGCTACGTTGCCGAAGACAGGCAGTGCATTGCCGCTGTTTGCTCTTCTGGGCCTTCTTTCGATGGCTGGTTCCGTCGGCTTGAAAGCGCTGGCGAAGGTGCGCGGCTAGGACAGCCTGACCGCAATCCCTGAATCTGGCGTTGATGCCACCGTCATACGTGGCGGGAGGAATGCTTCAGCATTCCTCCCGGCACGGGACCGCCCTCTTGTTCATTGATTTGAGAGTAATGAGAAAAGGTGGTTGGTTCCTGCACTCGCCGGAGACTGCGCCCAGTGTTCACAAGGAATGAAGGTTGATCCACCGCTCCCTCTTGGCTCTATTCCAGACAAATTGCCCAAAAGGGTGGGACGCGAATATTCCCCTTGAAAGGGGGGCAAGGAAGAATCTGTGGTAAATTTGTCGCAGAACCTGGGCGTTCCGAGTGTGGATTGTGGGGGAGGAGGCGAATTTTTGGACGGCCGTTGGTTTCCCTTTGAGTTCAGGTGAAGCCTGGTCGTGTGCTTCTCAAGCACGAAGTCAACCACGCACTGCATTGAAGTCACTGCAAGGGTTGCGTGTTGTCCGGAATACTTCCAACTACAACTGAATCGATGCATTCCGGCAATGCCGACCGCTCCTGGACTTACGAACGATGAACGGTCAAGCGAAGAAGCGGCGGGGAATCCAGGCAAGCGCCCGCGGGCCTGCTTCAGGCGTTGCTCAGGAGCGAATCCATCCGACATCACAACGGCTAAGGACCGTTCTCGACGCGACAACGGAAGGCTACGGCTGTTGGAACGTCTCCTCAGGGGAAATGCGCTTCGGCAATCGCTGGCTTGCAGCGATGGGGTATTCTTCGTCCAATCTCTCGAAGAATCCTGGCTTTGTGATGAGCCTGATGCATCCGGATGATTGCGCTGGCTTTCAAGCCCAACTAGAAACCCATCTGGCGGGCAAGACTCCGATGTTGCATTGCGAGTTGCGCTTTCGGGCAAAGACTGGTCCGTATCGATGGTTTGAATTACGCGCCAAAGTTGTGCGCGGGGCTACGCGACGCGGTCCCATCGAGTTGGCCGGAACGGTGTGCGATATCCAGGCGAGAAAGAAGAAGCAACAGGAGATGGCAGCGTCCGTCGAACAGTTGACGGCAATCTTTCAAGCAGCTGAAGACGTCGTCTTCGTCGTTGATCCTGGCAAATTCAGGCTCCTCTCATTCAACAAAGCCTTTGAGGACTTGCTCTTGAAGGCGCGTGGAATCAAGGCTCGCCTGGGCATGCGCCCGGAGGATATCACCCCGGAACGCGCCGAAACCTGGAACAAGTTTTACAGGTATGTTCTGGAGCATGGAAAAGCCAGTCGTGATTACCAGCTTCACTCCATCAACATGACACTCCATTTGGTGGCCCAGAGTCTTGTTCGCAATGGACGCGCTCATGGAATATGCATTTTCGGTCGCGACATGACAGATCGAAAGCAGATGGAAGAGGCCCTTCGC
>JBAUTX010000348.1:0-2463 GCA_049582405.1 Occallatibacter sp. | reverse complement strand
ATGCGATTCAGACGCAAAACACCGTGAATCCGGCGGGTCAGATTGGCGGCGAACCGGTACCCAAGGGGCAGAACTTCACCTATACGGTCCGTGCTCCCGGGCGCCTTCCCTCCGCTGAGGAATTCGGAGAGATTATCGTTCGCGCCCAGCCGGACGGTGGCATCCTGCGGCTAAAAGATGTGGCAAGGGTTGAACTTGGTGCGCAGACCTATGCCCTTGAAGGACGCTTGAATGGAAAGCCGGCGGCTATCCTTGCTATTTACCAGCTGCCCGGCACCAACGCGGTGAAGACTGCCGAAGGCGTACGCAAGTTGATGGAGGAGGCCAAGACCCGGTTCCCACAGGGACTAGATTATGTCATTCCACTGGACACAACACTCGCTGTGACAGAAGGGTTGAAAGAGATTCGGACTACTCTCTTCGAAGCCATTGGCCTGGTCATCCTGGTGGTGTTCATTTTCCTTCAGGGATGGCGGGCTACCCTGATTCCTCTTCTGGCAGTACCGGTCTCGCTGATCGGAACATTCATACTCTTCCCTGCGCTCGGATTCTCCATCAACACACTGTCGCTCTTCGGGTTGGTGCTTGCCATCGGATTGGTCGTCGATGATGCCATCGTGGTGGTGGAAGCTGTGGAACACCACATCGAACATGGAATGACGCCGAAGGAAGCAACCGTCAAAGCAATGGAGGAGGTGTCGGGCCCCGTAGTTGCAATTGCACTCATCCTTTCTGCAGTCTTTATTCCCACGGCGTTCATCCCCGGTATTACGGGGAGAATGTATCAGCAATTCGCTGTCACGATTGCCGTGTCGGTGATAATTTCGGCATTCAACGCCCTGACTTTGAGCCCTGCACTTTCAGCCATGTTACTGAAGCCTCGCAAGCAGGGGCGCGGCCCGCTGGCAATGTTCTTCAACTGGTTTAACAGGGTCTTTGGTCGGGCGACAGATGGTTATGTTACGGCGTGCGGTTACCTGATCCACAAGGCTGGCTTCTCTTTCATCCTTCTGTTGATTCTTACCGTGGCTGCGGGATACTTCGGCAAGAAGATACCCACCAGCTTTTTGCCTGATGAAGATCAGGGCTTCGTCTATGCCGGGATACAGCTTCCCGATGCCTCCTCGCTGCAGCGAACGTCAGAAGCGGCCAGGCAGGTTGAGGATCTCATTCTCAAAACTCCAGGTGTGGAGCATGTGAGCTCCGTGGTCGGGTACAACATGCTGAGCGGCGTGAACAGCACCTTCAATGCTTTTTTCTTCGTGAGCTTTAAGCCATGGGAGGAGCGAAAGAGCAAGGAAGAGAGTTATGAGGCCATCAAGGCGAACATCAATCGAGCACTCTCTGGAGTAACCTCAGGGATCGCATTTTCATTTCCCCCGCCTGCAATTCCAGGTGTTGGCACATCGGGTGGTGTGACCTTCGTTTTGCAGGATCGATCGGGAAAGGACATCGCATTTCTTGCGAAAAATCTGCAGACGTTTCTGGCCGCGGCACGCAAAAGACCTGAGCTTTCCAGCGTGACAACAACGGCGCTGTTCGGCGTCCCGCAGGTCGGAGTTACCGTCGACAAGGCCAAGGTGCTTACGCAGCAAGTCGATCTAGGGAGCGTGTATCAGACCCTGCAGGCGTTCATGGGCGGATCACTTGTCAATTACTTCAACCGCTTCGGGCGGCAGTGGCAGGTATACGTCCAGGCTGACGGCGAGTATCGCACGGATGTCAGGAATCTCGGTAAGTTTTACGTCAAGAACGCATCGGGAGAGATGGTCCCGCTCAGTACCGTAACCGGAACGGAGAAGCGCAGTGGGCCTGGGTTCACCATGCGTTTTAATCAGTTCAATTCCGTGCAACTGAATGCTTCCACTGCTCCCGGGTTTAGTTCTGGTCAAGCGATTACGGCACTGGAGGAAACATTCAAGCAGACGATGCCCTCGGAAATGGGATTCGACTACATGGGCATGTCTTACCAGGAAAAGAAGGCGGCCGAAGGAGTCAGTCCCGCTGTCGTCTTTGCTTTGGCATTCTTTATCGTTTTTCTCATCATGGCCGCCCAATATGAAAGCTGGACCTTGCCGTTTGCAGTCTTGCTCGGCACTCCCATCGCGGTATTTGGTGCATTTCTGGCACTGTTTGGCCGACATCTGGAAAACGATGTCTATGCACAGATCGGCCTTGTCATGCTCATCGGCCTCGCGGCAAAGAACGCCATCCTCATTGTTGAGTTTGCCAAGATGGAGTACGACAAGGGCAAGCCTCTCATTGAGGCTTCACTGACGGGCGCCAAGCTGCGGCTCAGACCAATTCTGATGACCGCATTCGCCTTCATTCTGGGTTGCGTTCCGCTCTGGACAGCGAGCGGGGCGGGAGGCATATCGCGCCAGGTGCTGGGCACGGTCGTGATTGGAGGGATGTTGGCAGCGTCGATTCTTGCCATCTTCTTCATCCCGGTTTCGTTTGTGG
>JBAUTX010000347.1:0-1713 GCA_049582405.1 Occallatibacter sp. | reverse complement strand
ACGACGGCGCGCCTCCGGGCATACGGCGCAACCTACGTCGGCAGCGATGCGAAGAATGCCTTTGCGCACTGGGAATTTGCCGTCCCGCGAAAATCAGCGCTGGATGCGATGGCAAAATATTTTGATGTAGGCATTACGACCGGCACAGACGGGTCCATTACACACACACTCTCGACAACGCTGATTGGACGCGATGGCAAGGTGGTGCGATTTTACCCGGGCAACGAGTGGACACCGGACCAGGTATTCGACGACGTGAAGCAGGCTGTTTCCGGCGCCTGACCAGCACACACGGTCGAAGGACCGTCCATCCGTCTGCCTGAGTCTGCCACGTATCCGGGAGCCAGCACGTGCCGTGGCAGGGGATTTGTGCATCCCGTGTCACAATCAAACATCCAAGCTACAGCAACTTGGTGCAACGAGAGAAGAGGACTGGAATGGCGAAGGTCACGTTAGTTTTTGCCGGGCTGCTTATCGCACTCGGACTGGTGGGTTATCTGGGGACGGGCAGCCAGCATCCCACCGCACTGATCCCTGCGGGCTTCGGTGTGCTGCTCGGTATTTTTGGGTTTCTTGCCATCAGCCCAAGTGAGGCGCGTCGCAAGCTGTTCATGCACATCAACGTCACGCTCGGCCTGCTGGCCTTTCTGGGCGGCGCGGTTGAGGCCGTGCGCGGTTATCTCCATGCAACGTCCACGGGACACCCGCCGGACATGATTGCACTGGTGTCGAAAGTCACGATGGCAGGCCTCATGCTCATCTATGTGGTGCTCTGCGTACGGTCCTTCATCGCAGCGCGGCGCGCGGGGACGGTGTAACAGATGGGAGGCATGCGCGGCGCCGGAGTGGGAATGGGCATGCGTGCCGAGCGCACCCCGCATGGCCGCGGTGCGCGCGCCGGGCAGGCCGACCTGCCCAAGCGCAAAATCAACATGAAGGAGCTCTGGCCGCAGTTGTGGACACTTGTGGCCCCGCGCAAGGGCCTGCTGGTGGCGGGTCTTGGCCTCATGGCCATCAATCGCGTTGCAGGACTCGTGCTCCCTTACACGGCCAAGCCGCTCCTGGACAACGTGCTTTCGCCGGTGCACCCCAGGCCGGATCTTTTGCCCAGGATTATTGCGCTTGTCTTCACAGCCATGGTCGTGCAGGCCATCACTTCGTTTTCACTCACGCAGCTTTTGTCCAAGGCAGGACAGCGCCTCATTGCCGAAATGCGCCGCCGGGTGCAGAAGCATGTGGGCCTGCTCTCCGTAGCCTACTACGACGAAAACCGCACTGGAACACTGGTTGCCCGCATCATGAGCGACGTGGAGGGCGTCCGCAATCTGGTCGGAACGGGACTGGTCGAATTCACAGGCGGCCTGCTCACGGCTGTGCTTGCGTTCATCTATCTGCTCCACAGGAGCGTGGTGGTCACGCTCACCGTTTTCTCGGTCGTGGGTGCATTCGTCTTTGTTTTGCAGTATGGCTTCAAGGTGATTCGACCGATCTTCCGCGAGCGGTCAAAGATTAATGCCGAGGTTACCGGCAGGCTCACGGAATCGCTCGGCGGAGTGCGCGTCATCAAGGGCTATCACGCGGAAGACCGCGAGCACGCTGTCTTCTCCGCGGGTGTGGAGCGGCTGCTGCAGAACGTCATGAAGTCACTGACGATGACCAGCGTACTGGGTTCTGCATCGACCACGGTGCTCGGCCTGGTGTCCGCACTGGTGA
>JBAUTX010000346.1:0-3286 GCA_049582405.1 Occallatibacter sp. | reverse complement strand
AGTTGGGGGGTCTTCGCGAAGGTTCGCCCGGGGTTCATCTATTATGACAACGCCTGGAGCGGTGGCGAGAATCCTCATTACACAAATCTGACCCGATTCGCGTTGGATGCAGGGGGCGTATTCGAAGCTTATCCGAATCGGCGATCTACGATCCGGGTCGACCTTGGAACAACCCTTGTGCGCTATCTCCAGGACTACCCCAATCCTCAGATATCGCCGATCGGAAGCATCATATCGACCGATTACTACGTCACACAGGGTAATTTTCAGATTTCAACCGGGTACAGGATTCGTTTCTAGTGCCGAGCATCATGAAGGAGCGTGTCGTGAACTTAAGATTGCTACTGGGTTTCAGCATTGTTTGCCTGGTTGGCTTTTCTCAGGCTGCGCTTGCACAGGTCGGAGAGGCCAGTGCGAACTACTCCCTCCTCGTCTACAACCCAGCCAAGAGCTTGGCAGGGGATCGCGACCTAAACGGCGGTGGAGGATCCATCGGCATCAACCTCGGCCCCTTCGTAACGATGAAGGGTGAATTCGAAGGATACGCAACCACGACACTCACGTTCCACCTTCCCGCCACTGCGAACTCGTCTGGGGGTACATTCAACACGCAAGGGAACATGTTCACCTATCTTTTTGGACCTCAAATCAACATGGTCAGGCACAGAAAGCGGTTCTTTGGCGAGGCACTCTTCGGGGGTGCGTACTCCAACGTCTATGCCAACCTGTTCAAAGCTGCAAACGTCACAGGCCTCTCAAGCAGCAATAATGGGTTTGCAATGGCATTCGGCGGCGGCTTCGATTTTCCGGTTGCCAGGCACGTGGCGATACGTCCAGCACAGCTCGACTACTTCATGACCCGCTACGAGTGGAAAGCACTTGGGATCAATAACCAAAGCAATTTTCGCTATCAGGCTGGTCTCGTGTTCATCTTGGGCAGTTATTGAGCCTTGCTTCCGATCCGCACAAGGATTGGGATGGCAGCAAGCACACACCTTACCCACAAGCCGAAGTTGGGAGGACTCATCTGCTGCTGTCACTTGGCTCAGGTCGTCGCTTCGCTCCTATTTCGTCGACGCAATCACGTGATGTCTGATCGCGTACTCGATCAGCGCAGCGGTGGTCTTGATGCCAAGAACATCCATGATCCTGTATTTGTGAAACGCCACTGTACCGGTCTTGAGCTTAAGGATGTATGCAATCTCTTTCATAGTCTTGCCTTCCGCCAGCAACTGCAGGACCTCACTCTGCCGACTCGAGATGCGCTTCTCTTCCTGGTAAGTGGCGCCCGACCTTAGCAGAAACTCGACTGTGTCTTTCGTGATGAGTGGCGAAAGGTACGACTCCCCACGCAGAACACGTCGTACTGCAATCACGAGCTCTTCTGCATTACATTGTTTGAGCACATAGCCTGACGCACCCCGCCTGAAAGCTTCGGCGGCCACTTCGGGGTCCAAGGTCATGGTGAGGTAAATCAGTTTCGTGGAGCGGTTCTGGTGCTTGATTTGCTCGCCTGCATCAAGGCCGTTCAATTCCGGCATTGCAATATCCAGAATCACAACGTCCGGGCGCAACTCTGCCGCAGCTTCCAGCAATGCGCGGCCGTCAGGAACCAATGCAATCACGTCAAATTCCGGCTCAAGCAATCCCTTGCATGCTTCAGCAACCAGCTTATGATCATCAGCAATAAGCAACCTCGGGCGATGGCGACTCTCCATTACGCAGCTCCTGCTCTAGGTCAATACACCTGTCCGGGTACAGAATGGCCCGGTTCTGACTCGAGTGTCAACGGATAACTGCTGCAGTTCTTCGCAATGGAGAGGGCGGTCACTTAGAACTGTGATATTGATCACACAAGCAGTTCCAGCTGACGCAGGGCTTCTTGAGTTTCAACCTACAGTAGAGAAAGATCTTGCAGCCAAATCCCCTTCTGGAATCTCTTTGATCAGAACGCTCGCTGCCAATGTGGTTCCCGAACCCACTTTGGAAGTCAATTTGAGTCGTCCGCCCACGAGATTCAATCTCTCGCGGATGCTGATCAGGCCGAGTCCTGAATCGAAACGCGCTAAATCTAGGTCAAACCCGACTCCGTTATCGTTGACCCTCAGGATCAGTTGATTCTTCCTTGCCTCGAGTTCCACCTCAGCCCGCTTCGCACCGCTATGCTTTGCAACATTCTGGAGCGCCTCCTGCAGAACGCGATAGAGGCAAAGAGCTTTTTCCTTATCCAGTTTCTGCGGTACATTCTTCATCTCGCAATCCACGACGATGCCCGACTGGTGCTCAAAGTCGCGGCAGAGGCGCTCGGCCGCGACCGACAAGCCAAGGCAATCAAGTTCCGAGGAATGCAGTCGATGCGAGAGCTTACTGACAGCTGTCGCAATCTCCTTTGTCTTGTTGTAAAGTTCGTGCGCTTCAGTACGTGTTGTCTCTCCCTGGTCCGACTTGCCGGATGCCACGCGATGCGCTTGTACGCAGAGCAATGCCAATTCCTGGCCAATGTGATCGTGAAGTTCCCTCGCAATTCGGCGACGCTCTTCTTCCTGTGTGGAGATGAGACGTCCGCTCAGTTCCCGCAGCGCACGCTCTGACTCTCGAATCTCCGTCACGTCATGCGTCATGCCCACCACTTTCTCGATCTTGCCACCTTCCTCAAAGAAGGCCCGCCCTGATTCTTCAAGCCAGAGCATGTGCTCTCCGCGTCGCAGTACGCGGAAGACCGTCTTATAGCTCGGATTCTCAGGCGTCACAAAATTAAGCGCTTCGACGTAGTGCTCCTTGTCATCGGGATGAACCATCTCGATGAATTCTTGCTGGGTATGCTTCGAAGCATCTCCAGCCAGGTGCAAGATTGCTGCACTCTCCCTTGAGCGTCGAACAAGATCGGTGGCAGGATCCCACTCAAACGCATACATATGACCCGATTCAATCGCGAGGCGAAGACGTTCCTCGCTTGCGCGTAGCGCTTCGATTGCACGCCTCTGTTCGGTGACATCATGCGACACATGCAGCATGCAGGGGTCGCCTTCCATGTCAATCAGAACCGCCGATGCCAGGATCTCCCGCAGTTCACCCGACTTTGTGCGATATTGAGTGTCAAAATTACGGACCTCTCCTGTCGGCATCAACTTTTGTATGAGTTCCGTTCGCTGCTCAGGCCTTGCCCAAAGTCCGACTTCGGAGGGGTTCTTCCCAATCAATTCCTCGCGGCTATAGCCGGTGAGTTCCATGAAGGCGTCGTTCACTTCGATGTAACGGTTATCCCGCACACTTGTGAGAGCCAATC
>JBAUTX010000345.1:0-14721 GCA_049582405.1 Occallatibacter sp. | reverse complement strand
GGCGGGTACGGACCGGGCGCATGGCCGACATTCTGCACCGGAGACCGCTCTGGTCGCGCGTACTGGATGGAAGGTGTGCATGATTTGATTGTGCACCAGGCTGGGCCGTCAACATGCAAATGGAAATGCTTGAAAACAAGCTCGTTGCAAGAAAATGGGCTTGACAGGATTTGCGCGGGGGCGGTGGGCGCGGGAGCGAAGAGCCTGTCGCGCATCGGAGCACGCTGGCGGCGATTGGCCCTCTTCGAGGGTGACCGCAACAGCCGCGGAGGTTGGCGGCCAGGTGGGATCCGGGTGGCTATGGATTGGGGGCGGGAGGAGGGCCGACCATGATGCGCGAGCTGGAGCGGAACAAATGATAGCTCCCGAATGCCACGTCATTTAACAGGATGGCGTCCGGAGGCGCATGAACGACAAGACCGAGTCCACCCATCTGGCCCATCAAGCCTGCTGCGTCGAGAGCGATCGAAACGCTCCGCAGAGGGCAGGTGTAGGTCTTGCCGCCAATCTCCACCGGGCCGTACTCCACCATGATGTCTGCTCCCATGATGGGGGAGCCGGTTGGCAGGTCCGCTTGTGCCGTGAGATGCAGAATGGCGCCTGTGGCCGGATCAATGGCAAATTCGCCATGATATCCCGTACCGAGTTCCATCTCTCCCTTATCACTCAAGCGGCTGTGGAATGCCACGGAGTAATGCGATTGATCTTGCGGGACCCGATATCGATAGACCGCACGTGCGCCAGTGCTCCCGTGCTCCCAGCGGTCCCAGACCGTCTCTCCGTAAGCCGCGTCCCGGATCACCGTGAAAAGGATGGGGCCGAAGACTCCCCTGGTGATGAGTCCATCGTTTTCGGGCTGAGACGGATGCGTTCCCCAGGAGCGCGGATCGACGACCTCTTTCCCATCGCGAAATGTGACAACCACCTGCGAAGTGCCCACTTTGCGCCACGGTGCATCTTTCGGTGATCCATGAAAGTGGACAGTGGTCCGCGCGGCGTAGAAGTCTGGCAGCCTGGGCAGCGTCTTCTGAAGGTAGTCCACGGCCAAAGAGATCATCCGCCGCTGTTCCTGCAAATCAGGCGGAGCCTGGGAAAGCACATCCGCGGCTGCGGGCCTGAGAAACACGGAGTCATCCGCCAGCGCCACCAGAGCCCAATGGGACCTGGGGCCGGGAACGCGCTGCTGCAGCGACTGGAGCGTCCCATCGCTCATCCTTTCTGTGAGCGTGAGCAGAGACAACTGCCGCGCGACCTGCTCATCCGATCTGCCTTGATTCGCAGCGAGGATGCGCTGCACGTCCTGCACGGTGGCGCTGTGCGCGCCTGAGCGCTGGCTGGCCTCGTCTCTCGGCGGCGCGCCCGCTGCACGCACCCGAGGAGGATTCAGAACGCAGATGGTCGATGCAAAACCAATCGCCAGCAGAGCGATCACGCGATGCAGAGCGCCGAAGGTCACGACTTGTCCTTTCAAAGACCCACGTTCAAGCTGTCCACGCGGGACGGGGACCGTCCATTCACAAGGCGAGGCCATTGTACGTTGGTGTCTCGCCGGCCCACCAGCTTGCCAACATGCTATGTGATGGCAGCTTCTGGGCGCATCCCGGGCGATTCGGCGATGCTTGCGGAATTGCGGCAGATTGGGAGAGCGGACTGCGTGGCAACGTTCAAGACAACGAGCAGACTTCTCAATACTCCCCGACTCTCTGCAGGGGGCGCTCTATGGAGCCCGATGCGCTTCGATGGAAGACCGTACACTGAGGGGTGGGCCCTCTGACGGTTGCACATTTGATGGCTGGCATGGCCGCGGCGTTTCTTGCCGGCGGCATCAACTCCGTAGCCGGCGGCGGCACGCTGATCACGTTTCCGGCGCTGCTGGGTCTTGGGCTGGCGCCGATAGCGGCCAACGCGACGAGCACCGTCGCCATCTGGCCGGGGTCGCTGGGCAGCATCTGGGGATTTCGCCGGGAGCTTGCGATCGTGCCCCGCCCGGCGCTGCTACTCGCCGTTCCCGCGATGCTCGGAGGACTCGCCGGGGCGTGGCTGCTGCGGCGAACGCCGGCGCAGATTTTCGCCCATCTGGTTCCTTTCCTGATCCTGTTTGCCACTGTGCTGTTCGCCATCCAGGCGCCGGTGCAAAGAATGCTCCGCGAGCGAGCAACCGGCCGAACGCTGGGGAATCCGGAGGGTCGAGCAGAGGATCGCAATGCGCATGGGAGAGGCGCCGTGTGGATCGTGGCCGCGGCGTTCGCACAGTTCGCGGTGGGCATCTACGGGGGATATTTCGGGGCCGGGATGAGCATCATGATGCTGACGCTGCTCGCATATCTGGGAATGGACGACATTCTGAAAATGAATGCGATGACCAGCTTCCTGAGCCTGTGCACAAACGGCGTGGCGTCGGTGCTCTTTGCCGCGGCGCACATGGTGGTGTGGAGCTATGTGGTGGCGATGATGGCTGCTGCGCTCGTGGGCGGCTATGCGGCGGCAGGTGTGGCGCGGAGGATCGGGCGCGTGATGGTGCGGAGGTTTGTGATTGCCGTGGGCTTCACGATCGCCGTGGCGCTGTTTATCAAGATGGTGTAAAGCATTCTCCCTGTGACCGACGATCAGGACATGGAGCGGACTGGAACCTCGTGGGCGGTACTGGAAGCAGCCGCATTGTCCGGAAAGCTTTATCGCCGCATCCCATTTGACACGGTCGATTGAAGCCGCGGATTGAAGGCGCCAGGCGTCTAGAGCTCGGGATTCGACGTGGGATTGGAGTAGTACCCGTCACGCGCGCGGGCCTTCAGATCCTTCTTATCCACACGAACCTCGATGTGATGATACGTGTCGGGAGCATCGCCGGGTGGCGGGTCGAAGTTGATCTCGTACCACGCACGTATGTCGCGCAGGCACTTCTGGATCATCGGATTCGCATCGGTGCCCGACTCCTCGACGGTACCCCCGCTCTGCAGGGCCAATACCGGAAGTGAGACATTGCCGAGGACGACCTGCCCCGGCTTGCTCACGCCCTTCACGTACCCTTCGTACATGTCGGTTTCGCGCGCTTGCTCCACTGCCGACGGGTTGACGTCGTAGAGCGTGACATTGGCCTGGCGCAGTTGGGTGGAGAGGGCTACGACCTCACTGAAAACCTGGCCCTGGAACTTGGCATCGAGCGGGAAACGTGGGCCGGAGAGGAGTGGCCATCCGGGCGACACCCAGAAGACGATCTTGCGGCCCGGAAATGTGGAAGCCGCGGCCGCGATTTTGTGGACCGCCCTGACGGACATGCGTATGCGGTCATAATCGCCAAACATCGTTCCACGCCGGAGGTCGCGCCGGCCGAGCGTCTCATGGTCAAGGGCGGTGGCCAGGGCGTTTCCGTCTGTCTGAAATGAAGGCACGAGTGACGTGCCGCTATCCGTAAACAGTGCCAGGGTTGTCGGGAACTCGAGCTTGCCACCGTTGGCGCGCAGGAAGTTGTCGACCCCAATGCGCTGCATGTCTGCCTGCCGATAATCAGGATTCACTTCGTCGAGCACGATGATGACTCTGACCGGCTCCTGAGCGGGGGTGACCAATCGGAATGAGGTAATGGGGCGTGGATCCTTGTTGTCGAGGACGGTGAAGTCCTGTTGCGTCAGATCGGTTGGCGGGTTACCTGATCTGGGCGCGACCACGATATTGAGACTGATGGGATGCTGAGACGCCGCTGAAGTGGCGGGTTGTTGTGCAAAGGTCGAAAACGCGATGGCGAGCGGAACGGCAGCAAGAATGCCAGCGAGTCGAAGGTGAACCACAGAAGCCTCCCAGTGAGAGAAGGATGGCAATCCAATCTCGTTGGAAATCGTACACCAACTGGCCGGCTTGAGCACGGAGTTGTGAGGGGCCCGATCCGGGCGACCAGAGCGCGCGCCTGGCACGTTGAAAGGGCCACAAGTCATCGGGGACCCCGCAGCGGCTCAGGCTGCCGCCGATGGGCGCGGGAAGGATGTGGGCGATGGGAGCAAGAACTGCTGCTGGAATGCGCAGGAAACGGAAAGCCCTTTAGGGAAGCTTGAAGGCCTTGTCCGCGATGGCGTTGGGGGCGCGGCCGGCGGGGATGACGGTGAAGAGGGAACGCGTCGCGGTGCGGACCACGGCTACGTCGGCGGAGCGGGTGTCGACGACAAAGAGGAGATGGCCGGCGGCAGAGAAGGCCAGCGCAGAGGGCCCGTCGCCCACATGGATTGACCCGCCCTGGGAGTCTGGAATGCGGCGGCCGTCGTCGATGGAGTAGATGGTGACCCATTGCGAGCGGAGGTTGCCGACGTAGAGGAGCGCATTGTCTGCCGAGACGATGCCGCGGACGGGATTGGCGCCGATGAGATAGGCCCCGCCGACGTCATTTGTGCCGGTGACCACCTCGGAGATGGAGTCGGAGAGGGAGTTCATGGTGAAGAGCTCGCCGCCGTCGGGCTTGAGGGCGAGCTGGACAGGCGCACGGCCCACATCGAGCATGGACTCGATGCGGTCAGGCTTCGCCGGTTGAGCTTCGGGCCGTGCGTCGGACCGGGCGAGGGCGATGGCCATGACCTGATGGCCCGCGGAACAGGCTGCGAATGTCTTGGACGAGTCGGGCAGGATGACGACATCTGCTGCGCCGGGACAGCCGGGGAAGGCGGCGCGCACGGTTCGCGCGGCGGGGTCGATGATGCTGACCGAGCCGCTGCGGCGGTTGGCGACGACGAGCGACTTGCCATCCGGCGAAACGCGGAGGGCTGCGGGCTCTTCACCCGCGCCGATGACGGCGACTTCGCGGCGCGCCTTGAGGTCAAGTACGGAGATGTTGTTGGAGCCGGCGTTGGCTACGTAGGCGAGGGCATCCTTTGGGCCGAGCGCGATGGCGACGGGCTGGCGGCGGACGGGGATGGTGGCAGCGACGGTGTTGGTTTCCGCGTTGATGACAGAGACGGAACCCTGCGTGCCGGGAGCGCCTTCGTTGACGACATAGACCTCATTGCGCGAGGTACCGGGGAGGACGGCGACGGGATGGACGCCGACGGCGAGCTCGCGGTCGAGGCGGACGTTGACCACGTCGTAGATGGAAACAGTGTCGCTGTCACCGTTGGTGACGTAGACGTATTCGCGGTAGTTGGGCGGGTACTGGGGGAAGTCGTGGGGTCGGCAGCCGGCGAGCGCGAAGGCAAGCAGGCCGGCGGCGGGCAGAAGCCGCCTGGCCTGCTTCCGAAAAGGAGCGCAACCGGATCGATTGTGCCGCACGCGCGGGCCTGCACTCTCCGTCATGCGACTAGGCGGCGCCGGTCTTGACGCGGATGCCGCGCGGCAGGGTGCGATGGACAATGGGGGCAATCTGCTCGATCTCGTCCATCATGGTGGCGAACTGCGCGGGGTAGATGGACTGCGGCCCGTCTGAAAGAGCCTTCTCCGGCTGATGGTGAACCTCGACGAGGACGCCATCGGCGCCGACGGCGACCGCGGCGCGGGCCATGGGCAGAACCTTGTCGCGCTTGCCGGTGCCGTGGCTGGGGTCGACCAGAATGGGCAGATGGCTCAGCTTCTGCACCGCGGGAACGATGCTGAGGTCGAGCGTGTTGCGGGTGTGATCGGCAAAGGTGCGCACGCCGCGCTCGCAGAGGATGACCTGGTAGTTGCCCTCGCTCATGATGTACTCGGCGGCCATGAGGAACTCGTCGAGGGTGGCGGACATGCCGCGCTTGAGCAGGACCGGCTTGCGCAGGCGCCCGGCGTGCTTGAGGAGCGAGAAGTTCTGCATGTTGCGCGCGCCGATTTGAATGACATCAGCCCACTCGCCGACGAGTTCGAGGGTTTCGTTGTCGATGGCCTCGGTGATGATGCGCATGCCGAATCTTTCTCTGATTTCGGACATGATTTTCAACGCATCGAGACCTAAGCCCTGGAAGGCATAGGGCGAGGTGCGGGGCTTGTAGGCGCCGCCGCGGAAGAACTGCGCGCCGGAGGCGGCGACCTGCTCGGCGATGGCGAAGGCCTGCTCGCGGCTCTCGATGGAGCACGGGCCTGCGACGATGGCGAGATCGCGGCCGCCGATGGTCGCATCGGTGCCCGGAAAGCGGATGATCGTGTCCTCTTCCTTCACGTCGCGGCTGGCGAGCTTGTAGGGCTTGCTGACGCGGATGACGTCGGCAACACCGGAAAGATCTTCAAAGTTGCCACGGTCGATTTCGCCGGGATTGCCGGTGATGCCGATGGCGGTGCGCTGGGCTCCGGGGAGCGGATGAGCACGGAACCCCATCTGTTCGATATGGTCGCAGACGGCCTGAATTTCTTCCGGCGTGGCGTGCGTTTTCATGACGACTAACATGATTGGCCTCTTGAATCCTCAGTGTAAGACAAAATGACGCAGGTGCGTGCTGTGCT
The DNA here is from genome assembly GCA_049582405.1 of Occallatibacter sp. GTDB lineage: Bacteria > Acidobacteriota > Terriglobia > Terriglobales > Acidobacteriaceae > Telmatobacter. The sequence continues at coordinate 8,337 of JBAUTX010000345.1, read as the reverse complement.
AGCGATTCCTGCGGGCGGCTTTGGATTCCGAACGCCATCGAAAACCGAGCCAGGCCAGGTAGCCCAGTTGGATGGTCCAGGTCACCGAATAGGCTGCAACGAGAAACTTGTGATCAAGAATGGCTGCGGGATCCATGGTTCTCCTCGGCGGAAGGCACTTCCGGCCGTCCTAGATATTTGCCGTGAGGGCCTGCTCGGCTTCGACGGCGGCGTTCTGCTGGTGCTTGCGCTCCACGTGATAGCGGAGGATGAGGATAAACACGCCCCAGCAGAACCAGGCGAGCATGTTCCACAGGAATGGGTGGAGCATGGACTTGTCCATGCCGGAGCCCTGCGCGCCACCGAAGACGGGGGCGGGATGCTGCGTGCGCCACCAGCGGTTGGACATGTACACGATGGGGACGTCGAGTGCGCCGAAGATACCGAGCACCGCGGCGAGCGTCTGCACCTGGGGCCCGGCGGCAAAGCGGCGGAGCAGCAGGTAACTGACGTAAATGAGCCAGAGGACGAGCGTGGTGGTGAGGCGTGCGTCCCACGTCCACCAGATGCCCCAGGCGCGGCGGCCCCAGAGCGGGCCGGTGGTGAGGACGACGGAGCAGAAGACGACGCCGACTTCAGCGCCGGCGAGTGCCCAGGCGTCGGAGATCTGTGCCCACTCCGGCCGGGTGCGGCGCCAGGTGAGAAAGCCGATGGAGCCGCAGAGGCTGACAGCGAAGAACACAAACGCCGCCGACGCATTCGGCACGTGGTAGAAGATGATGCGGAAGATCTCGCCCTGCATGGCGTCCGTGGGCGCAACGTAGATCGCCTGATAGTAGCCCCAGACCATGAGCGCAATGGTGATGGCGGCGTAAAGGCCGATGAAAAGTCGTTTCATGGGAAGGGTTCCGGTTCCTAACCCTTTTAGTGTACGACTTTTTGGGCGAACGCAGACTCCATCGGATGGCCGAGGGAGCGGCGGCCTTTGCGCGGCAGGGCGACGGCGCATGCGGCCAGCGAGTCACTCTTGGCGCATGGGACGGCCTGGCGCAGGATGCGGCTAGGACTCTGGCGGGTTCTCCAGCAGGGCGCCGGCGCACTCGCGCAGGTAGGTGCGGGAGAGGCGGTTGTGCCAGCAGAGATGGTCTTCATCAAAGATGGCCCAGGCCGCGCCGAGACCGAGGGGCAGCAACGAGATCAGCATGGCGCCAAGGCGAGCGCGCAGTTGGGCGCGCGTGGGCACCTCATTGTCAAAGGTGCAGAGGGCGATGCCAGCGAACCTCATGCCGGGGGTGATGCCGGCGAGGACGAAGCTGCCCGCGTTGTAGAGCGCGGTGGTGAGCAGAATGGCGGCCATGGCTGCCATTTCAGAGGCCCTGATGCCGGGCAGGTGCGGCAACTCGCGGGCCGCGAGTGCGGCGATCCCGGTGACGATGCCGAGAATCAGCGAGGCATCGACCAGGTTGGCAATGAGGCGCAGCTGGAGAGGCGCGAGCTCATGGCCGGACAGCAGCGTGGCCGCATGCTCGACTGCGGCGACGGGGGCCTGCGGCGGATCGTCGAGCTCGATGCCGGGCCATTCGGGGCCGGTCCACGCGGGCAGGGGCTCGATTGTCTGAGGGACGGCGCCGGGCGGATCGATGGAGATGGTGCTGGGATCGACCTCGAAGATGCTGAGCTGACCGGAAGCCTCCTCGTGGTTGCCGCTGCGGCTGCCCGGTGCGCGCGGACGCACGCGGCGCGTGGCGACCAGTTCGCGCGGGAACTGGATGAGGTTGGCAGGGATGGGCTGGGCGGGCTCCACTTCGCGGACGCTGTCTTCGATGTCTGCGTCCTGCGCAGCGCTCTGCTGCTGCGCAGGAACCGGGGCTGGGTGAAGTGGGAGATCCGGCTCCCAAAGGACATGGAGACGAGGGTGAAGCGCCTCATCCGAGGCTGCAGCATGGTCTGGGGAGGGCTGGGACTGCGGCGGCGCTGCGATACGCTGGGCCGATGCTGCGGAGCTTGCCTCTTCGCGCCGGCTCTCTTCAAAACTGTCGAGCGCAGCCTGTGCGGCAGCCTGCGCTTCGAGTGCGGCGCGGGTTGCGGCCTCAGCAGCGCGGAGTGCGGCGCGGGCTTCGGCAGCCTGCATTTCGCTGAAGCTGGGCGCCTTGGCATACCGGGCAGCAACACGGGCCGCAGCCTCCGCGGCGCGGGTGCTGGCGACGGAGGGCGTCACAGCGGGCGCGGGTTCGCTGCCTGCTGAGGCGGAGCGCCTCTTGTGGGCGGCGAGGCGCTGATTCACTTCTTCTTTCCACGATGGTCGCGGGGCGGGCTGGCTGACCAGTGTGCTCAATTGTCCAGTGTCCCTTCTGCAGCCGGATCGGGTCGATGACCCCACACCCGAATCTTTTCGCTTCTGCCCGGCCTCTTCTGGCCTGCACGGCCGGTGCTGCTGTTGAACGCCGAGAGGCGGCCCGGGGCAGCGGGCAAGCGTCGTTGCGGAAAAGCATCTGTCGCGCCCAGAACTCTCCCAGGATTCCGAATCGGCGACTGCGAACATGCACCGTGCAAGGACCCTTCGTGGATGACAGCATTTGCTATCCTGAGCTTGGTCCTTGGATGCATCCTCGTCATTTCGTGTTTATCACGCTGCTTGCCCTCTGTCATCTGCAACTTGCAGGACAAGTGTTGACGAATGCGTTACCTCCGGCGAACACACCCGATCAGAAGGCGAGCGACGCACTGTCTCACCAGGAGCAGGCGCCTCTGCCTGAAGACCCGGATCAGTACATTCTTCCAGTGGCGCATCCGGAGCCTTCGGCCACGGCGGGCGTGCCCGTGCGCTGGGAAGCGCGGCAACAGATGCGCGTGGGCGACACCTGGACCCTGCAGGGAGAGGTCGTCGTGTTTTATCGCGACTATATTCTGCGGGCCGACAAGGTGGTGTATCACCAGTCGACGAGCGAACTGGATGCCGACGGTCATTTGCAATTGGAGGGTGGGCCACAGGACGCGCTGATCACGGCGAGCCACGGAAGCATGATCCTCGACTCGCACACGGCGCGGCTGTTTGATGTGGATGGATCGCTCGGCATACGACGCAGCGGGAATACGGTTGTGTATTCCACGCCGAACCCGTTTCTGTTTCATGGGCGGGTGCTGATGCAAGACGGCGATGGCAACTACCGGATCATCGATGGATCCATGACGAACTGCCGTTTGCCGCATCCGGACTGGGAGATTTTCGCGCAATCGATTCGCGTGGCGCAGGACAAGGCTTCGACGACCAATTCTGTCTTCAAGCTGGTGGGGATTCCCATCTTCTATCTGCCCTACCTGAGCCATCCGGTGAACGAGAACGGTCGCTCGAGCGGACTGCTGATTCCTGTGGTCAGCAGCGGGTCCTCCATCCGGGGCTTCACCTTTGGCGAGCAGTTCTACTGGGCGATCAACCGCAGCACGGATATGGTGGTGGGGGCTGAATACTTCAGCAAGCGGGGCTATGCGCCGAATGGCGACTTCCGCTACAAGGGAGCAGGCCTGAATCACCTGACCGCACGGTGGAATGCGCTGCTGGATCGCGGCATTGAGCAAGAGGTGACAACCGGGCCGAACGCGGGGACCTATCAGCTCGTCAACCAGGGAGGTGTCGACCTTGTTGGAGAAGGGCGCAAAGATCTTACTGATGAGACGCGCGTGGCCGGCAACGTCGAGTACCTCTCGAGCTACGTTTACCGGCTGGTGTTTGCCGATGTCTACTCGCAGGCAGTGAACTCGCAGGTACTGAGCGATGTATCCATCACTCATGCGCATCGGGGGTTTGTTCCGTCGGCCTCTCTGGACCGCTTTCAGACGTTTGCGAGCACGGCTACGGGGGACGAAGTGCGCATTCTGCATTTGCCCAACCTGCGCTATGACGTGCTCGACCAGCCGATCGGCTATGGGCCTGGATACTGGGAGGCTGGAACGTCACTGGGCTACATGACCCGGTCCGAGCCCGAATTTCATGTGCGCAACCTTGGCCGGATCGATCTTTACCCGAGAGTTTCCTTTCCGCTGCACGCGGGTGGATGGAGCATGGTGCCGGCGGGCGCTCTGCGCGAAACCTTCTACAGCGCGCGGCAAATCCCGGACCTGACGGGCGCGAGCGGCGGCATTCCAACCATCAGCCACGATCCACTGAATCGCTTCGACGCGGAGGCCTCGCTGGATGCGCGGGCGCCCGCGGTTGCGAGGGACTTTTCGCTGGGCCGGTGGAATCGCACGATGCGCCACGTCATCGAGCCGGAGCTGACCTACCGGTTTGTCGGCGGCATTGCAGCGCAGGCTCGGAACGTTCCGCTGATCGATACGTCGGATATTGCCACGAACACGAACGAGCTGGGTTACACGGTCACGCAGCGGCTCTTCCTGCGGCCGATTCATCCCGTGGCATGCCCGGAGGATGCGGCGAAGGAGTGCGCGACTTCTCCGCGGGAGTGGGCGAGCTGGCGCATTTCACAGAAGTACTTCCTCGATCCGAACTTCGGTGGCGCCTTGATTCCCAACCGGCGCAATGTGTTTGATTCGACGCTGGACCTTTCAGGCGTTGCATTCCTGACCACAGCCCGGAATTTCTCGCCGCTGGTCTCGCGGATGCGCTTTGAAGCCATCGATCGGCTGAGGATTGGATGGGATCTGGACTACGACCCGAACGCGGGAAGAATCGAAGCGGACAATGTGTATAGCGGGTACTCGTGGAGCAATACCACGGTGGGGTTGGGCTATGCCATGCTGAACGCCGTGGATGAACAAAGGGGTGTTGCCTCCACGATCCGCAGCCAGCAGATACAGCCTTTTCTTTACATCGGGAGCCAGAGCCACGCGGGCTTCAATCTGGCGGCGAACGGCGGCTATGACTTTGTGCAGCGCTCGCTGCAGTTCGCGGGCGTGCAGACGGTCTACAACTGGGACTGCTGCGGCTTGACGGTGGGCTACCGGCGCTTTCAGCTCGGGACGCTCGGGTCCGTGAGCCGGGACGAGACGGAGTGGCTGTATAGCTTTACTCTGGCGAACTTTGGCTCCATGGGCGACATTCGCCGCGCGAACTCTGTGTTCCGGGATCCGACCCAACCCCCAGCTTACTGAGCCGTGCAGGCCGAGCCGGAAGTTGTGGAACAGGCGCATGGAAGAGCGTGGCACGGAGCGGGCGCATCCCTCGCTGCGGTATTCTTGCAAGAGGAGATTTTCCACTTGTCGCGTTTTTACAGACTTTCCTGCCTGTTCCTGCTCGGACTGGCCATTGGGTGCAAGGCCCAGCCGGCCACCCAGGCTTCCATTGATCCTGCACTGGCTCGAAGCATTGAAGTGATGGTCCGCTCCAAGTTCAATGTGCCACAGGACTACAACGTGGCCTTGGGCAAACGCACTCCGAGCAAGATCTCGGGGTTTGATTCGCTCCCGGTGACGCTGTCGCGGGCAGGCAAATCTACGGTGGTGGACTTTCTGCTGTCGACGGACGGCAAGACACTGGCGCGGCTGGATACCTTTGACCTGGCAAACAACCCCACATTGAACATTGACGTGACCGGACGGCCGATTCGCGGCAACCCCGCGGCCAAAGTGACGGTCATCAATTTTGATGATCTGGAATGCCCGTTCTGCGCGCGGATGCATGAGACGCTGTTCCCTGCAACGATGGATCGTTATAAGGACAAAGTGCGCTTCATCTACAAGGATGACCCTCTGACCGAGCTGCACCCGTGGGCCATGCATGCGGCCGTGGATGCGAATTGTCTTGCAGCACAGAGTGATAACGCCTATTGGAGCTATGTGGACTATCTGCACTCGCATGGGCAGGAGATCACGGGGTCGGATCGCAATGCGACCAAGAGCTTTGAAGCTCTGGACCGGATTGCAAGACAACAGGGGACGCTGGCGAAACTCGATAGCGCGAAGCTGGATGCCTGCATCGCCAAGCAGGATGAGTCGCACGTGCGGGCATCTGCGCTGCAAGCCGATGCGCTTGGGGTGGATGGGACACCTGCGCTGTTTGTGGAGGGAGAGCGCATCAATGGCGCAGTGCCCCAAGAACAGCTCTGGACGGTGATTGACCGCGCCCTGCGGGCGGCGGGCGAGGAGCCACCTGCTGCGGTTGCGCAGCCGGCACCCGCGAACCCGGCGGCTGCCGCGAAATAGCGGATTCGTCCGGATGGGCACGAAGGAAAGCGTAAAAACGCGTGACGCGCTATCTGGGCCTGGGTTTGTGGATTTATGCTTATGGGCAGAGCTGGATTTGGCCCGGCAGGAGTGATTCGTTTGCACGAGGAACCCTTTTTCTCACATCGCATCCGTTTGTCTGCACTGAGCGTTTTTTGCGGATTGCTCCTCTCAGCATCGGCAGGCTGCCATCGTCCTCCCTCCGCTGACGTGATGGCGACCGTGAATGGCAAGGACATCATGCGGGCGGACCTTGACAAGTACTATCAGGCCAGCCTGGGGGATAACCCACAGCAGCCTTCGTCTGAGCAGGCCGAAATTGTGCGGCTGAACATTCTGCGGCATATGATTGAAGATGAGATTCTGCAGCAGCGTGCGGCCAAGCTGAATCTGGCAGCGAGCGATGAAGATGTAAATGCCAAGCTCACCGAAATGAAGGCGCCGTTCACGCAGGAAGAATTCGACCGGCAGCTGAAGCAGCGGAACATCACGGTGGATGACCTGAAGCGGGATATTCGGCGGTCGCTGACGAACGATAAGCTGCTCAATAAGGAAATTTACTCGAAGATCAATATCACGGACGCGGACATCAGCAGCTACTACAACGCGCATAAGGCTGAGTTCAACTTCATTGAGCCGCAGTACCACCTTGCCGAGATTGCCGTGACCACCACGCCTCCGCAGCAGCCGGGGTCGATGCCGGCAAAACCCAACGAGGCCGAAGCGCGGAAGAGAATTCAGGCGCTGCTGAACCGGCTGCAGAGCGGCGAGGACTTCGGTGCGGTTGCGATGACGTCCTCGGACTACACGAGCAATGCGTCGAACGGCGGAGACATGGGCTTTGTGGGCGAGACCGCGCTGCACAGCGACCCGGCCGCCTATGATGCGATCAGCAATCTGAAGCCAGGCCAGATTACGGGCATTCTGCCGATTTTCGACGGAACCGGCCCCGGCCGCCACATCGTTGCGTTTGCGATCTTCAAGCTCATCTCCAAGGAGGCCGCCGGGCAGCGGGAGATGAACGATCCACGGGTGCAGCAGGCGATTCGGCAGCAGCTGCGCGATGCACACGCACAACTGCTGAAGAATGCGTATTTCGAGGTTCTTCACGACCAGGCGAAGGTCCAGAACTACTACGCGGAACAGATTCTGAAGAGTGGCGGGCAGTAGGGTCCTGCGGCATCCTGCTCTCAGGCAGGATCTGTAGGCCCCGATGGCGCTGCCAGGCCTTTCCCTGCCTCCCCTGATGCTCCCGTCTTGCGCCGCCCGGATGGGCCGCCTTTCAGCCTCACTCCCTTTGGCGAACGACCCCGTGAGAACCAGTGTTCCCGTGAGAACGAGCGTCGAGGATAGGCTACGGCATCCTCTGCGGGTCTTCGCTTGCGCACGACCGGATGCGGCCGACAAAGCCGCCCACGGGGGATGATGTCGCCCTGCCATGTGCCCTGGAATGACCTGGGCGAGCTCGACTGGGTATCTCCCCCAGGCCCGTGCCGCTGGTGATCGATACAAATCGAGAGACAGGATGCGAAGGTCGCGGCTTGGGGACCGCGAACTCAATCGGGCACAAAAGGAATGAGCCAGTGTCACGTGGTCTGTGACACTGGCTCGGGTTTTCAGCTTTGAGCTGGCGGCTTGCTACTTGAGATTGCCGCTCGAATCCATGGTGATACCGCCGGGGCCCTTGTCCTTCTTCGCTTCATTGGCCTTACGCGCACCCATGGCCTTGGAAGCCCAGTCCTTTGCGGTGGCAATGTCTGCAGTGACAGCCTGTGCGTTTCCGAAATCCATGTCGGCCTTGTTGCGGTAGATGAGGTTCATATACTGCATGGCGTCGTCGTAATTCGGACGGTTTGCAATGGCCTGGTTGAGATACTGGAGCGCCTCTTCGACGAGAGCGCTGTTTTGCTCCTTCAACTGATCCATGAGCTTCTTCGGCGCCTTGACATTGCCTTCACCGTCGTCATTCAAGCCGGCTGGAACGAGCAGCTTGAGCTTGTTCTCGTGGGCCTGGGTCCAGTCAATCACGCCAATGGTGTATGCCGCTTCAGGATCCTTGGGGTCTACAGCGAGGACCTTCTTCTGCCACTCCTTGGCCTGATCCAATTCCTTGATGTTGAAATAGATGCCGGCAATCTGCTTGAGGCTGTTGACATCGCTCGGATCCTTGGCGAGGAT
>JBAUTX010000344.1:0-9771 GCA_049582405.1 Occallatibacter sp. | reverse complement strand
CGCTTACATATCCATTTTTCAGAGATGATGAATGACTATATCACCCCATTGGTCGCGCAGGTATTCAAGCGCCAGACGGCGGTGGCAGTGCTCGACGGTGGCTTCGCTGCACAGCAGGACGGTCTTTCTGCGGAAGCTCTCGCGGTTGAGGGCGGATTCGACTTTTCGGGTGCGGATAAGGTTCAGATATGCCTCTTCATAAACACCCCAATCGCCTTTGCGCTTCTTGTAGGCGTCGAGAATGTCCTGCGTGGGGGCGAGCAGTGGTTCGTGCGCGTAGCCGGCCTCGCAGATTTCGCGAAGGAAGTAGGCAAGGTCGGCCTGTTTGGCGAAGCCAGCAAGCTGCGAGGTATTGTTGAGGCGCACGTCGAGCAGGCGCTCAATTCCGTGTGCTTTCAGAATACCGAAGAACTCGCCGGCGCTCTTTTGGGTGAAACCGATGCTGTAGATCTCCATTGGTCCTCGTCCAGCTCGGCGAAGAGCGCGGGCTGCGCGTTCACAAGCGGTTTACCGGATGCCGCGGCAACTTCGGCATCTGTCTGCAGTTCCGCGCCGGCGCGGATGTGCATCACCCGGTGTCCCCGCTCTGCCAGCACGCGGCCAACCAGGAGGCGGCGATGGCAATGTGCCGGATTTTCCTCGCCGCACATCAGAGCTACCCGAAATGCAGCAATGCCGCGCTCGACGCGCTGAATGGCGGAGACGAATGCAGGGTCGTGGGTGATGCGGCTGTAAAGCACATGGCCTTCCGCATCATAATAAGCCGAATTGCCCGGGCGTCCGCCGAGCTCGACGCCAAGGAAGAGATACTTCATTCCGGACAGTGTGAGCGAGCGCTGGAGAATCTCGCGGTCAAATTGTGGGGCGAAGCGCGAGTATGGAGCGGAGCGGGTATCGACCACCACCTCAATGCGCTGTGAGGCGAGCAGAGCGGCGAACTCCTCGTAGGTGTGCGCGGAGTGCCCGATGGTGTAGACGGTGCTCATGGCCGATTCCTGCGTTCAGCATAGCATTGGTCTTCGGTGGAAATTGCGGGGTTTACCGTACTTTTGTCCCGGCCCGGAATGCGGCATTTAGACTGAAAGCACAGCTCGAATTTCCTGATGACTCGCCCGTTTACCCTCCTTCGCCGCTTTCGCTTTAACCGGCCGCAGCGTATTGCCGCGGTGCTGCTGGCGCTTTTTCTGGCGCAGGGACTGTGGCTCATCAGTCGGCAAACGCTGTCGGATCGTGACTACCAGTACGCGCGCTGCGGGCGCGAGACGTGGGAAAAGCCCTCGCCGCTGGCCGGCTACTACACCAGCTGCGGGAATATCCACGACGGCATTGCGGCGTATCGTGCCGCTGGCCTTCCGCTGACCATGAACATCCTGATGGAGCGCGGTCTGGACCGCTTTCGCCAGCCTGAAGATCGTGTCGTGCAGTCGGCGGGCCAAATCAGCACGTGGGAACTGCGGCACCAGCTCACACATATTCTCCTCCTGCTCAGGTTGCCCTTCCTGCTGGGCGGATGCCTGCTGGGCGGTGGGTTATGGTGGGTGACACGGCGACTTTATGGCAATCTGGGAGGCTACACGGCGCTGGCGCTGTATTGCTTCTCGCCAGCGGTCATCCGAGCCTGCGTTCAGCCGAGTCCGGAAATCTTTGCAGCTCTCGGCGTCTACGCCGCGATCTACACCTGCATTGGCGTGGCCCATGCCATGCAGGGTCCGCGCCGCCGCTGGAGGCCGCGTATCCTGCTGCTGACGCTTGCGCTGGGGCTTGCTGCCGCTGCGCACATCGCCGCTCTTCCCGTGGCTGCCGTGCTGGGGCTGGTCCTGATGTTCTGGGTGGCCGAAGGCCGTCGCAGCCAGGTGCTGCCTGTCGTGCTTGCTGCGAGCGTGGGCGCGCTGCTGATCGTCTTTGCCTGCTACGGATTTTCGCCTGACGCCTTCAGCTACATCTTTCGCTCCAGCGCAGGTTTTCTGTGGATTTCGATGGATCCGGCGCTCCGCTATTTTCTCAGCCTGCCGAATGCGGGCATCGCGGTTGCGGCAGTCGCCGCCGGTTTGCTCTACCTGGGCCTGCAGCGTACGCGCTACTTCGGCAATACCGCGCCACTGTTCTGTGCGGTGGTGTTGCTTTTGTTGGTGATGACGGGCGCACCCGGCACGCCATGGCTATGGGCTGTGCCGTTTCTGCTCACGTTCATTGGTGGAGCATTTGCCGATGCCTACGAGAGCCCGCGCGGCCGAATGGCCCTCGGCGCGGGTGCGGCCATCGTGGGGTTGCAGGTCGTTTTTTGCCTCCTGAGCCTGCCCGGGCTGCTCCAGTAGAAGATGCCGGCTCGGCACAACCCTGAGATGCCGATTCCGCACTTCCGGAGAAGACGGTTAAAAATATGAAAAACAAAGACTTAAATCTCTCCTTGTGCCTTGCTGAATACCCTTTCGGGGCGTAAAATAAACCCATAGCCCGCGGAGCCCGGCCCTGCATTTTCCGGAATTCCTTTGCCGCCATTCCGCGGGCCCGAAAAACCTATGGCAGACGACAAGAACCCACAGCTCCCCCTTGAGGGCGGTATGCCGCCCGGCGGCACGAACCTCATCCCCATCAACATCGAAGAGGAGATGCGCCGTTCGTATCTCGACTACTCGATGTCGGTGATTATCGGCCGCGCCCTGCCGGATGCCCGCGACGGCCTGAAGCCCGTCCATCGCCGTGTGCTCTACGCCATGAGCGAGATGGGCCTGGAGCACAACAAGAAGTACACCAAGTGCGCCAAGGTGGTCGGCCAGGCGATGGGTGTGTATCACCCGCATGGCGACTCAGCCATTTACGACACGCTGGTCCGCATGGCGCAGCCGTTCTCGTTGCGCTATCCGCTCATCGACGGTCAGGGCAATTTCGGCTCTGTGGATGGCGATCCGCCGGCGGCCATGCGCTACACCGAGTGCCGCATGGAGAAGATTGCGGGCGAACTGCTGGCCGACATCGAGATGGAGACCGTCGACTTCACGCCGAACTACGATGAGTCAACCACTGAGCCGACGGTCCTTCCCACGCGCATCCCGAACCTCATCGTGAACGGGTCCAATGGCATTGCTGTCGGTATGGCGACGAATATTCCGCCGCACAACCTCACTGAGGTCGTGAACGCCACCATCGATATGGTGAAGAATCCGAAAGCCGGCCTGGTCGAAGTGCTCAAACACGTGCAGGGCCCGGACTTTCCCACCGGCGGCTTCCTCTATGGCCGCGCCGGCGTGGCTCAGGCGTACAAGACCGGCCGCGGCCGCTTTATGATGCGCGCCAAGGTGGCCACGGAGAACCTGACCAAGGAAAAGCAGGCGCTGGTTGTCACCGAGATTCCCTATCAGGTGAACAAATCCAAGCTCATCGAGCGCATTGCCGATCTGGTGAACGACAAGATCATCGACGACATTGGCGACGTGCGCGACGAGAGCGACCGCGACGGCATGCGCATCGTCATCGAGCTCAAGCGCGGCGCGCAGCCGGAGATCATCCTGAACCAGCTCTACAAGCACACGCAGATGCAGGAGAGCTTCTCGATGATCTTCCTGGCCGTGGTGAACGGCCAGCCGAAGGAACTGGGCCTCGACCAGGCGATCCGCGTCTTTATCGATCACCGCATCGACGTGGTGCAGCGCCGAACCGTCTACCTGCTCCGCAAGGCCCGCGAGCGCGAGCACATCCTCGAAGGCTACAAGATTGCGCTCGACAATCTGGATTCCGTCATCCGCATCATTCGCGGGTCGGCTTCGCGTGTGGAGGCTCGCGAGAACCTGTATGCATGGGGCAAGGGCAAAGACATTGTCATCAACCTGGATCGCGTCAATCTGCTGCCGCAAGAAGAAAAGGGCCTCACGCTGCGCCAGGTGGACGCGATTCTCGAACTGCAGCTCTACCGCCTCACGCAGCTTTCGGTCGATGAGATCCTGAAAGAGCTGGCGGAGATTCGCAAGAGGATTGCAGAATACGAAGAAATTCTTGCCAGCGACATGAAGCTGCGCGCGGTCATCATCAAGGAGCTCGAAGAAGTCCGCGACAAGTACGGCGACGCGCGCCGCACGCAGATTGTGGACGAGTCCGCAGAGATTCAGCTGGAAGACCTGATCGCCGACGAGCAGGTGGCGGTGACGGTGAGCCACCAGGGCTACCTGAAGCGGACTCCCATTTCCATTTATCGCCAGCAGCGCCGCGGCGGCACGGGCCGCACCGGCATGAAGACGCGCGAAGAGGACTTCGTTTCACAGCTCATCGTGGACTCGACGCATGCCTATCTGCTCTGCTTCACGAACACGGGGCGCGTTTACTGGCTCAAGGTCTACGAGGTTCCCGACGTGAGCGCCGCGGGCAAGGGCAAGAGCATGCAGAGTCTGCTGAGCCTGCAGCCGGGCGAGAACGTCTGCGCCATTCTGCCCGTGCGCGACCTCGAAGAAGAGGGCAAGTACATCTTCTTTGCCACGCGCAACGGCACGGTGAAGAAGACCCCGCTCAAGGATTTCTCGAATGTCATGTCGCGCGGCATCATCGCCATCGGCATCGACAACGAAGATGAGCTGGTGAAGGCGCGCATCACCGACGGCTCGCAGATTGTCTTCCTCGCGACGCATCTCGGCATGGCAATCCGCTTTGACGAGAGCGATGTGCGCTCGATGGGCCGGCCGGCCTACGGCGTGCGTGGCATCGACCTGGCCAAGAACGATTACGTGGTCGGCGTGGCGATCACGCCGAAGGAACACGAGCCGGGCGCGTACCGCATCCTCGCAGTGACGGAGAACGGCTTTGGCAAGCGCACGGATGTGGAAGAGTATCGCCTGCAAACGCGCGGCGGCAAGGGCGTGAAGAACATGGCCGTCACGGAGCGCATCGGGAAGGTGAAGACGATTCAGCTTGTGGATGACACGTCCGAGCTGATGGTCATCAGCCAGTTCGGCAAGATCATCCGCATTGACACGAAGAGCATCCGCGCCGCCGGGCGCGCCACGCAGGGCGTGCGCCTGCTCAACCTCGACGAGGGCGACAAGGTTGCGGCTGCCGTCATCATTCCGCCCGAAGAACTTAAGGACGATGAGCAGGGTACGCTGATCCAGTAGCACGAGGGCGGTGCCGGGCTGGAATGACCCGGCGCACGCTCCATCCCCGCAGGGCGCGAGCAGGTTCGCGCCCTTCTGCTTTTGGCACGGCGGTAGGTCGCAGCAAGAGTATCCCCTCTCGCAAAGGGTGTGGCGCGTGGTCTGCGCAATCCATCGGTTGGGCCACGGGATTGCGCGTTATCAGACAATCTCGAACCACTCTAGGCACTCGGAATCGTCCAAGGAACGCCTTACACTGGTCTTGCTCTCGATTCTCCGCGTGCTTCCCATGGCGCGGACCGCATTCATTCTTATTCTTTTCGCTGCGCTGAGCGTAGTCGCCGCTAGTGGGGCACAGAAGCAACAGGCCCAGACGCACCATGCCCAGACGCACCATGCCCGGACGCACCACGCTGCCGCGGCAAAGGCCAGCAGCCACCGGTCCACGCATCCCCGCGCCCGTCAGTCAGGCTCTCACGCCGCACGTGCTGTCCCCACGGTTCGGCACACGCACGGTCACGCCACCCATCACCGCCGGAAGCGCACGGCCTCGATCAAGCATCCCAAGCCAGCGACGGTCCCGGCTGCGCCGCATACGACGCAGGAGGACAGCGCACCTCCATCCGCGCCGGCCCAGTCTGCACGCTTGCGCGGCGCTGAGCATGGGGCAGCTGGTGTTGCGGTGGCTCCCGCATCCGCGGAGAGGCCCGAAGGCGCGGAACCGCTCGCCAGGCTCCGGGCCGCTTCACGTGCTGAGGATGCTCCGGACCTTGAGCCCGAATCAGACTCGGCCACGGCCGCTTCTTCCGCAATCGAAAATGATGCGCCGCCTGTGCCCACGGCTGTATCGCTGCGGTCGACGCGCATTCTGCCTGTGGCGCCGCTGCATGGATCGCTCGCTTCGCTTGTCCGACAGAACGAGAAGACCGACGCCGACAACCTGGAACGGATTGAGAACGACGACGATCTGCGCGACCGCATCGCCCGCGGCATGCTTGTGCCCGTGCCAACGTCCAGCGCACTCGCCATCAACCAGAATCTGCCACCGGACCGCCGCTATTGCCGCCCCTGGACCGCGCGCTTTCTGGCGGACCTGGCCCGTGCGCACCAAGCTCAATTCCATCACCCGCTTGAGGTCAGCTCCGCCGTGCGCACCGTGGATTACCAGAAGCGTCTGATGGGCGTGAACGGCAACGCCGCGCCCGCCGAGGGCGACATCGTCAGTCCGCACGTCACAGGAGCGACAATCGACATCGCCAAGGGTGGCCTGACGCAGCGCGAAATCTACTGGATGCGAGGCCGACTGCTCTCGTTGCAGAATCAGGGCAAGCTCGATGCTGAAGAGGAGTTTCAGCAGGCCTGCTTCCACATCACGGTCTACAAGAGCTACGTGGCGCCGAAGAGCACCCGGAAGGCTCGCCACCGCGCCGTTCCCACCCCCGTCTCGACGGACGGCAGCAATGCCCAGCCTGACGAAGACACAGCCGGAGACTGATTCAGAACCCGTCCCCTGCCCGCATAGGAATTTAATCCCCACGTCAGCGCATCTGGCGGTACAATCACGTGCGAACGTATCCCGCTGTTTCTGTGCGCCCTTCGCCTGCCGTGCCAGAACGTTGCAAGGTCCCGAAGCTCGCGCCGCACAGTGCCGCGCCGCCTTTGATCCCTTAGAAGCAGAGAGGCACACGCATGAGCGATTCTGGAGTTCAACCCGCAGTTGAAGCTGCCACCGGCCTTACGCAGTTGCAGCGCATCACAAACATCTTCTCCGCACCGTCGAAGACCTTTGAAGACATCAAGGGTGGCAACCGAAGCTGGTGGATGCCGCTCATCGTGATGTCGCTCGTCGCGTACATCCTCTTTGCGGCCATCACCTACAAGGTCGGCTGGGCGCAGGTGGCGCAGAACACGGTGCATCAAAACCCCAAAACCGAGGAGCAGCTCGACCAGGCGCCGCCCGACCGGCGTGAAGCGACCCTGAGGTTCATGCAGTACTCCATGCAGGGCAGCTTTGCCGCCTCGCCGTTGTTCATCCTGGGTGTTCTCGCGCTGGGATCCCTTGGTCTGTGGGGCACCATCAACTTCGGCTTTGGGGGACGCGCCACGTACGGCTCTATCTTTGCAGTGTGGATGTACGCGAGCCTGCCCGGCATCATCAAAACATTTCTTGGCGCGGTGGTGTTATTTGCCGGGGCGGCGCCGGAGTCCTTCAATCTGTCCAATTTTGCGCCGACAAGCGTTGGCGCGTTTCTAAGCCCGACAGACACAGCGCCAGCGCTTTACAAGCTTGCCACCTCGCTGGACATCACCACAATCTGGACGCTCGTCCTGCTGGGAATGGGCACGGCGATTGTTGCCGGCGTTAAGCGTGGTTCGGGCTACATCGCAGTCTTCGGCTGGTGGGCGCTTATCGTGCTTGTCGGCGTGGGCTGGGCCGCGGCCTTCGGTTTATCTGCAACCGTACCGCTGGCGCAAACAAAACGGCGCACATCGTGAGGATGTGCGCCGTTGTTGCTTCGCTTCTTCGTTCCTGCGACTATTCCATCCAGCGCCGCATGATGAGCGTGGCGTTGATTCCGCCGAAGCCGAATGAGTTCGACAGGGCAATGTCAAAACTGTGCGGAATTGCCTTGTTCGGCACATAGTCCAGGCGGCATTCGGGGTCAGCCTCATTCAGGTTGGCGGTTGGCGGTAGCATCTGGTTCTGCAGCGCAAGCACGGTGATGCCAGCCTCAAGACCGCCCGCGCCGCCGAGCAGATGGCCGGTCATGGACTTGGTGCCGCTGACTTTGAGCTTGTGGCTCAAAGCGTGCTCGCCGAAGACCAGCTCAACCGCGCGCGACTCGTTGCCGTCCCCGGCAGGGGTAGACGTGGCATGGGCATTGATGTAGCCCACTTCTTCCGGCTTGATGCCTGCGTCCTTGAGCGCGGCCCGCATGCTGCGCTGCGCGCCCGCACCATCCGGGGCAATGCCGGTCATGTGGTAGGCGTCCGCGCTCATGCCGTAGCCGATGACCTCGGCCAGAATTTTTGCGCCGCGCGCTTTGGCGAATTCCAGCTCTTCCAGGATCAGAATGCCCGCGCCTTCGCCAATCACGAAGCCATCGCGGTTCTTGTCGAAGGGACGGCTGGCGTGTGTCGGATCATCATTGCGCGTGGAGAGCGCGCGCATCGAGGCAAATCCGCCCACGGAAAGCGGCGTGACCGCGGCTTCCGATCCACCCGCAATCATCACATCTGCGTCCCCGTGCATGATCATCCGCACGGAGTCGCCGATCGAGTTAGCGCTGGTGGCGCAAGCTGTTGCTGTGGCCGAAATAGGTCCTTTGGCGCCATAGCGAATGCTGATTTGACCGGCCGCCATGTTCACGATGGCCGCCGGAATAAAGAAGGGAGAGATCTTGCGCGGGCCGCCCTGCAGCAGGTTCGAGTGCTCGCGCTCGATGATTTCAAACCCGCCGATGCCTGATCCGATAAACACGCCGGTGCGATCCGCGATTTCCGGCGTGATCTCCAGACCCGCCTGAGTCATTGCTTCCTGCACGGCGGCAAAGGCGAAGTGAATGAAGCGCCCCATCTTGCGCGCTTCTTTCTTGTCCACAAAGTTCAGCGGGTCGAAGTTCTTGACTTCGGCAGCAAACGTCACAGGGAAGCCCGTGGTGTCGAAGCCCTGGATGGGAGCCATACCACTGGCTCCGGCCAGAAGCTGCCGCCACACCTCGGGAGCGGTGTTGCCCACACCGCACACCAGCCCAAGGCCGGTGATGACGACTCGACGGTTCACCAATTACTTGCCTTTCGCGTTCTTCTCGATGTACTCGATTGCGTCCTTGACGGTCTTGATTTTTTCCGCGTCCTCGTCGGGAATCTCAAGATCGAAGGCCTCTTCAAACTGCATCACAAGCTCGACCACGTCCAGCGAATCGGCGCCCAGGTCTTCCTGGAAGCTGGCTCCAGGGGTTACTTCGGCTTCGTCCACCTGCAGCTGCTCGACAATGATCTGCTTCACTTTTTCTTCTACGGCCATGCGTGCTTCTCCTCGTATTCTTCGGAACTTTGGATTGTCTCCGGGGCTTCCATCCCTTTCAATCCGCCCACATACCATACCGGCACGCGGCGGGGAAAGACAACCACCGCGCCAAAAATATGCGCATGGCCCCGAAACTCCAAGTCTACCGGGCGGGTGAAGGCGTGTAAAGCTGCGGGAAGACTGGAAATAGGGAATCTGGAGCCGAGACGGGTGCGCGTGCCAAAGCGGTGGGAATATGCACAGCCTGAGGGCGTACATTAGGCGAAGAGGATTCTGAGAGCCATGCTTCAGGCTGTGATTGCCGCGGTTGCCATTCTGGTGGGGATTTTGCTGGGCTTCTGGATTCGTTCGCAGTCTGCGCGCGCGGAGAAGGCGCTGCTTGAGCAGAGGGCGCGCGAGGCCGCCGATGCGCAGGCGCAGGCGCAAAAGCAGCTCGCCGAGGCGCAGGCTGAATCTGCGGCACGCGCAGGATTCGAGAAGCTGGCTGTCGAGCGGGAAAAGGCACTCGGCCAGATCTACGCCGAGCGGGAGGGCCTGCGGCTGCAACTGGAAGCAAAGACGCAGGCGGAGCGCGACCTTTCCGCAAGAATTGCGAGTCTGGAATCCGCACTGAAGGCCGAGCAGAAGGCCTTGCAGGAGAAGGTCGCACTGCTGGATGAGGCT
>JBAUTX010000343.1:0-7382 GCA_049582405.1 Occallatibacter sp. | reverse complement strand
GGCTCGTCGAAGGCCTGTACGGCTTCTTGGAAAGCATCATTGGACCTCATCTCGTCAAGCGCACATTTTGGTTTCTGGCGACGATTTTCATTTTCATCCTGTCGGCAAATTGGCTAGCACTCATTCCCGGGGTTGGCACGATTGGGTGGGGACACCAGACTCCACAGGGGTTCATGGTCGACCAACCACTGTTCCGCGGTGCGAATGCCGATCTTAACCTGACGTTTGCAATGGCGCTTATTTTTTTCGCTTGTTGGATAGTGTGGGCTCTGCAGGAACGGGGTCTAATCGGGTTTGCAAAAGAGTTGTTCGGGCCGAAGGGTGACACAACCGGGTTTTTGAAAGTGCTGATGATCGTCGTGTTTTTCGCGTCGGGCTGCCTGGAGATCGTCTCTATTCTGTTTCGGCCAGTCTCCCTCGGCTTCCGCCTGTATGGCAACACGTTCGCCGGGGAGATCATGCTGGAAACCATGGCTAGGTTGACGCCCGGCTTCGGCTGGTTGCTGCCCATTCCGTTTTATTTCCTGGAGTTGTTGGTGGGCTTCGTGCAGGCGCTGGTCTTTATGTTGTTGTGCGCTGTATTCACCCTGTTGATTTGTCAACAGGAGGAAGCGGCGCCGGGGGCAGAACCCCAGATTGAACAAGGAATCTCGCGAACCTGACCGTGTTCGATTGCGGGAGTAAGCGAGATATCTAAGAAAGGTGCAACAGATGTCAATACCGATACTGGCAGTGGGATTGGTTGGCAATATTCACGTTGGTTTGGCCGCAATTGGCGCGGCGATAGGCGTTGGACTGATTGGTGGCAGGGCTTCAGATGCGGTGGGACGTAATCCAGGCGCGTCCACAAAGATTATGGTCCAGGCAATTCTGGCCATCGCCTTCGCAGAAGCGATCGTGTTCTATGCCCTGTTCCTTGTGAAGCAATAGCGATAGGAAGGTCGCAGAGCTATGAATGCCTTTATGTTGTTGGCGGTCGCCTCGAGCGATGGTCAGGTCGCGCAGATCGCCCAGACCTTCGGCGTGGACTGGGAGCATCTGGTGGCGCAGATCATCAGCTTCTCGATCGTGTGCGTCGTTCTCTACAAGTTCGCTTACAAGCGCATCCTCGCGATGCTGGAACTTCGGCGTGAACAAATCCGGCAAGGTATCGCCAACGCCGAGAAGATCAAAGCTGAGTTAGCAAAGACTGAGACTCAGCGGCAGGAAGTGATGGCGCAGGCCCACGTGCAAGGCGCCACATTCATTGAGGAAGCCAGGGCTGCGGCGGCCCGTGTGCAACAAGAGGAAACCACGAAAGCGATTGCCACAGCAGAACAAATTATGGCCAATGCGCGCGAAGCTGCCGCGCGGGACCACGACCAAATGCTCGCAGAACTCAAACGCGAGGTCGGCAGGTTGGTTGTGCAGGCAACGACCACGATCACAGGGAAGATTCTGACCACGGAAGACCAGCGACGTCTTGCCGAGGAAACTTCGAAACAGATGATGGCATAACGATGAAGATCACCAAGAAAGAAAAACGCGAGGCCAAGCAACTGTACCGTCTCTGTTTGGTGGATGGCTTACTCGACGAGAACCGCGTTCGGCAAGTCGTAGACCGCGTAATCGTCACGGGTGAACGAGAGTGCCAAACCATCCTCGCTTATTTTCTGAGACTGGTGAAACTCGACTACGCCGAGCATACGGCCGCCATCGAGAGCGCCACCCCATTGCCAGACGATTTGCGGACTGCCGTCCAAAATGGCGTGACGCAGCACTACGGGCGGGGGTTGACCACAGCATTCGTAGAGAACCCGGAGTTGATTGGCGGGATGCGAATCCAGGTGGGTTGCGATGTCTATGACGGCAGTGTGCGGGCCAGGCTGCAAGCATTGGCAAAGAGCTTTTGATCGAAGGTAACCATGGCAAAGCTGATAGAAGAACTTGAAGCACAAATTGCGGGCGCAAAGCCGATTGCGAAACAAAACGTGGGCATCATCCGCGAAGTGGGCGACGGCATCGCGAAGATCGATGGCCTCACCGACGCCATGCTCAACGAGATGATCGACCTCGGACATGGCATTACCGGTCTGGCGTTGAATCTCGACGCAACCGAAGTCGGCGTCGTCGTTCTCGGAGACTACACCAAACTCCAACAGGGCGACGAAGTCCGCACCACCGGCAAAGTTTTGCGAGTGCCTGTGGGCAAGGGCCTATTGGGTCGAGTCGTGAACGTATTGGGTGAACCTGTCGATGGTAAAGGGCCCATCCAATTCGACAAGACCTATCCGGTGGAGAAGACCGCTCCTGGGATCATCCGCCGGCGTCCGGTCGACCAGCCAGTACAGACAGGGACCATGGCGATTGACGCGATGATTCCGATTGGCCGCGGCCAACGCGAATTGATCATCGGCGACCGCGCGACCGGTAAGACAACAATCTGCATCGACGCCATCATCAGCCAGGCCCGGCTTAATAAAGCCGCCGAGGAGGCCGGCGACAAGGACTACCGGCCGCTGTACTGCATCTACGTCGCGATTGGCCAGAAGGAGTCGACCATCGCGCGGTTTATTGGGGCCCTCGAAGCGGCTGGCGCGATGCCATACACGATTATTGTGGCGGCCCCGGCCTCTGAGTCCGCCGCCAACCAGTATCTCTCGCCATTTGCCGGCGCAGCGATGGGCGAGTGGTTCATGGATAACGGCATGGACGCGCTAATTGTTTACGACGACCTGTCCAAGCAGGCGGTGGCTTACCGACAGGTATCACTCCTGTTGAAGCGGCCGTCAGGTCGCGAGGCGTTTCCAGGCGATGTGTTTTACCTGCACAGCCGATTGCTCGAACGCGCGGCGCGGGTCGGCGAGAAGTATGGCAACGGTTCGCTCACAGCGTTGCCCATCATCGAAACCCAGGCTGGTGACGTTTCGGCCTACATCCCGACCAACGCTATTTCGATTACCGACGGGCAAATCTTTCTGGAAACCGATTTGTTCTATCAGGGTCAGCGGCCAGCGATCAACATTGGCATCTCGGTCTCACGCGTCGGCTCAGCGGCGCAACCCAAGGCCATGAAACAAGTGGCGGGACATCTCAAGGGCGAGCTTGCTCAGTTCCGGGAACTGGTTGCGTTTGCGCAGTTCGGTTCTGACCTCGATGCCAAGACGCAGGCGCAAATCGAACGCGGTAAACGCATCATGGAAATTTTTAAGCAAGGTCAGTACAACCCGATTCCGGTCGAGGTCCAGGTGCTCGTGATCTGGGCCGCACAGAACGGTTACCTGGATGAAGTGCCGGTAGCGCGGGTCAAGGAGTTCCAGAACAAGTTGACGGAATATTTCATCACCCGCAAAGGTGAATTGCTCGCCCGGATCAGAAATGAAAAAGCGATCAGCGACCCCTTGAAGGCTGATTTGAAGACGGCCGCCGACGAATTCAAGCAGACCTGGAAATGAGCGCAGAGCGGTGAAATATGCTTAGCCCACGTGAACTTCGCAGACGCATCAAGTCGATCACCACCACCGCGCAGATCACCCGCGCGATGGAGATGGTGGCGGCATCGAAGATGCGTAAGGCGCAACAGAGCGCGGTGATGACACGGCCGTTCTCGCAACTGCTGTATCGCATCCAGCGCCATGCCACGACTCGCCTCCGAGAATTCAATCATCCGCTGCTGGAAGTCCGTGCGGTTCGCAAGCGCGCGGTGATCCTGATCGGAACCGACAAGGGGTTATGCGGTTCTCTCAACACCAACCTGTTCCGTGTGGCTGCGGAGTTTGATCCGGCGACGACCGTGTTCATCGCGGCTGGAAAGCGGGCTTCGCAGTTCGTCGTCCGCACCCGTCGGCAGTTGGCGGCGGAGTTTGCATTCACGGACTCAGTGCGATTCTCCGATGCCAGGCCGATTGCAAAATTTGCTCGCGACCTCTTCCTGAAGGGCGACGTGGATGAAGTTAAGGTCGTCGCGACGGTATTTGTAAACACGATGATCCAGCGCACCGCTGCATTGGATTTTCTGCCGGTTGGCGAAATCAAGGGACTTCAGATTCCTGGTGCGGAATCTGAAGCGGACTTGGCTTCCCAAACCTCCGAGATCGTCTTTGAACCAAGTCCGGAAGCGATTCTCTCGTATCTCCTGGAACGCTATCTCAGCATTTACATCTACCGGGCTATGTTGGAAGCCAAGGCCAGTGAACAAAGTGCCCGTATGGTGGCTATGAAGAATGCCACAGACAATGCCACCAGCCTGATCAACGATTTGACCCTCGAATACAACACACTGCGGCAGGGCAATATCACTAAGGAACTGCTCGAAATTGCGGGCGGCCAGCTCGGCAATGAGTAACGGAAGGATACAGAATGAATAAGGGCAAAATTGTTCAACTCGTCGGTCCGGTCGTGGATGTCGAATTCACGGAAAACCTGCCAGGCATTTACAACGCGTTGACCGTCGAATTTACGCGAGAGGACGAGACGGTCAAACTGACCCTCGAAGTGCAGCAGCACCTCGGTGACAACTGGGTCAGGGCCGTCTCCATGTCTAACACCGACGGTCTGAAACGCGGCTACGAAGTCATCGACACCGGCGCGCCTATTTCTGTGCCAGTCGGGGACGGGGTAATGGGCCGGATATTCGACGTGTGCGGCAACCCGGTTGACGAACGCGGGCCGGTCACGGCAGAGAAATATTATCCGATCCATCGCCCGTCGCCCAAGCTCGTGGACCAATCGACCTCGGCGGAGGTACTCACCACCGGTATCAAGGTCATCGACTTGATATGTCCCTTCTTAAAAGGCGGGAAGGTGGGAGCGTTCGGCGGTGCCGGCGTGGGCAAGACAGTCGTCATCATGGAACTGATCCACAACATTGCCAAGCTCCATGGCGGCGTGTCTGTGTTTGCCGGCGTTGGCGAGCGCACCCGGGAAGGCAACGATCTCTACCATGACATGTCGGATTCGGGCGTCCTTAAGCAGGACGATCTCGGCGCGTCGAAGATTGCTCTCGTGTACGGGCAGATGAACGAACCACCTGGCGCCCGCCTCCGCGTCGCCTTGTCCGCCCTCGCCATGACCGAATATTTCCGCGACGAAAAGAATCAGGACGTACTGCTGTTTATCGACAATATCTTTCGGTTTTCTCAGGCCGGTTCGGAGGTGTCAGCCTTGCTCGGTCGCACTGCCAGCGCGGTCGGTTACCAGCCAACCCTGGCCGCTGAAATGGGCACACTTCAGGAGCGTATTACTTCGACCAAGACGGGCTCGATCACGTCGTTCCAGGCGGTATACGTGCCGGCCGACGATCTGACCGATCCGGCACCAGCCACCACGTTCGCTCACTTGGATGCGACCCTCGTTTTGGATCGGTCGATTGCCGAGTTGGGAATCTACCCGGCGGTTGATCCGCTTGCCTCGACATCCCGGGCGCTCGCTCCGGAAATTGTCGGCCAGGAACACTACGACATCGCGCGCGGCGTGCAGGGCGTACTACAGCGCTACAAGGATCTGCAAGACATTATCTCCATCCTTGGGATGGACGAACTGGCACCCGAAGACAAGATCACAGTGTTACGCGCCCGCAAGATTCAACGCTTCCTGAGCCAACCCTTCAGCGTCGCTGCCGTGTTCTCCGGGTTGGAAGGCAAGCAAGTACCCGTGGCCGAAACTCTGCGCGGCTTCAAGGAGATTCTCGAGGGCAAGCACGACGCCGTTGCAGAGGGTGATTTCTACATGAAGGGCGGGATTGACGAGGTCAAACCGAGCTAAGTCATGGCCAACACATTAAAACTTGAGATCATCACTGCGGAAGGCCCGGCATACTCCGAGGACGTGGAACTGGTCACTCTGCCGGGCGTGGCTGGCCAGTTCGGTGTGTACCCACAACACGTGCCCCTGATGACACAGATGGTGCCGGGCGAAATCATCGTGCAAAAAGACGGTCGCGACACGTTCTTCGCCGCAGGCGGTGGGCTTATCGAAGTTACAGCCTCTCGCGTTTCCATCCTCACCGACCTGGCGGTTCAGGCCGACAAGATTGACGAAGCCAAAGCCGAAGAAGCCCGGCAACGCGCCGAGGCCCGACTGAAGGAAAAACTCTCTGACGAAGAAGTAGCCTCCGTCAATGCTTCCTTGGCTCGCTCGCTGGTCGAGTTACGTGTCAAGCGCCGGAAGCACAAATGAAGCGGCGAGACGGAGACACCAGAGGAATATTCGGAAGCGTGAAGCGCACCTAGACACACGTCAGCGATCAAGAGATAGATCGAAGCGATTGGAGAAGACAGTGAGAATTCATTACATGACTTTATTGGCAAGTATCATCAGTTTCTTGTCTTTGGCCTCCGTGGGTCAGGTCGTCGAGCCGTACGCAGCTTCTGACGTGAAGGTGAACTGGGTGCACGGAACCGACTTTTCCAAGTTCAAGACGTATGCCTGGGGAATCACACACCAGCAAAATCCTGACCAGGTTTGGAATCAGCGTCACATCGACGACCTCGACGCTGCCTTGCAGGCGAAGGGATTGCAGAAGGTGGATATCACGGCAAATCCTAGCCTCCTCATTTCCTATGACGCCGGCAGCACCGTCGAATACACGATTCAGGGTTTTGCCAAGGGTCCAGTGAACGAGGGCACCTTAGTGATAGAACTTGTGGACCCGCAAACGAAGAAGGCCCTTTGGTGGGGTGTTGCTCACAATGAAGTGGCGGGGAAGACGGAAAAGATATAGCCATGGTTCACAAAAAGACTATGAAAATGCTCGCACAGTATCCACCGCCACTAAACAAATAGTCGGAGCAGACCTATAGTAACGGGGTGACCAACCTTAGGGTCCTGGGGAATGGGATGCAGTGCAGGTAAGCAACATCGAAAGGGAGTGAACGCAGTGACCGCCGCGGAGAAGGATCAATCGCCACCGACTTACGTTGAGGTCGCCGAGCAGAAGCGATTGAATATTGCGCGCGAAGAAGGTGTGCCGTGGAAGAAGTGGGGTCCATACCTTAGCGAAAGGCAGTGGGGTACGGTGCTCGAGGACTACAGCGCCGATGGAGACGCCTGGAATTACTTCTCTCATGATGATGCGCGTTCGCGTGCGTACCGCTGGGGTGAGGATGGACTGGCAGGAATTTCCGACGACAAACAACAGCTTTGTTTTGCATTGGCCTTGTGGAACGGCCGCGACCCAATCTTGAAGGAGCGGCTCTTCGGCCTCACGAACAGCGAGGGCAATCACGGCGAAGATGTCAAGGAATACTACTTCTATCTCGACAGCACGCCGACGCATTCGTACATGAAGTACCTGTACAAGTACCCGCAGCGCGAGTTTCCGTACCGCGACCTGGTCGAGACCAACGGCAAGCGCTCACGCGAGGAGCTCGAGTACGAGCTGCTCGACACCGGGGTGTTCGACG
>JBAUTX010000342.1:0-11357 GCA_049582405.1 Occallatibacter sp. | reverse complement strand
TGGTGAGGTCGCGGATGGTGAAGGAGGATGCAGTGAGGGCCTGGGCATCAGGCCAGTAGAAGACATCCTGGCCGGGAAGGCCCGTGACAATTGACACGCCCCAGCCTTGTCCGAAGAAGGACACAGGGGTGTTCGTCGCCTTGCCGCCGCTCAAATCAATCGCGCCGGTCTTGCATTTGCCAGCCGGAAATTCGACAGACTCGCTGTTCGCCGCTGCAGCATTGAAGGCGGCCTGAATTGCCGCGGTGTCATCCGTGGCGCCGTCGCATTTGGCATTGAAGGGCGGCGCGGTGACGAGCAGCACCTTGTTGACACTGGCGGTAACGGAGGGAAGTGTGACGGGTCCGGCGAAGCTTTGCGCGCTGGAACTGGAGAGCGAAGCGCCACCGAGTGCGGCGAGAGCTGCGGCTGCCGTGGTGGCGCCGGTGCCGCCTGCGCTGACGGGAACGGCGCTGACACCGCTGACGGCTGTGCCGGTGGTGTTGTAGAAAGCAATCTGCCCTGCAGTGCCGCCGTTGACCGTGCCCGAAGTGCCGCCTGAACCGCAGGCCGCGCCGGTGCTGGTGATGTAACCGGAGCTGTCAATCTGAAGGCAGTTGTGTCCGCTGGCCGCGGCGAGGCCAGGAAACTTGATGGCGGTGGCGCCGAGAAACGCAGCGACGAGGCTGGAGCTGGAGCCGGAGTAGATGTCCGTTTCCGCGCCAGAGCCGGCTTCAAAGTTGAGGCGAATGTGGCCGGTTGCATTGGCGGCGTTGATGTAGGTGTCGCCGGAGTTGGTGCTCTGGTAGGCCTTGAAGCTGTCGAGTCCGCCGGTGGCGGAGTTGAGCGCCCAGTTGTTGCTTGCATCTTTGACCATGTACCACTGGCTGGCGCCGGTGTGGTCCTTGTAGATGAAGGACTCCTTTTGCTCGGCGGTGAGGCCGGCCCAGAGGAAGGCGTCGACCTCGGCGTCGGCGGCGTTGTGGACCGTCGTTGATGCGCTGAATGTGGAGGGGCCTGCGACCTGCAGCGTGCCATTGAATTGCGCGTTGCCGGTGTTGCTGATGGTGGCGACGGTGGTTTCGCTGGCTCCGCCGGAGCCGAAGACGACGCCCCCGGTGCCGGAGTTGCTGGAGCCGTTGAGAACGACGGCGCCGGTGCCCGCGGCGTTGATGACCGTCTGGTTATTGGTGCTGGACTGGCCGTTGTTGTACTGGCCGATGGAGAGGCGATAGACGTTGTTCAGTTCGTCGAGGATCTGATAGAACTGCTCGCCTGCGGTGGCATCGCTGAGGCCGGTGGTCCAGCGATAGCCGTAGTCAGTCTGATAGCGGTTGTAGAGGCCGCGCTCGTTGCCCGCGCCGGTGCCGAGACGGAAGTGATTGGTGACGGTGGCATCCTGCTGCGAACCGTACCAGTCGCCGGTGAGGCCGTTGAAGCTGCGATGGAAGGTGTCAAGGAAGCTGTTGCGTGTGCCGTTGTCGGCGAGCTTGCCGGTGAACAGGGTGCCGCCGGTGATCCAACTGTTGTAGGCGCTGCCGGCGTCGGCGATGACCTGGCTGGTGGAGTTCTCATTGCGCAGGCCGAGGATGGTGTTGTTCTGCGCGTTGGGCCCGAGGTGCAGCGCGGTGGAGCAGCCTTCGACATCGCCGCCGGTGAAGGTGTTGCCGTCGCCCTGCGCGAGATTGATGCCGGTGGTGCCGCTGATGGGATTGCCCCCGGAGGTGGGGCAGTCGATGTGAAGGCGGACGAAGGTGCTGGCGTTGAGCCAGTCGGTGGTGGCGGGATTGCTGACCTGGTGGCCGATGGCGTTGACAGCAGTGAGAAAGCCGGTGAAGGCAACGTCGTAGAACGTGCCGCCGGTGTAGTTGCCTGTGCCGTCGAGGGTCATGCCGGTCTGATTGGAGTTGCCCTGGAAGTAAAGGCTCTGGAGGTCGAGCTCCTGCGTGCGGTCGGCGACGAGGCCCTGCGCGGTGGCGCTGGCGGAGGCGGTGGTGTTGAGGACGGCATTGTCGAGATGGAAGCCCTGCGTGTCCGTGGCGTAGGTGGGGTCGCCGATTTGAACGATGGCGGCGGAGCCTGTGTAGGCGAAGACGGTGCCGCCGAGTGTGCCGCTGGCGGCGCTGGAGCCGCGCAGCGAGCAACCGTGGAGCGTGACGTTGCGCGTGCCTGCGGGGATGAGGATTTGACTGGCCGTATTGATGGTGGCGCAGGGCAGGAGGATGGTGGTGTTGGCGGTGGAGAGGGTGACACTCGAACCCATGGAGAGCGCGCCGGAGAAGTTGCGTGCGTCGCAGGTGCCGCCATAGGTGGTGCTGATGTTGGCAAGGCAGGCCTGGAGCTTGGCGCCGAAGTCCGCGCCGGGCATTTGATCGACCTGAATGGCTGCGCCGATTTGCGTGGCAGTGACGGGGCCGGTGAGCGTGCCGCCGGTGAGGGGGAGCGCGAGGCTGACGCTGGCGTCGACGTAATGCTTGTCTGCGGCCTGGAGGGATTGCGTGGGATCGCCGCTGAGATAGAGCGGACCGGTGAGCGTGCCGCCCGTTGGCGAGAGCGTGCCGGAGGTGATGGACTGTATGGCCTGATCGACGTAGGCCTTGTTGACGGCCTGCACGGCCTGCACGGCGGGCATGAGCTGCGACTGCACGGCGGCGAGCGTGGCCGGCGAGGCAGCAGGCACGACCCAGTATTGCGTGCTGGTGGAGCCGTCACTCATTTGAAAGACCGCCGTGTAGAAGAGGCCCGCCGGCGTGGAGCTGAGATTGGGTGCGAGATTGATGCTGAGGAAGCCGTCTGCGGCAATGGTGGCCGTGGTTTTGCCGGCGGCGACCAGAGAGCCGTTGGCCGTGGTGAAAGAAGGCCAACTGACGAGCACGGTGCCGGAGCCGGGTTGACCGTTAGCAAGATAGACGGTGCCCTGCACGGTGGTGGTGGTGACGCCCTGCGCGCAGGCCAGCCAGGCGCAGGCCAAGCCGAGCAAAGTGCCTGCCATCCAACGGGCGGCGCGCATCCAATCGAGTTTCGTGAGCTTCATCGGAGTCTTCCTTCTGCGATAAAAATCCAAGAGGCCACCCCGCATCGGCTGCGTGGCAGGATGATTCTGCCTTGCAGCGAGCGCGGGATGGCCCCCTGGTGTCGATCGGTTCCTGTTGCTGTTTGACGCGTAGCGAAGACCCGCAGGAAGCGCTGCTCAGCCCTGGGGCTCGCGACTCTCCGCGGCGTTCTCCGCCGATTCTTTGTTGCCGGGATCTTTCCACTCCGCCTCGGCCGCCCATTCGGTGGCGAGGCTGCGCGGTGGCTCCCCGGTCTGCTGCTGTACAGAGGTACCGTAGCGCTCGGCGAGATCATAGAGGAACCTTGCGCACTGGATGTGGCCCTCAAGGCCGCTCTTTGCCAGCGCCACTGCGAGGTCAAGACTCTTCTCGCGCAGAACGATATCCGCGGCGATGCGCATCTGCTCCGCGCCTGTGCCTACGGTGGACTCTGCTTCTGTTTCCTGATTGCGCGGCGCGTTGATCGCCACGACGTTCTTTTGCGTTGCCATGTTCTGTCCGTCCATCCTGGACAGCCTTCCGCGGTTGTGCCTTTGTTGCGCGGACCGGTTGCAGGCGGCTCCGCACCGGAGCCACGATCCGCACGTTTGCATGCGACCTCTTTTCGGCGGCACGGTGTCCGCGGCCGGAGTCCGAAAAGAATTGGAAGAGCGACGCGTGCTCCTCCTGTTTCTGCTTCACTTTCTGGAATGATTTAAGGATAGCGAAGTGCGAGAATGAACATGCAAAACCGGCGGAAGTTTTTTGCGCCGTGTTTTCAATGGTTTGGGTTCTGTGGAACGGTGGCGGGGGGTTGACAGCTTGGCGGCGCGTGGCCGCGTCGGTGAGAATGCCAACGTTCTACGCATTGCATTTCGGATTGCAGACCGGTGCTTGACAGCACCGGGGCGGAACGCAGGCAAAGGGAGCTTGGATGCATTCGATGTGGTTGGGCGAGATGATGGGCACGCTGGTGCTGGTGCTGCTGGGCAATGGTGTGTGCGCGGGCGTCGCGCTGCGGAAGTCGTATGCCGCGGATGCGGGCTGGATGGTGGTGACGACGGGCTGGGCGCTGGCGGTGCTGTGCGGCGTGCTGGTGGCGCAGGCGTTTGGGAGTCCGGGAGCGAACCTGAACCCGGCGATTACGCTGGCGGGCGCGGTGACGAGCGGCAACTACGCGCAACTGGTGTGGCTGTGGAGCGCGCAACTGGTGGGCGCGATGGGCGGCGCGGCGCTGACGGTGGTGCACTACGGCGCGCACTGGAAGGAGACACCGGACGCGGCAGCGAAGCTGGGTATCTTTTGCACGAATGGCGCGGTTCAGAGTCCGCTGTTCAATTTTCTGGGCGAAGTGATTGGGACGATGGTGCTGGTGGTGGTGGCTGGCGCGATCGGGTCGCATGGCGTGTCGGCGACGGGACCGGCGGCGGGCGTGGGGCAGTGGCTGGTGGCGAGCCTGGTGTGGGGCATCGGGCTTTCGCTGGGCGGCACGACGGGATATGCGATCAATCCAGCGCGCGACCTGGGGCCGCGACTGGTGCATGCGCTGGCGCCGATTCCCGGCAAGGGCGGATCGAACTGGAGCTACGCGGCGATTCCGGTGGCGGGGCCGCTGGTGGGCGGCGTGCTGGCTGGCGTGCTGCTGCGGTTTGCGCATGTGTAGGGTGCGGGTGATGGGATGAGTTCGTGATCTCCCCGGTCTCGAAAGTGAGACCGGAGGCACCAGGCGGCTGGCAGACGGCTCCATCTCGATCCAGGTTTGTGCTCTCCCACCCAAGGTCTCCACTTGCGTGGAGACCTTGAATGGGGCACCCACGTGGGCGGCTGGGTGAGATTCCTTAGCTGACGTCGATCATGATTTTGGTGAAGTGCGCCGGGTCGCGATCCCATGCGGCGAAGATGGCGGGCGCTTCCTGGATGGGAACCGTGTGGGTGACGGCGTCTTCAACGGGGAAGCGGCGCTCTTCCAACATGCGGATGACAGCGCGGAAGTCCTCGGGCTGCGCATTGCGCGAGCCGAGGATGTCGAGCTCCTTTTGCACGAAGAGGCGCGTTTCGTAAGCGACGTGCTCCTTGGCATAGCCGATGTAGACGACGCGGCCGGTGAAGGCGACTTCTTCGACGGCGGCGCGGAAGGTGTGCGGGAGGCCGATGGCCTCGATGATGACGTCGGGCCCGCGGCCGCTGGTGAGCTCGGCGAGACGCGCATGGAGATCTTCACGGGCGGTGTTGATGAGGTAAACGGCTCCGGCTTTCTGCGCGGTGGCGAGCTTTGCGTCATCGAGATCGACACCGATGACGGTGGCTCCGCGAAAGGCTGCGCCGGCGACGGCGCCGAGACCGACGCCGCCACAGCCGATGATGACGACGGTATCCTCTGGCGCGACGCGACCGCGAGCGGCGGCGTGGAAGCCGACGGTGAGCGGCTCGACGAGACAGAGTTCCTTGAGGCTGAGGCTGGCGCTGTAAAGGCGCGATGCTGGGACGGTGATGTACTCGGTGAGTGCGCCGTCACGCTGCACGCCGAGGGTCTGATTGAACTGGCAGGCGTTGGCGCGGCCACGCAGGCAGGCGGGGCAGTGGCCGCAGTTGGAGTAAGGCGAGAGGGTGACTTCCATGCCGGCAGACCACTGCGGATGGGCGGGATTGGCCTCAACGACAGTGGCGGCGACTTCGTGACCGGGAATGCGCGGGAAGGTGATGAGCGGATTGCGGCCACGGTAGGAGTTGAGATCGCTGCCGCAGAGGCCGACTTTGTGGACGCGCAGGAGGATGTCGTTCGCGGTGGCGGGTGCGGGTTCGGGAACGGATTGGATGGCAGCCTGACCGGGAGCTTGAAGAACGATGGCCTTCATGAGAGCGACTCCTGCATGGAGAAGATGGATGAAAGATTGATGATACGGCGTGGTGTGCGGGCTGCGCGATGTGGGGCCCCGACGGTTGGTTGTATGCTGGGCAGGGGTGGTTGGACCACCCATGCTGGGTTGCGAAGGAGTGGCATGGCGGAGAGCGTGCTGCAGATCGATCCGCGGGACAACGTTGCGGTGGCGTTGACGCCGCTGGCAGCGGGAAGTGAAGTGAACTATGGCGCAAACCCATTGCGCGTGGCTGAGGCGGTCCCGGCGAAACACAAGGTTGCGCTGGTGGATCTTGCGGCCGGCGAGGTGATTCGCCTGTACGGCATGGTGGTGGGCGAAGCGACGGCGCCAATCGTGCGCGGCGCGCGGCTGACGCAGGGCAACGTGCGGCATCGCACGGAAGCGTACACGGCCACGCGGCATCCGGTGACGTATCACCTGCCCGATGCTTCACCGTGGGCGGGACGCACGTTTATGGGCTACCACCGCGCGGACGGGCAGGTGGGCACGCGGAACTACTGGCTTGTGCTGCCGCTGGTCTTTTGCGAGAACCGCAACGTGGAGCAGATGAGGGACGCGCTGGAAGAAGAGCTGGGCTACGGCAAAGCGACAGACCGCTATCGCCAACACGTGCGCGAGCTGGTGGGACGGCACAGGAGCGGCGAGGATGCGCGTGCGGTGACCGAAGCAAAGCGGGCAGAGCGCGTGTTTCCGCATGTGGACGGGATTCGATTCCTGACGCACCAGGGCGGATGCGGCGGGACGCGGCAGGATGCGCAGGCACTGTGCGGGCTGCTGGCCGGGTATATTCACCACCCCAACGTGGCGGGTGCGACGGTGCTGAGCCTGGGATGCCAGAATGCGCAGGCCTCGATGCTGATGGACGAGCTGCGGAAGCGCGATCCGGAGATGCGGAAGCCGGTGCTGATCTTCGATCAGCAGAAGACAGGGCGCGAATCGACGCTGATGGCGCGCGCGCTGGATGAAACGTTTGCCGCGCTGGAGGTGGCCAACCGCGCAACGCGCGCTCCGGCTCCGCTGCCGGCGCTGACGGTGGGATTGAAGTGCGGCGGTTCGGACGGGTTCAGCGGGATCTCGGCGAATCCGATGATCGGGTATCTCTCAGACATTCTTGTGGGCCTGGGCGGCAGGACGCTGCTGAGCGAGTTTCCGGAACTGCACGGCGTGGAGCAGGAACTGATCAATCGCTGCGCGACCGATGCAGAGGCGCAGCGCTTCTATGACCTGATGCAGGCATACGCGGCGCGGGCGCGGGCGGTCCAGTCGGGATTTGAGATGAACCCTTCGCCCGGCAACATTGAGGATGGGCTGATTACGGATGCGATCAAGTCGGCGGGCGCGGCGCGCAAGGGCGGGGTTTCGCCGGTGAACGCGGTGCTGGACTTTCCGGAGTATGCGACGACGCCGGGGCTGAACCTGCTGTGCACGCCGGGCAATGACGTGGAAGCGGTGACGGCGCAAACGGGCGCGGGCGCGAACCTGGTGCTGTTTACGACGGGACTGGGAACGCCGACGGGGAATCCGATTGCGCCGGTGGTGAAGATCTCAAGCAATACGGCGCTGGCCGAGCGGATGGGCGACATCATCGACTTTGACGCGGGCGGGATTGTGACGGGAGAGACGACGATTCCGCAGTGCGCGGCGCAACTGATGGAGCTGTGCGTTGAAGTGGCAAGCGGCACACGGCAGACGAAGGCGGAGCTGCTGGGGCAGAACGACTTCATTCCGTGGAAGCGCGGCGTTTCGTTGTAAGGGCCGCGCCGCCGCGCAAACGCCTGGGCAGAACGCAGTCTTACTCAAGAAACGACGAAACAACGGAAAGAGCCGCGATGGCCGCGGTTTCTGCGCGGAGGATGCGCGGGCCAAGGGAGACGGCGCGCCATCCGTTGGCGTCGAAGAGTGCCTCCTCATTCGGCGCCCATCCGCCTTCAGGCCCGATGGCGAACTCGAACGAAGGCATCTCATCGTTTGCCGATGCCATGATCTCCTCGAGCGTGCGGCGCAAGGTGGTGGAGCGCTCCTGCTCAGCGAGGACGAGGCGCGCGCCGTCGGGCGCTGCGGCTGCGCGCACGGAGAGCGGGGCGGGGTCGTGAATGAGCGGGACATCGGAGCGGCGCGACTGCTGCGCAGCCTCATGCGCGATGCGGCGCCAGCGTTCGACGCGCTTCTCCGCGGCCAGGGCGAGATGCTTTTCGGTGCGGCGCGCGATGACGGGCGCGATGACGGCGACGCCAAGCTCGGTGGCTTTTTCAATGGCCCACTCCATGTGATCGAACTTGTATACGGCCATGACCAAAGTTATGGGCAGAGCGGGTTCGGATTCGACCTCGGCGATGAGATTGAAGCGGACCTCGCTGGGTGTGACTGCTGCAACGACGGCGTGAAAGACGTGCCCGCCGGCGACGACATCGGCCTCGATGCCGGGCTCGGCGCGGAGCACGCGAGCCATGTGCTCGGCCTGTGTTCCGGTGAGAGTGGCGGTGGCTTCATCCCAGTGTTCAGCGATCCAGCGGCGGCGTGTCATGGTCGTTCTCCGTACCCAATCCGGCTTCCAGTGTACTGATTTCAGCCAGTGTTTATCAGTGCGCGCGCGCACAGGACGCAAAAACACTTCGGGGGACGCTTTGTGCGTCCCCCGAAGTGTTGCCTTTTGGTTGGTTGACCCGTTACTTCTTCTTCGCGGCTTTCTTCGCGGCCTTCTTCGCGGGTGCCTTCTTGGCTGCTTTCTTAGTTGCCATTTGCCTATTCTCCCTTTTCGATGGGTTGCATCGATCCTGCAATTTGAATTGCAGTTGAGGAATGTATAGATTCACGAATGCTCAGTGTCAAGAAAAAAACGTAGGGTGAGTGGAAAAAGTGGCAACAATTTTTCCGAAGAAGAAGGACTCACTCCGCGATTCCGCTAGAGGATGTGATGGGACTTGAGCATGCCGAGCGTGAGTCCGGCGATGAGATCGTGCCAACTATGCGCGAACATGCAGGGCCTAAGACTGCGACGAAAGAGCGACAGCAGACTGAAGAGAACGCCGAAGACGACAAGCAGAGCCATGTTGCGCAGGCCCTGATATCCATGCGCGGCGCCGAACAGTACGGCGGAGAATGCAACGCCGACGACCACGTTGCCACGCGCCCATGCGATGAACTGGCCCTGGAAATAGCCGCGGAAGACGGACTCTTCCACGATGCCGACGACCAGGCAGAGCAGCGCCCATGCAGCGGCTTCGCGCAGGTTGGAAGGCGCAATCTGCATCAATGCGCGCGCGGCTTCGCTCTTTGCCGGAGTGAGCGCGGTGGCGCCGCCCACATGCCATGGAGCTGCGCCGTGCGTGACCAGCGCTTCGACGCCGGACCATACCATGCCAACGGTACCGAGCACGGCGAGTGCGCCTGCCCAGAAGACGAGCGCGACGCCGAGATCTCTGAAAAGGGAGTTCGCGCCGCCACGCAGATGCCCAAAGAGCATGCTGAGGGGAACCCGCTTCAAGCGCAGGCCCCAGACGACCCATGCGAGCATGAGGAGTTCCATCACGCCCGTGGCGGCATAGGTGGCGATGCGGTTGTGCACCTCTTGCGCGTGCGCAACGCGCAGGGAGCCGGCGATGGAGATTCCGGCGATGAGCACCATGAGCAGAACGGTGTGCCACACGGGAGCGAGCGCCGGCATGGCAGACGACTGCGCAGGCGTCACGACGTCTGCGGGAGGCCGGACTGGCAGTTGCGGATTGGTCGCGTCTTGTGTCGGTTCCATTTCTTTCTCCCCCGCACAGATTGAATCGTGAAACTCCGGCTCCATTTAACAGGCGATGACATTGAGCGCGAGGCCGGCGAGGCTCGTCTCTTTATAGCGCGACTGCATGTCGAGGCCGGTGAGATACATGGTGCGGATGACCTGATCGAGCGAGACCTTGTGCTCCTCAGACTCACTGAGCGCGATGCGCGCGGCGTGCACTGCTTTGGCAGCGCCCATGGCGTTGCGCTCGATGCAGGGAATCTGGACGAGGCCGCCGATGGGATCGCAGGTCATGCCGAGATTGTGTTCCATGGCGATTTCGGCGGCGTGCTCGATCTGGCCGTTGGTGCCGCCGAGCGCTGCGACGAGTCCGCCGGCGGCCATGGAACAGGCGACGCCGACCTCGCCCTGACAGCCGACCTCCGCGCCGCTGATGGATGCGTTCTCCTTGTAGAGAATGCCGATGGCAGCCGATGTCAGGAAGAAGCACAGGATGCCTTCGTAATCGGGGTCGGGCGCGAAGCGGTCGTAGTAGTGGAGCACAGCAGGGACGACACCGGAGGCGCCGTTGGTGGGCGCGGTGACGACGCGACCGCCGGCGGCGTTCTCTTCATTGACGGCCATGGCGTAGACGGTGACCCAGTCGAGCGGGGCGAGCGGATCGCCACGCAGGCCGGTGGCTTCTTTTTCGTGGAGGCGCTCGGCGAGGCGGTGCGCGCGGCGGCGGACGTTGAGGCCGCCGGGCAGAATGCCTTCGGCGGCGATGCCGCGCTGGACGCAATCCTGCATGGCCTGCCAGAGGCGGTCAATGCCGGCGCGCACCTGCTCGACGGGCGACTGCGGGTGATCGCGCGGGACGAGCGCGCATTCGTTTTCGAGCATGAGCTGGCTGATGGAGAGCTCGTTGGCGCGGGCTGAAGCGAGGAGTTCCGCTGCGGTGTGAAAGGGGAACGGGACAGGCGTGGGCGGTTTTTCCTTGGATGCATCGACGCCGTCCTCTGTGATGAATCCGCCGCCGATGGAGAAAAAGGTGCGCGTATCGAGGATGGCGCTGGAGGAGTCGTAGGCTGTGAGGCGGAGGCCGTTGGGATGCTGCGTCTTTGCGCCGGGAGGAAACATCGTATCGCGATCGAAGAGCAGGTCGGCCTCTTCGGCAAAGGGAATGGCATGGACCCCGGCGAGGGGCAGCGCGTGCGACTCGCGAATGGCCAGAACGGTGGATTCGATGGCGGCGGGATCGATGGTGGCGGGCTCGTGACCGGCGAGGCCGAGGAGCACGGCGCGGTCGGTGGCATGGCCTTTGCCGGTGAGGGCGAGCGAGCCGTACAGCTCGGCGCGTACTCGGGCCACACGATCGAGCAGGCCGCGCTCCTTGAGCTGCCGCGCGAAGCGGCAGGCGGCGCGCATGGGGCCCATGGTGTGCGAGCTCGAAGGGCCGACGCCGATTTTGTAGAGATCGAAGAGGCTCGTCATCTCGTCTGAGATTGTAGACGCGGCAGGCGCCCGGTGGACAGCAAGCCCGTGAGGCGATGGGAAGGGGTGGCGAGACGGCGGTGCTTTCAGCATGTCGCCGCGGACCATCAAGGGATCCGGGCTGTGGAATGGGCAGGTTGGAGCATCGAACGGGATAAGCAAACGTGGAGGCGGCTGCGGCGGTGAGGGCAGCCCAAGCGTGATGTGGGTTGAGACAGAAGGGTGCGACACGCGCCGTGGGAGGTTCGTGGTCTCCCCCCGCTG
>JBAUTX010000341.1:0-3522 GCA_049582405.1 Occallatibacter sp. | reverse complement strand
GACCAGACTGGAGCGGTGGTTCCGGGCGCATCGTTGACGCTCACCAGCCAGGCCACCGGATTTACCAAGACCACAGTCAGCGGCGACACCGGCTTGTACGATATCGGCGGTCTGAACCCTGGCAACTACAACCTCAAAGTCACGGCCAAGGGCTTCCAATCCTATGAGCAGAAGGGCATCGTCGTAAACGTATCGATGACCTTCCGCGTGGATGTCAAGCTCACCGTCGGCGCTGAGGCGCAGACCGTGACGGTCGAGGCCGACGCACTGACCGTGCAGGTTGACTCCAACGTCGTCAGCACCCTGGTCAGCTCGCAGCAGATCACGCAGCTGGCTACCGAAAACCGCAACTTTGCGGCTCTTGCTGCACTGGGCCTTGGCGTCAGTTCCGCCCTGCCCTCCAGCAACACGCCGACTTCCGTGGCATCGAACTTTTCCATCAGCGTCAACGGCCTTCGCCAGAGCCACAACATCTGGCTGATCGACGGTGGCGAGTCGGATGACCGCGGCGGCGCCGGCGGCATGCAGATCATGCCTTCGCAGGACGCCATCGCCGAATTCCAGATGATGACCTCCAACTATCCGCCGGACTACGGTATCTCCTCCGGCGCCACCATGAGCCTTTCGCTCAAGAGCGGCACGCAGAAGTACCACGGCACATTGTGGGAGTTCAACCGCACGCCTGCGTACAACGCGGCTCAGGCCCTTGTTGGTCAGAAGCTGAACGTCCACTACAACATCTTCGGCGGCAACCTCGGTGGTCCGCTCTTCATTCCGCACGTCTACAACACGAATAAGGAAAAGACCTTCTTCTTCGTGAACGAAGAGTGGCGCAAGATTCTCACCGGCGCCGGCGTCAACGTGCAGAACACGCTCAACAATGCAGACCGTCCGACCGCGGGTCAGGATCTGTCCTACGTTGCCCCGGCCTTCGCCAAGAGCACGGTCCTCAAGGTGCCCAGCGTCGCTGCCAATTCCTACTATGCGCAGAACGTGCTGGCGCCCATGGGCCTCGTCCCCGGCGCGGCGCCTGGAACGGCAGGCGGCTTTGCTGTGGATGGAAGCGGCAACGCGGTCATCCCGCATTCGCTGTTTGATAACAACGGTTTGCTCTACCTCAACAGCCCGGCCATTCCAAAGCCCACCAACACGGCAAATGACCAGGTCGTTGCTGACCCGGCCAACGCCATCGATGTGCGCGATGACATCTTCCGCATCGACCACAAGTTCAATGACAAGTGGGCCATCCTCGGCCACTTCATCCATGACAGTGTGACGCAGGGCAACGCCTCGCCCATGCTTGGCTGGCTCTGGGCAAGCTATAACTCCATCACCAGCACCCTGTCGAACCCGGCCTACAGCGCGGCCATCAAGCTGAGCGGAACCATCAACCCGAACCTGCTGGTGGAAGCCAGCATGAACTACGACGGCAACATCATCAACATCATCAACAGCCCTTCCGGAAATCTGCCTTCGGGCTGGGCCGCCAATCCGATGACGCCCAACTTCAAAGTCACCAAGAATTCGCTGCCCAGCATCGGCTACATCGGTCCGTACAGCGTGGCTGAAGACACCGGCTCCGCTCCGTGGCACAACGCCGCTCAGGACTACATGCCCCGCGTGGACCTCTCGTACACCCAGGGCAAGCACGCCATGAAGTTCGGCTTCAGCTACAACCGCTACACCAAGAACCAGCAGTTGTTCGGCCAGCAGCAGGGCAACTACAACTTCGGGCAGCTCTCGGGCGACAGCTTCATGGATATGCTCATGGGTCTGTCCACCGGCTATAACCAGTTCCAGGCCACGCCCATCCGCCACTACGTCAACCAGACGCCTTCGGCGTATGCGATGGACAACTGGCACGTCACTCCGCGCCTCAGCTTGCAGCTCGGCCTCCGCTACGATGCCCTGCCGCACGCATGGGAGCGCAACAACGACGTTTCCAACTTCAACCCCGCCAACTTCCTGTCGAGCCAGATTCCGGTCTGGAACGGCAACCTCATCAGCAGCACCACGCAGGGCTTGCTCAGCTACAACGGCTCCAGCTTCTACGTCAATGGCCAGGGCCTGGCGGGCCAGAACGGCTTCCCGCGCGGCCTTGTGAACAACGACTACAGGACGCTGCAGCCTCGCGTCGGCTTCTCTGAGGACCTCTTCGGCGACGGCAAGACCGTCATCCGCGGCGGCTTCGGAACCTTCTACGAGCGCTTGCAGGGCAACGATATCTACAACGCTGCCACCAACGCGCCCTTTGCCAACAACGCCGGCATCAGCAACACCTACTTCAGCAGCCCCGGCCTGAGCTGGAACGACAACTCCAACACAGCCTCTGCCGGCCTGCCGGTCTTCGTCACCGGACAAACCAGCCTGGCGCACAGCTACCCGGCTCCTGCCGTCGCCCAGTTCAGCCTCGGCGTGCAGCGCGAGCTGTCGCCCTCCGTGGTCTGGGTGGTGCAGTACGTCGGCAACCTGGCCTGGCACCAGAACGTCCAGCGCAACATCAACACTTACCCGCTCAACACCGACATGGCAGTGCGCTGCGATGCGGGTGATGGCGGCAATAACTACAACGCGGGCGCAGGTCCGAAGGGAACCGGCGACGTCTGCCCGACCTCGACGGGCGGATGGACGGGAATCTATGTGCCTCCGGTGGGCGACGGCACCAACGGAACCTACGTTGGCCAGCCACAGAACCTGCCCAACGGAAATCTCTATCGCACCTACCAGGGCTGGGGTGGCATCAGCCAGCAGGAAAACACCACCAACGGCAACTACAACGGCTTCCAGACCGGTGTGCGCATCCAGAACCGCTGGGGCCTCTCGGGCGAGGTGGACTACACCTGGTCACACGAAATCGATCTCACCAGCTCGGACCTGGTCGCACTCAGCAACCCGTTCAACCCGAAGTACGACAAAGCATCGGGCAACCTGGACCGTCGTCAGATCCTCAACATCAACTACATCTACAACATGCCCTTCTTTGCCAAGAGCTCGGGCTTGACGCACTCGCTCCTGGGCGGCTGGGTGATCGCTGGCACGGCAATCGACGAAACCGGTGTGCCGGGCTCGGGCGCTCTCAACTACACGGGCCCCGGCGTCTCGATGTCCTATGACTCCATCGGTCTGGGCGGCGGCTACACCAACCGTCCAAACGTCAATGGCAAGGTCCATCAGCTGAAGAAGATCAACCAGTACTTCGACACCACCCAGTTCAGCTTCCCGATCCCGGTCTGGGACGGCGCGCCGAACCAGGGCTTCGGCAACGCGGGCAGGGACTCGATCATCTTCCCCGGCCGCGTGGACTTTACCACCTCGCTCTACAAGAACTTCGCGATCAAAGAGGCAGCTCACATCGAGCTTCGCTTTGAATCGTTCAACACCTTCAACCACTCGGAGTGGAACAACCTCAACACCTCCCTGGGTGCGGGCACGTTCGGCCAGGTCACCGGCGCGTATGACTCCCGTACGCTCGAACTCGGTGGCAAGTTCGTGTTCTAAACTCCACCTGTAACCGGGGCGGGG
>JBAUTX010000340.1:0-3157 GCA_049582405.1 Occallatibacter sp. | reverse complement strand
AATCTGCTTCAAAAGGGCGATGGTATCGGGCCGAAATCCCTGCACGTTGTCGGAAGGCATCAAGGAAACAGTGCCGATGTGAAAGCTTCCGCTGCCCGTCGCCGTGATTTCCAGGATCGCGTCGCTTGAATCAGCTTGCGCCGTGAAGTGGAGCGAGAACTTGCGATAGGCGTCGGTGAGATCAGCAAAGGAAATGGTCTGCCTGTCGTTCTTGCTGCTTCCCCAGATGAGTGCGACTTGGACTTTGCTGCCCGGCGTTCCGCGCAGGTAGATGCGGCCCGTGTAGGTCTTGCCTTTGACCAGGGAGAGGCCTGATTGCCGGATGCCGTGCGGCACGGAGGAATCGAGCGCGATGCGCGGACTGTGATCGCCGACGAAGGGATGATTCTCGTCCATGACAACAACATCGTCTGGACCGACCGGACGCCATTTGCGGAGTTGCATGCCACGGAACCCAGGACCTGCACGATGGGCGGCTTCATCGTCCACCTTCGAGTTGATGGGAAAGTAGAATTTGCGGTCGTCGATCATCTCGGCCCACAGGCTGCGATAGATCAGTGTGCCGATGTGCTCGATGAACATGCCAAATTCGTAGTTCGAAACCGGTGCGGCCGTCTGCCTCACATCGATGCTGGCGGTGATCGGCGCGGCGCTTTGAGCCTTTGATTCCACTTGGCCCATTGCTGTCCCAGTTGCGAAGCACGCGACTACGGCAAGCAAGGTGCAGTGTACGGTACTCCCCTTCATCTTTTTCTCTCCTTCAAGCCTGCGATCGGGTCGTTCCGGCGAACATGGCGGTCGACTTTCTTGCGAGCCTGCAGCGTCGCCTCTGCGAACCGCGAGCATGAGACCCGATGCCTTTCAACCTGCGAGGCAGGTGCCAATGTAAAGGGCATCATGCCGGATGTCGTGCAGCATGTTACTTGACGGTGGCTTGAACCTCTTTGCCATCGTAGGCGATCTCTGCGTTTGCTGCGCTCGGCCCAGCGAGGCCGACTCCATGTCCGCTCCCAACCAGAACGACGCGGAACGTGCGGTGGGCAACCATGCCGGGGAAAGAACCCTCGCGTGCGCCGATGGTCAGAACCGACCGCTGATTATCCCAACGAATTGGAATGACAGAATGCTGCCCGCGCTGATAGTCGTAACTGTCGCCTGCATCCTCGTACAGATCGAAGGTGCCATCGGCGCCAGGATAGACACGAAGCTCAATCGGACCGGCTGGATCTTGTGCGGCGTATTCAATCTCAGGCCCCATAGGAATGATGGAACCTGCGCGCACAAAGAGGGGCATACGATCCAACGGCGCATCGGCTTCGATCTCCTGCCCCCCGGGACGCGACTTGCCAGACCAGAAGTCGAACCATGCGGCGGCAGCGGGAAGATACACGCTGCGCTGTTTCGCATCCGCCTTCAGCACCGGATTCACCAGGATGGCCGGACCAAACATGAACTGATCGCCGATGTTCCAGGTCTTTGGATCGGTGCGCCAGTCCATGACGAGCGGGCGCTGGATGGTGTAATCCTCGCTGCTGACTTTCCATGCGAGCGAATAGATATACGGCATCAGGCGATAGCGGAGTTTGTCATAGGTCACGAGAATAGGCTCGACCTTGTCGTACGTCCACATCTCATTGTGCGGGCGGTGCCCGTGGGTGCGGAAGACCGGGCAAAACGCGCCGAACTCGAACCATCGCGCATAGAGCTCCTGATATGCGGGCTCTTCGAGTGAACCTTTATAGGGAGGCCAGTAACCGCCGATGTCCGTTGTCCAATAGGGGTAGCCCGATAAGGCGAAGTTGAGTCCCGCCGGAACCTGGTGGCTCAGACCCCAGTACGTGCTGTACACATCGCCGGACCAGACGGTGGCACCCACACGTTGCTGACCAAGAAACGCCGAACGCGTGAGCAGAAAAACGCGCTTGCGATCCGTTGTGGCCTGCCAATGATTCTGCACGCCGAGCGTGTGCAGCAGCGGAAAGATATTTGTGAATTCGGCGCCGTTGCCGATGGCAAGTTGCTTGTTCTGCAGAATCGCATCGCCCATGTGTGGCCAGTACTCTTCCGGCTCGGCGCTATCAAGCCAGAAGGCATCCCACCCCTGCGCAAGCAGCTTGCCGGGCAGGCGATTCCAGTAGATTTCACGGGCTTCTGGACTGGTCGCGTCATATACATGCGCGTCTGGAATGAGCAGGTGTTTCGCATCAAGAGTCTTGTATGTCTCGGAAGCTGGGTCGAGCAGGCCCCAGACGGAGATCATGGTGTGCACGTGCTCGTTGTGCAAGGTTTCCAAGTCTCTTTGCACGTCATGGTAGTTGCTGTTGAATTCGGGATCGCCTTCCGTCTTCCACCAGAACCAGTCCTGGACCATCGCGTCGAGAGGAATGTGCTCCCGTCGATAGCGCTGGGCAATATCGAGGATTTCATCGAGAGAAACGTAGCGGTCTTTCGATTGGAAGAATCCATAAGCCCACTTTGGCAACATGGGCGTATGGCCTGTCATCGTTCGATAGAGATGGATGATGGTGTCGATGTCCGGTCCGTAGATGAAGTAGTAATCGATGGAGCGGCCTGCAATCGACGTAAACTTCAGCTCCTGCGGAAAGCGATTGTCCACATCGGTCAGTGCGGCCGTGTTCCACATCAACGCATAGCCGCTGCTGGACACAAGGAATGGGATCGCAACATCTGTGTTGTTCTGCCCGAGCTCGACCGTGGCGCCGCGGTAGTTAAACATGCCGCTCTGATGCTGACCGAGGCCATAGAGAGCCTCCGTCGCAGAGGGAGAGAACCGATCTGTGACGCGGAAGGTTTGCTCTCCATTGAGCGCGGCCGGCTCATAGGCTCGCGGAAGATTCCGGCCTTCCTGCAGCAGCGATTCTCCCCCGATGGTGCGAAACGACAGATTGCCGCGCTCAAGGCTCACTGAAACCTCAAGCCTTGCCGTCTTGATGCTGGCCGATTGCGCATCCTTTGCAAAGGTATGCGGAGCGCCTGGGCAGGACTGCTTGGGGTCAAGCATCCACGGACGCTGCGGAGCAGGCGCATTGCCCTGGTCCGGCTTTGCAACGACATGGATCACGGAGTCCGCACAGACGGTGACGTCCATCGTCTCTGCCCCCGCACTTGCGCGGAATCCACTGGGTGTCTGCTGCAC
>JBAUTX010000339.1:0-9963 GCA_049582405.1 Occallatibacter sp. | reverse complement strand
ACTTCGCGGGCGGTCCATTGCGCAAAGGTGGTGCTGAAGATTTGCGTGCCGGAGCCCTCGGTGAGGATCTTGACCTGAAAGCGGCTGAGCACGGGATCGCTGGTGGGATTCATGCCGAGGTCGGCGGGAGTCATCTGCGCCATGCGGGTACGGAGCTCTTCAGGGCCCATGCCGGGACGCTTGACCTGCTGCTGAATGAAGTTGAGCAGAGCGGAACGAACGGGTTCGAGACCCTGGTACGAGATGCAGGTGATAGCAGGGTCGGGCGTGCCGGCGATGCTGCCTCCATCGACAACCCAGTGGGCAAAGGGCGTTGGCGTGCTCTTTGCACGGGTGTTGACCGCGTCGAGAAGCTGGGGAAGGCCGTTC
Source organism: Occallatibacter sp. (assembly GCA_049582405.1). Taxonomy (GTDB): domain Bacteria; phylum Acidobacteriota; class Terriglobia; order Terriglobales; family Acidobacteriaceae; genus Telmatobacter. Next base: position 9,594 of record JBAUTX010000339.1, on the reverse strand, counting down.
TCCGGGTTGACCTGTTTGAAGTACGTGCCGTGTTCGCGCAGGTTGCGAAAGAGTGGCGCGTCGTAGCTGGCCACGCCCTGGCCGATGACGGCGATGCCAAGGCGGCGCGCGGGAAGACGCTCTGCAGGACGCGCGGCCTCAAGTCGCGCACCGTAGTCCATCGCGGCTTTGCGGAAGTTGTCGAGCTGATGGGTGGACCAAAGATACGCCGACTGCTGCTCGACGAATTGTGCGGGCTGATTGACCCAGTCGAAGCTTTCGAGTTTAGGAGAAATGGAGAGCGCGGAGAAGGCCTGGAACCACTCTGCGCGTTCCTTGTCCGAGAGGCGCGCGAGACATGCCAGTTCGGTGTCGATGGAGTGCCGCTCAGCGGGAAACTTGTCGTCGTAGTCGATGATTTCCCGCAGCATGTTGGGCAGGAAGCCGATGGGAAGCTGGCGGAAGAGATCGAGGTGCGCGACGGCGAGCTGCCTGGCCTGCGGTGCGTAGGCGACGAAGTGCACGGCCTGGAGATCGCGGGGCAGCATGGCGCTTACAGCAACTCCTTGATAGGCCGGCCGGAGGACTGGACCGGGTCAAAGCCCATGATGGCGCCGAGGCTGGGCACGAGATCGACGGACTGCATGGGCGCATCGTAGAGGATGCCGGGGCGCACGCCGGCGCCGAGGGCCATCATCCAGGTGGTGCGGCTGGCGACGTCGCCGGTGCGGTGATGCTGGAATCCATTGCCGCCGGCATCGTAGTCGGAGTCGCGGCCGAAGTCGGGGAGGATGAAGAGGGTGGTGTTGCCGGCGTATTCGGGATTCTGCTGGACGGCCTGCCAGAGCTCGTAACAGAGGCGGTCGGTGCGGCGGATGCCATCGACATAGAGCGAGTACGCGCCGGAATGAGCGATGTCGATGTCGTGCATGGTGATCCAGAGCAGGCTGGGTGCTTCCTGCTGCATGAGCCGCTTGGCGATGTAGACGGAAAGCTCGTCGGGGCTGGAGAGGGTGCGCGCGTGCGCGGTGAAATCGTCGACGGAGAGACGCAGGACCTTCTCAAGCTGGCTTAGCTGAAACTCGTTCCCCTGGAGCTGCGGCGTGTAGAGGGGGTTCTCGTAGTTGTCGCGCAGCAAATGGTCGATGTCGGCTCTAGAGCCGGAACTGGCGGCGGTGAGCAGATGCTTGGGCAGAATGACGGCTGCGCCGAGTCCCTGGCCGTAGGAGCGGCATTCGCTTTCGCCGATGCGGTTGAAGCCGTTGCTCGGGGCGACGACCCAGGCATCGGTGGGCGGACGATGAAGGTCCTTGCGGAAATACTCAAAGACGGTTGGGTGATCGGGCGGGACGGCTGAGAAGTTGTTGAGTGTCTCGTAGGTGCCGGTGGTGAGGCTGGCCGTGGCGACGTAATGACCGAGGATGCCCTGGTTGGTGACATGGGTGAAGAAGCTGGACTGAGGGACGAGCTCCTTCATCATGTTGGGAATGTTTTCCTGCCCCTCAGGCGCAAAGGTCTCTTGATCGCGTGCTCCGCCACCGAAGGTGATGACGATGATTTTGCGCTTTTTGCGCGCGGCCTCAGCGCGCACAAACGGGCTGGCGCTGACGAGGCTGCCGCCGAGGGCGAGATGCGCTGCGTCGCGCAGAAAGTCGCGCCGGGTTCGGCTCAATCCGCGAGCTTGATCGGCGTAATTCAGATCAGCATCCTCTCTGTGCGCAGACTGGCGCATTGCGGCATTCATTGCTTTGCGGCCTCAGCATTCCTGGCAGTGTAGACGAACTGTTGCACCTCGGCGCGTTCCTTTTCCACCTCCGCGAGATGGGCGGCGCGGAGCTTCTGGTAAATAGCGAACTCCTGCTGGGCCTTGTCGCGCTGGCCAGCGTGGACGTAGTCCGTGCCGAGGCGGTAATGGGCGTCAGAGATGCTGGGGTCGAGTTGGAGGGCACGCTCATACTCGGGGATCGACTTTTCGTATTCGTGCTGATCCGCGTAGAGGTCGCCGAGCTGTACGTGGGCCTGCGGAAACGATGGGTCGAGGGTGATGGACTTCTGGAGGAGCGACTCGACCGTCTTGCTGTCGACGTTGCTGTTCTGCGCTCGCTTTCCTTTCCAGAGGCTGAGCGCGTAGTAGTACTGCGCCTTGGCGTCGCCGGGCTGGAGCGAGGCGTAGCGCTGAAATCGCGCGATGACTTCATCAGCCTGAGTCGGAGAGCTGTCATAGGCCTTGGAGAGGAAGTAGTAGCAGCGCGCGTCGGACGGAGCGAGATCGGCGGCGGCGAGAAGCGCCTTGACGGCATCGTCGTACTTGCCGCGCGAGTAGAGAGCGAGCCCGAGACCGATGAACAGTCGCGGCGAGTGAGGGTAGCGCAACGTAGCCTGCTGGAAGATGGCAATGGCGGGCTCGTAGGTCCGATGGAGGAGCATCTCGCTGCCCCAGTCGAAGAGGTTGTCCTCGCTGGGGTCCATGTGCGCGGCGGCTTCATACTCATTGGCGGCATCGACAAACTTGCCGTCCTTCTCATGGATCTGGGCCAGGAGATTGTGGAGTTCTCCGGTGTTGTGCTTCTGGAGCGTCTGCTGTGCAACGACGCGCGCCTCTGCGAGCTTGCCGAGCTGAAAGTCAGCCATCGCGAGATCGTAGCTGTTGTCGTAGGCGTCCGGCTGGATGCGCCAGGCATTTTCCAGCAAGGGCTGGGCCTCCTGAATCTTGCCGGATTGCACATAGAATTCGCCGAGGTCGTGGTTGGCCTCGTAGTCCTGCGGGGCGAGCTGCTGCGCCTTGAGAAACTGCTCGCCGGCGAGTGCGTGCCTGCCGGTGCGCAGCAGGAATGCGCCGAGGTTGGTTCGGGCGTCGGGCGCATCCGGCTTGATCTGGACGGCAAGCTTGAGTTGATCGAGAGCCTTGTCGTTCTGCGCGAGCGACGCATAGACAAGCCCGAGCAGCTCATGCACCACGTAGCTGTGGGTGGCGTAAGGTAGAACCTTTTCCAGCCTGCCGGCTGCCATTTCGAACCGGCCCGCATTGAAATCTGCGACCGCGGCCTGATATTGGGCATCCAGCTGCTGCCGGGAGAGCTGCTGCGCGACGGCGCACGGGACGAGGATCAGGACAAGAAAGAATGCGACACGCTGCAGATGAGGCCCCTTGCTCACCGACTGCCTCCGGATTGACCGCGTGAGCAATGCGCTACGCAGAAAGGCACCCCGGAGGCAAGCCTGAGCGGCCTGCTTCCGGGGTGCCTTCATTCTAGCCTAGTAGTAGAGCTTCAGAGCAAACTGGATCTGGCGCGGATCGAAGGGAGCATCGCGCGTGGAGCCAATTTCTCCAAAGTTCGGGTTGTTGAAGTTGGTCGCATTCGAGATGGAGACGACGCCGTTGCCGCCGAATCCAGGCGCGTTGAAGTTGGGGTGGTTGAGGATGTTGAAGACCTCGGTACGGAACTCCATGCGGAAGCGCTCGCTGAGCTGGAAGTTCTTGAAGGCCGAGAAGTCGAAGCGGTGGAAGCCGGGGCCGCTGGTCTGGCCGGGGCGATCACCGAGGATTGCGCTGCCAGTCATCGGGATGCAGCCTGTGGGCGAGTTGGGAATGGGTCCGTTTGCACCCAGCTGACAAGGCTGATTGAAGGCTGCCGGGTTTCCAAGCCAGACGGGATAATTGGTGCCGCCGACATTCCTGGTATGGATGCCGAGTTTCTGGCTCTGGCCTGCGACCTTGACCGCGTCGCAGCTTGTGCCGGAGGTGGTGCCGGTTGGGCAGCCGATGTTGAGCGGCTGACCACCCTGCATGGTGACGATCCAGTTGACCGCCCATCCACCGAGAATGGCATCCGTCGCCCGATTGGCGCTGGCAAGGTAACGCTGATTCTTGCCCACCGGAAGCTGGTAGCCGCCACTGAAGTGGAAGACGTTGCGGATATCGAAGTCGGCAAGGCTCCAGTCGAAGCTGGGTCCAAGGCCTGGCACCGAGGGAGCACGATAACCGCCCTGTGAGCCGCCATTGAGCAAGTCGCCGGCATCCGACATCGTCTTTGAGTAGGTGTAGGTGAGCAGGAAGGTCAGTCCATTGGACATCTGATCTTCCAGTTTGGTCTGCAGAGAGTGGTAGATGCTGGACCCCACCGTTGCCTGGTAACTGGCGCCATGGCCGAAGTCAGGGAATGGCACTTCGTTATTCGGGTAGGTATCCGAGGTGGTATGTCCGGCGGGGAGCAATGTGCTCACGTTGTTGTTTCCGATGCCAGCCTGAAGGTGTTGTGCATCCGTGTAGACATATGATGCCTGACCGGACAGGGCTCGGGTGAAGGCATACTGGAAGGTGAGGTTCGCGCTATAGGTTCTGGGGGTCTTGTAATCAAACTGCAGACCCTGGAGGTTGAGGCCTGAAGCCTGGACCTCTGTCGGGGAGAAGTTGATGCAGGAGAAGCCCGCCTCGAAGGTAGCGGTTCCACCCGGTCCTGCGGTGGAGCAGCCTGCGAACGGGGTCCCGATGCTGACCGGCGCAACTTCGCTCTGCGGGCCCTGGGGCACGAAGTTGAAGTTGTAGACGAAGGGATAGTTTTCGCCGATGTTCGGGCCGTATCCCTGGTTTTCAAACGAGTTATAAAACAAGCCGAACCCGCCTCGCGTGACCAGCTTGGGGGTGACCTCGTAGGCGAAGCCGATGCGCGGTGCGAAGTTGGCCTTCTGCGTCTGGATCAGGCCCTGGCCGTACTTGTTTGTGCTGGTGAGGGCGATGCCGTCCTTTGCCAGCAGCGTGGTAAAGCTCGTGGAGAGATCCCGGACGCTCTTGCCGGTGGCCGGAATGATGAATTCCGGCTTGTTGTTTGGAGCACCATTCGGAACGAAGTTCGCCTGTCCTCCATTGGTTTCATTGATGGGTCCAAAGTAGTCCCAGCGCAACCCAACGTTGATGGTGAGCTTGGCGCTTGCCTTGAAGTCATCCTGGAAGTACGAGGCGAAGTACATCTTCTGGTCGTAGGTCTTGTTGATATTGGAAGCGTAGACCTGATCCGAGCCACCGGAGTAATCGACACCGCCGGGCACGGTTGCCGTCGTGGGCTGCATGAGGAACTGCGCCATGCCGTTGGTGCTGTTGTTGTTGTTCGGGATATCCGCGAAGGAGCCATTGTAGTCGAACTGGCCTCTGGACCACGCGGGCTGCAGGGTCGAGAACTTCACGTTCTGGTACTCGATGCCCATCTTGAAGCTGTGCTTGCCGTAGATCTTTGTGAAGTCGTCCGTGACCTTGGTGGTCTGGCTGACTTCGTCGGAGGGCAGGAAGCTGTTGCTGCCGAGGGTTGCGAGGCCGCCAAAGCCGAATGCGGGCAAGCCGCCGTTCTCATTGACCTGCGGAATACCCTGAATGCCAAACTGCGCGGGAATGCCCAGCTGGCTGCCGACCGGCCCGAAGCGCGTCGTGTGGAGGTGGTTCCAGCCGAGTCTTGCCTGATTGACGGTCGTGGGCGTGAAAACGTGCGTGTAACCGGCAACAGCCTGATCCGCCTTCGCCGTTTGAATGCCCTGCTGGAAGGCGCCGCCATCGGCGATGCCGCCGAAAGGACCAGGGATGAAATTCGGATCGTCACTGTAACTGAAGCGGACGAACACCTGGTTCCCGGCGTTCGGATTGTAGTCGCCGCGGATGTCAAAGGTGTTCTTGTGCTCGTAGAGTTTCGGGCTGGCGTTGTAGTTGCCAACCAGGCTCGGGCTGGTCGGATTCGGAAAGAGGTTGAGCAGCTTGACCGCGTTGGGGTCAATTCTGCCACCGGGCAGTAAGTTCAAGTCAGGGCAGGCTGCGAGGGAATAGGCCGTCGTTCCCGGTCCGCAGGCGCTGCTGAAGGCGTCACGCACGTAGTCGGTCTTGACGGCTGTGAGGCCGGAGACCGGGTCCACGGCGCCCGCAGTGACGAGACGCGTTGTGGCCGGGTCGAGGATGGTGCCGGCCGGGATGGTACGGCCCAAAGCATCGGATCTGGCTGCGGCCGACCCTTGTGCGTTGAGGATGTCCTGCAGGTTCGTGTAACCGCTCGTGCGCTCGGCGGCGGTGGGCACAGTCAGCAGGCCGGTGGTGTTGCCCTGCACACGGCGATAGCCCTCATAGTCGCCGAAGAAGAACATCTTGTTCTTGATGATGGGCCCGCCGGCTGACGCGCCGAACTGGTTGAGGCGCAGAGGAGCGTTGATCGGGGTCGGCGTGTTCTTTTCGAACCAGTCCTTGGCATCCAGAACGTTGTTGCGGAAGAACTCCCAGACCGTGCCATGGAGGCTGTTGGTGCCGGACTTAATGGTCGCGTTCATGACTGCGCCGGCGGAGCGGCCAAGCTGCGCGCTGAAGTCGGCCGTCTGGACGTTGAACTCCTGGATGGCGTCGATCGGGGGCAGGATGATGAAGTTTGTGCCGTTGAGGAAGTCGACCGCGTTCGAGTTGTTGTCGATGCCGTCGAGGAGGTAGTTGTTCTGCGCGGGGCGAAGGCCGTTGGCCGAGAAGGCGCCGCTGGCGGCATTGCCGCGGGTGTCTGCCTGCGGAGTCTGCATGCCGGCGCCCAACTGCGCGAGGAAGGTGAAGTTGCGCCCGTTCAGCGGAAGGGCGTTCACCTGCTGCTGGCTGATGACCTGGCCGACCGAGGCTTCCTCTGTCTGGAGCAGCGGCGGCGCGGTGCTGACTTCGATGGTCTCACTTGCAGCGCCCAGCTTGAGCGTGACGTTGACCTGCAGAACCTGGGCGATTGCGACCGAGAGGTTCTTCTGCGTGGTGGTGGCAAATCCGGGGGCGCTGACGGTCACGGTGTAATGGCCGATCCGGACGGGGGAAAATGTGTAGCCGCCACTGTTGCTGGACCTGGTTTCCAGGGTTAATCCAGTGTCAGTGCTTTTGAGTGTGACCTGCGCGTTGGGGATCACGGCGCCAGAGGAATCGAGCACCGTACCCGTGATGGATCCTTCGTCAACCTGGCCAAGCGCACTTCTGCCCTGCAGCAGGAGTACGCAGAAGCATATAAGGGCGACACTGCCTAGCAAGCGTGCCCAAAAATTTGTGTAGCGATCACGGCGCATTCCGATAACCTCCGTTTTTCTTACTTCGCCTCACATACGGAGCGGCATTTTTCATTTCGCGAGCCTGCTCCTGCGGTCGGCTGGGGATTTGTAAACATTTTCATCTGCCTTGCCCAGCGTCTGGAGAACCCTATTGCATTCCCGTGTTTTTTGTCAATCGAAAGTTGTACTCTGGGCCCGATATTTTGGATGAGCTGTTCGCCGCAGGCTGGCAGGAGACACTCAATTCAACTACTCGATATTCATATAAACGCATTGGTATCAAATATTTATGTGACCATCAAGCGAGGCCGTGCCGAGGTATCAGGAGAATGACTGGGTGGCCTGGATTCACCTTTCGGCGCCCAGAGGTCAATGGACGGGGCTCCCGGCCGGGCCGGCATGGAAATCGCCCGACGCGAACCGGCTTTGCCTGCTTCGTCGTTCAGCACAAATGACTTAGAGGGGCCGGGTCACGAGCGGGATACGGCCTTGCCAACCGGATGCTATGATGCGGAAAACCTGAGAGGTTGCTGGGATTTTTTCTTAGGCATCATGCAGCGGCGTCGCCATTCAAAGTCATCAATCTCCCGGCGATCTTTCCTCAAAGGTTTGGGGATGGCGCCGGTTGTGCTCCGGGCGGCTCCCTTGATGGGCTGGTCGAGCGCCCCTGGAGCAGCAGGCCCTCCCTCCATGGGAGAGATTCCCGTCTCGTTCACGGACATTCGCTATACCCCACACTATCCGGCAGAGTCTCCGCTGGCAGAGGTCCTGCGGCTTGTGCCACCGGGGTCGGATACCTACATCACAGAGAAATACGCGGTTGCGATCGAGGCGATTCTGAATCGCTGGGGCAAGGACTTGCGGGCGTCCACGGAGAACCATGCCAGCCTGATGGATGCGATGGACGAGGCCATGCATGGGACCGCGCTGGCAAGGATGGCAGAGCAGCAAATCCGCTCAACCCCCGGCATGCATGTGTTCAAGCGGACGTTCGCAAGCGAGATGGTGCAGGGCCGCACTCCTTTTGTGAATGGCGTGAAGGAATGGCTGAAAGGGCTTTCATCCATCGAGACCGCGGAGTTTGAAGCATACGCCATCGAGCCATTGGATGCAGACGCAGCGAGCGTGCAAACGCAGATTCGCTACGATCTGGCGGGGCAGCAGGCCGGCGGCAAGGTGGAGGAGCGGGTTGGATCGTGGCGGATCCAATGGACACGGAGCGGCGCAGAGGCATGGAAAGCCGTGCACTGGGAGGCGCATGAAGAAACCGTTTCAGTCCTGAATGGAAAGGCTTTCATGGATGTGACGGAAGCGGCGCTGGGCGGGACTGATTCCTACAGGCAGCAGATGCTGCATGGCGCTGACTACTGGCGGACAACGCTGGACGGCGCCATTGGCACGGACATCTACTGCAATAACGGTCTGGCGATTGGCGACTATGACAACGACGGATTCGACGACCTCTATGTGTGCCAGGCGGCGGGGCTGCCGAACCGGCTGTATCGGAATCGCGGAGACGGCACGTTTGAAGATGTAACCGAAAAGGCAGGCGTGGGCGTGCTGGATAACACGGCCTGCGCGCTGTTTGCCGACTTTGACAATCGCGGGCTGCAGGATCTGCTGGTGGTGTGCGGTACGGGGCCGCTGCTGTTCCGGAACCAGGGGGACGGCACCTTTGCGCTGAAGCGCAATGCGTTCCAGTTCAAGCGGCCGCCGCAGGGCACCTTCACGCATGCTGCGATTGCGGACTACGATCGGGACGGGCGGCTGGATATTTATTTCTGCCTTTACATGTATTACCTGGGGCTGGACCAGTACCACTACCCAATTCCCTACTACGACGCACGCAACGGACCGCCGAACTGCCTGTTTCACAACGAAGGGAATGGCACGTTTGTGGAAACGACAGCGGCCACGGGACTGGATGCGGACAACAACCGTTACAGCTTTGCCTGCGCGTGGGGCGACTCGAACGGGAATGGCCTGCCGGACCTCTTTGTCTCAAACGATTTCGGCACCTCGCAGCTCTATCGCAACAACGGGAATGGAACGTTTACGGTGGTATCGCGCGAGGCGGGCGTGGAGGGCGTGGGCGCCGGAATGGCCTGCTGCTGGTGCGACTTCGACAACGACGGGCACCAGGATGTGTATGTCCCAAGCATGTGGGAGGCAGCGGGACAGCGCGTTTCCGAGCAGCCGCAATTTCATCCCGATGCTCCGGCGCGCATTCGCGAGCTGTATCAACGCCATGCACGCGGCAACGCGCTCTATCGCAACCGGGGAGACGGGACCTTTCTCAACGTGGGGCGAACCGCGGGCGTGGAGATGGGCCGATGGTCGTGGTCATCGGACTTCTGGGATTTTGATCACGACGGCTACTCTGACCTCTATGTGGCAAACGGCTACATCTCGGGCGTGCATCGGGAAGATCTGGCGAGCTTCTTCTGGCGGCAGGTGGTTGCGAAATCGCCGGAAGATGCAACACCTGCGCAGGCCTATGAGCGGGGGTGGAATGCGATTAACGAGCTGATTCGCTCGGATTCTACGTGGCATGGATTCGCGCGGAATGTGCTCTTC
>JBAUTX010000338.1:0-21857 GCA_049582405.1 Occallatibacter sp. | reverse complement strand
TGTGTGCAGACGGCGCTGATTTCGACGAATTGGGGCAGCTGGAGGCGTTGGCCGGCCATTGCGAGGAGGCGGTCGCCATGGAAGATGCCCCAGAAGGCGCCAAGCTCGATGGTGCGGTGGCGAAAGGGGCCCGGCTCGGTGAGCGCGGTGAGTTCGAGCATGGCGGGAACGTCGGCTGGTGCGAGACGGCGAAGGGTCGCCCCGGGTTCAAGCAGAGCGGGTTGTGGCGCCTGGGCGTCCTGGAAGATCATCTGGTCGAGCAGGCCGGTGCGGACCAGGGACCAGCCGGGGAGTGAGGCGAATGGTTCCTCAAGGAAAACGACGAGCAAGCCGCTGGGCCCAGCGAGGCTGCGCAGGGCATCATAGCTTGCAGATGTCTGATCGCAGGTTGCGCTGAGCGGACCGATGTCTGGCAGGTAGCGCCTGGCGATGGAACTGCCGATGGCAAATCGGCTGTGCTCGGTGTGGAGCGCGCTCCAGATCGGGTTGTCGAGCGGGTGTGCGAACGGCATGGGTTATGGATGAGTATGCCACGGCCAGCGGTTCGGAATGGGTGCTGCGGCTCGGGCTTGAGATACATCGATGAAGGAGCGAGTCAAGGATGCGCGTTGCGTTTGTGGCCTCTGAGTGTGTTCCGTTTGCTTCAACGGGCGGGTTGGGCGAGGTGGTGGGAGCGCTGAGTCTTGAGCTGGCGCGCCAGGGACATGAAGTGACGGTGTATCTGCCGCTCTATGCCGCGGTGCGCGAGTATCTGGGCCCTGAGCGCAAGATGGTCATCCCGTCCATCACGATTCCGTTTGAGCATTCCAACCGGTTTGCAGGCGTGGTGGATGGAGGCAGGCAGGACGGAGTGCAGTTTCTTTTCATTGATTGCGCGGAGCTTTTTGACCGGGAAGGTTTGTATGGAAACCACTGGGGCGAATACCTGAACAACTGGGAGCGCTTTGGGTTGTTCTGCCGGGCGGTTCTGGAGGCGTCGAAGCAGATTGGCGTTCCTGATGTGTTCCACGTGCATGACTGGCAGACGGCGGTGCTGGCGGTGTATCTGCGGACCCTGTATGCGGCGGATCCGGCACTGCGGAGAGTGGCCACGGTGCTGACGGTGCACAACGCGGGCTACCAGGGGTGGTTTCCGCCCGAGACGATTGAACGGCTGCTGTTTCCCTGGGAGATTTATACGCTGGATGGCGTGGAGCATGGTGGGCGGTTCAACTTTCTGAAAGGCGGCCTGGCCTATAGCGACAAGATTGTGACGGTGAGCCCGCGGTATGCGGAGGAGATTCAGACGCCGGAGTTCGGAGCGAGTCTGGACGGCGTGTTTCGCTGGCGCGCGGGCGACCTGCGCGGGATATTGAATGGCGTGGACTATGCGCAGTGGGATCCTGCGCGAGACGGGAACCTGGCCGCTCATTTCTCCAGAAACAACCTGGCAGGCAAAGCGGAATGCAAGGCGGACCTGCTGCATGCGTTCGGGCTGGAGGGGCTGCCGAAGACGACGGCAGTGATTGGGATGGTTTCGCGGCTCACCTATCAGAAGGGGATGGATCTCCTGATGCATGCGGCCGATGCGCTGGCGGAAAGGGATGTGGCGCTGGTGATTCTGGGAACGGGCGATGCGCACTATGAACATGCGTTGAAGGAATGGGCGGCACGACGGAGCGAGCGGGTTGCGGTGCAGATCCGCTATGACGATGCTCTGGCGCACAAGGTGACGGCGGGGTCGGATATGGTGCTGATGCCTTCGCGGTATGAGCCCTGCGGGTTGAACCAGATCTATGCGATGCGCTATGGGACAGTGCCCGTGGTGCGCGCTACGGGAGGTCTGGAAGATACCGTTCAGGAGTGGAATGCGGCGACAGGCAGCGGGACGGGATGCAAGTTTCACGATTACTCGGCTGCTGCGATGCTGGCAGCGATCGACCGGGCGCTGGAGATCTTCAGGGACGAAGAGTTGTGGGAGAAGCTGATGCGGAATGGGATGGAGCAGGAGTTTGGCTGGGCGGAGCCAGCGCAGGCGTATGGAGCCGTGTATGAAGAAGCAACAGGGCGCAGGAGTGAGCGGGGGTGAGGTTTGGCAGGAAAGCAGGATGGCTGGCGGGAGCGTGTTCTATGCGCGGGCGCGGCGCTTGGCATGCTTGAATTCGTACATGGCCTTGTCTGCTTTGTTGATGAGTTCCCGCAGTGTTTCGTTGGAATGATGGTCTGACACTGCATAGCCGATGCTGAAGCTGAGAGGGAAGCGGCGCTGCAGTTCGGGATTGCGTCTGGCGGTGACGGTCTGGAGGCGATTGACGATGGAGGAGACAGCGTCTTCGTCGAACAGACCCGCGACGGCAAACTCATCGCCGCCGATGCGCCCGACGATGTCGCTCTCGCGGAAGGTGCTGGCGAGCAGCCTGGCTGTTTCAGTGAGGGCGGCGGAGCCAATGTGATGGCCGTGGGTATCGTTGATTTCCTTGAGGCCATCGAGGTCAAGGAAGAGGACTGCGAAGGGGAACTGGCCCCTGCGGGCGGAGGCGAGTGCGCTTTCCCCGAGAAGGTGAAAGCCTTTCACGTTGTAGAGGCCGGTGAGTCCATCGCGGAGGGTAAGGTCGCGGATGGTGCTTTCCAGACGGTTGATGCGCCTGGCAATGGCGAAAACAAGCAGGAAGATGACGACAGTGGCCGTGGTGGTGAGAATCGGCGTGATGTAGAAAGCGGGCGGGGCGAAGCCGAGAAGGGCGCGCGTCCGAACAACCTCCCGGAAGGCCTGAAGACCGATGAGGATGGGCAGCAGCCAGCGGGATACGCGGCTGCCGATGGAGGAACCGAGATAGATGCGCAGGAAGCCGCGTTCCGATCCTCGAAGGACGGCAGCAGTGGAAAGCAGCAAGAGGCAGGCGAGCGTCTGCAACGAGACCGGAGTGGCGTGTGAGCCGGGAAAGGCACCCACTCCAGTGAGGACGAATTCCCAGAACAGGTTCGTTACCAGTACGCAAATCGCGATCTTGAGGATGTTCGCGATGCGATTCATGAACGGGGCAGTCACGTGCATGAGGACGCTGACGAGGGCGAGCAGGCCGAGGATGACCGCGGAGCGTATGGGGGATCCGCCGTGGGCTGCATCAAACAGGGAATCTTGCGAGAGTGCCTGGAACTGTTGAGGAACCGTGGCCGAAAAGCTGCTGAGCGCAAGCGGAATGGAAACCGCTGAGACGAGCAGTGTAAGGCCCGTGTAAAACCAACCGACAAATCGCAATCTGCGAGATCGTTCTGGCTCGGACAGGAAAAAGCTGACAGCACAGAACAAGGCAGATGCGGCCTGGGGCGGGCTCATATGCAGGAGCAGGCTGGGGAGCACGTGTCGAACGGTGGGAAAGAAAGCCCCGCAGAGTGCAATGGCAGCGATCTGAGCTGTGAGCCCGAGGCAGACCTGCTCGATGAAGAAGAGCGAATGCAAGAGCTTGGGGCTGGGCTCGTTAGACACCGGAGCTGTGTGCAGGTCGGTCATTTTGGAGATCGTACTGTCCGTTCTTGCCGCTTTCTTGTCTATCGACCTATGGATATGGTCCAAGAATCTGCGGGTTGAAGAAATGGTACTAAGGTTGCACGGTTCTCTTGAGCCAAGGGGGCGCTGGGCTACTCGTCTGGATCCAATGACGTACAAGGGGCGACTGCTCAGAACCGGAAACGTGCGAAAGGCCGCATGCACAGCGGCGACGGGCGCTGGACGAGCATGGAGCGAGGCGATGCATGCGCGGTCAGTGTAGGGGTTATCTTCCGGAAAGGGCGCGCGCCAGGGCAGTATCTTTAGTAACGGCTGATACACTTTCGAGTGGTCCAACCTACAGCCTGACCAGGACTCGAACACTTCTCTTATGAACGCACAAACTTCTCTCTCCACCATCAATGACCTCTTTTGCCGCGTTGCGGAGGCCGCCAACCCGAAGGCTGTTCTTTGGCAGGATGCCGCCGGGACCTGGTTGCCTATTTCGTCGGATCAGATGTATCAGCGTGTGCGTGCACTGGGCCTGGCGATGCAGAGCTGGGGTGTGCGCAAAGGGGACCGAGTTGCGCTGATCAGCGAGAATCGCTGGGAGTGGGCGGCGGCGGATTTTGCGATCCTGGCAATTGGCGCGGCCGATGTGCCGATTTATCCGACACTGACCGGTGAGCAGATTGCAGTGCTGGTGCAGGACGCGGGCTGCAAGGTTGCGATTGTCTCGACGCGGCAGCAGTTTGACAAGCTGCATGCCGTGCGGAATAAGACGCAGTTGGAGCGGATTGTGATGATGGACTCAGCGGATTCCGCGGCAGGAGCGATTCCGCTGAAGGATGTGCTGCAAGGCGCCGATGAGAAGGGCAAGGAGCGGGACGCCGCGTTTGACGCGCTGGTGCGATCGGTGAAGCCGGAGGATCTGGCGACGCTGATCTACACGTCGGGTACGACGGGTGAGCCGAAGGGCGTGATGCTGACGCACGGCAACGTGGCGTCCAATCAAAACGTGTGCGTCGCGGATTTTGACATTGGGCCGACGGACTCGTGCATTTCGTTTCTGCCGCTGTCGCACATTACGGCGCGGGCGCTGGACTACGTGCTGTTTGGACGTGGAGCGCAGATTGCGTACTGCTCACAGTTTGACCGGCTGCCGCAGGCGATGAGGGAAGTGCGGCCATCCATCATCGTGGGCGTGCCACGGGTCTATGAGAAGATTCGCCAGGAAGTGGAGCGGCGAGCTGGAGAGTCGCCTGTGAAGAAGCGGCTGCTGGCGTGGGCGCTGCGTGTGGGTGGACAGCACAGCGAGACCGTTTACGGAGGCAGACGACCAAAGGCGTTGGCGTGGAAGGTGGCGAACAAGCTGATCTACGGCAAAGTGCAGGAAGCCTTTGGAGGCAGGGTGAGGATTTTTCTTTCCGGCGGGGCGCCGCTGGGGATGGACACGGCGCGATGGTTCGGGTCTGTGGGCATTGCGGTGTGGGAGGGGTACGGGCTTACGGAGACCTCGCCGGTGATTGCGTTGAATTCGCCGAAGAAGCAGAGGATGGGGGCGGTGGGTCCGTTGATGCCGAATGTGGAATTGCGAATCGCCGAGGACGGCGAGCTGCTGGTGCGAGGACCTTCCATCTTCAAGGGCTATTGGCAGAAGCCGGAGGCGACGGCGGAGTGCATCGATGCGGAGGGGTGGTTCAAGACGGGCGATATTGGGCGGCTGGACGCAGATGGCTTCCTTTACATCACGGATCGCAAGAAAGAGCTGCTGAAGACCTCGGGTGGAAAGCTGGTGGCGCCGCAGCCGATTGAGAACAAGCTGAAGGTGAACATGCTGGTGGGGCAGGCGGCGCTGGTGGGCGACAAGCACAAGTTCATCTCCGCGCTGATCTCGCCGAACTTTGCGGCGCTGGAGACGTGGGCGAAACAGCAGGGGATTGAGGCGGGAAGCCGTGCGGCACTGGTGGCAGACCCGCGCGTGGTGGCACGGTATGAGGCAATCGTGCAGGAAGCGAATGTGGGGCTGGCGAACTTTGAGACGATCAAGCGCTTCAGAGTGGTGGCCGAGGAGTGGACGCAGGAGACAGGCGAGCTGACGCCCTCGATGAAGCTGAAGCGGCGCGCGATCAACGAGCGCTATGCGAGCGTGGTCGCCGCACTCTACGCGGACGAAGCAACCGCACACGCCGAATTGGCGCAATAACGACGCCGGGTTTTGGGCGCAGGAGGCGGCGCATGCTCCACATGCGCTGCAGGCCGCGGAAGAATGGCGCGCCCCAGGCACCGATGGCAAGAATGCTGCCAAAGAGGATGACAGCGTCGATGCTGAGGCGTCCTGCGCGCGACCAGTATGCGTCGGGCTCGAGATTGAGCCAAAGTGCGAACTCGTCGAGGGTGAGCGCGGCACCTACGCCGTAGCTAACGGACATAAGCCTGCTGAAAAAGATGGAGAGCGGTGAGTGCGACCGGCCCAGGTCGAGCAGCCATCCATAGCCTACGAGCAGCAGGATAAGAATTCCCCATACAAGGTGATGGATGTGAAGTCCGCGAACGATGACCCAGTCGAATGGGCCGTGGCTGTGGATGACGAGGCTGACGAGGAGTCGCACGCCGAGGAACGTGATGAAGAAAGAGACAGACGCGATGAACATGCGTCTGCGAGGGCGGTCGGGGATGGTGGAGCGGATGAGAAATCCGAGGCGTGTGAGCTGCAACAGGACAAGCAGCACGGCAACGACCAGGCTGGCGAAGGCCAGAAGCAGAAGCGCTCCGGTTCCGGGCATATCTTATTGAATCACTTCGAGCGTGGATGACAAGGCGAAATCGATCAGCGGGGCAGGAAAAATCTGTACATGCGTGAGCTATCTCACGATTTCCCTTTACAAGGACGGAGTACACTAGTTAAGGCGTCGAGTTCGCCGCTTACCAGCGGCGCGACGCACAATCCCACGGGAATCACTCCCGGCATGGCCTAGTGGGGCTGTGCCAAACGAACGAGGAGAAACTTCAGATGCGAGTTGCTTTGTTGACCGGCGGAGGCGATTGCCCCGGTTTGAATGCGGTGATCTATGCTGCCGTGCGGAAGGGCATCCAGACCTATGGCGACGAGTTCATCGGATTTTTGAATGGCTGGCGCGGAGTGCTGGACAACAACTGGATTCCGCTGACGCTGGAGAGCACAGATGGCATTCAGCTGAAGGGCGGGACGATTCTGCATTCTTCGCGCACCAATGTGAAGAAGATTCCCGGCGGCATTGAGAAGGTGCAGGAAGTTCTGAAGCAGAACAAGATTGACGCGCTGATTGCGCTGGGCGGCGATGATACACAGTCGGTGACGCTCTACCTGAGCGAACATGGCGTGCCGAGCGTGGGCGTGCCGAAGACGATTGACAACGACATCAACGGGACGGACGCGACGTTTGGCTATGACACGGCTGTGTCGATTGCAACGGAGGCGATTGACCGCATCCACACGACAGCGGACTCGCACAACCGTGTAGTGGTGGTCGAAGTGATGGGCCGCGATGCGGGATGGATTGCGTACGCGGCGGGCATTGCGGGCGGCGCGCACGTGGTGCTGGTGCCGGAGCAGGAGATTGACATTGACCATGTGTGTGCTCTGCTGAAGTACAACTATGACCACGGCAAGCACTATGGCGTGGTGGTGGTGGCGGAAGGCTGCCATCTGCCGGAGGTGGGCCAGGTGATCGGTTCGGACGAGGTGGATTCGTTCGGGCATGCGCGTCTGTCGGGCATTGGCGAAGCGCTTGCGGACCTGATTGAGAAGAAGACGGGTTTTGAGACGCGCTCGGTGAATCTGGGCCACACGCAGCGGGGCGGCGTGCCGACAGCGTATGACCGCCTGCTGGGACAGCGCTACGGGCTGCACGCGATCGACATGGTGCACCAGGGGAAGTGGGGCCGGATCGCTGTGCTGCGCGGAACGGAGATCACGGACATCACGATCAAGGAAGCGATCTCGACGAACCGCCGGCTCGACAAGCGGTTCTTCGATGTGATCCGGGATCTGGAAGCAAAGGTGTAGGCTGGCGTACGGACTGGCGCGGCCGAAAAGGGCCACTCTCCTTGTGGGGGTGGCCCTTTGCTTTGATGGCGTGCAGATGGGGGAGAAATGCGCTACCGCAGATACATGCCTGGTGACTTTGAAGCGCTGTACGCGATCGAGAAGGAGTGCTTTCAGCCGCCGCTGCGCTTTGAGCGCGGGTATCTGCAACAACTGACGCGGGCGCGGAACGGCGCGACGTGGGTGGTGGAGAACAAGGATGGGTGCCCCGTAGGATTTGCGGTGGTGGAGTGGAAGCGGCAGCGCGAGGGCGGTCTGGCGGCGTACGTGGTGACGATCGAAGTGTTGCAGGAACAGCGCAGGCAGGGAGCGGGCAGCCATTTGCTGCAGAAGGTGGAAGAGTCAGCGCTTGCGGCTGGTGCGAATGCGATCTGGCTGCATGTGGAGGCGCGGAATGAAGCAGCGCAGAGGCTCTATCGAAGGCATGGGTTTCACGAGGCGGGAGCCGCGGAGGACTTCTACGGGCCAGGATGCGGGGCGCAGATTCTGCTGAAACTGCTGCCGGGGCGTGCGTAATGACGGCGCATGGCGGGACAAGCGAGATGGGCCACGAGCGTAAAATGAAAGTCAAACCATGTCCATGAGCAATCCGAATCTGCCGAAGTCGATTTTGGCTTTGCGGGCGTATACGCGCGAAGTCTTTGTGCATGACACCCTGGCCGGCGTGACGGTGGGGCTTGTGGCTCTGCCGCTGGCGATGGCGTTTGGGATCGCTTCAGGCGTGACGCCGCAGGCGGGGCTGTATACCGCAGTGGTCGCTGGATTTCTGATATCGGCGCTGGGCGGCTCGCGCACGCAGATTGGCGGACCGACGGGCGCGTTTGTAGTGATTGTGGCGGGGATTGTGACTCACTTTGGCGCGAGCGGCCTGGCGCTGGTGACGCTGATGGCGGGCCTGCTGCTGGTGGCAATGGGGCTGACTGGGTTGGGCGCCGCGGTGCGGTTTATTCCGCGCACGGTGATTGTGGGGTTCACGAACGGCATTGCGGTGCTGATTGCCTCCACACAGATCAAGGATTTTCTGGGACTGCGGACGCCGCATGTGCCGAGCGAATTTCTTCCGCGGATGGAGGTGCTGGCGGCGCACATCCGCACGGTGAACACGGCGGCCCTGGCGCTGGGGTTGGCGGCGCTGGCGATTATGATTCTGCTGCCGCGGCTGAACCGCAGGATTCCGGCGTCGATTGTGGCGGTGCTTGTGTGTACGGTGGCGAGCTTGCTGCTGCATCTGCCAGTGGAGACGATTGGAACGCGGTTCGGTGGGATCCCCCATGGGCTGCCACCGCTTGCGTTTCCTGAGTTTCATGCCGGCCAGATTCTGCCCCTGCTTCCGTCTGCGTTTACGGTGGCGATGCTGGCCGCGCTGGAGAGCATGCTGTCTGCCGTGGTGGCGGACGGGATGACAGGTGACCGTCACAACTCCAACGTGGAGCTGGTGGCGCAGGGGATTGCGAATATGGCTTCGCCGCTGTTTGGAGGGATTCCGGCGACGGGAGCGATTGCGCGGACGGCGACGAATATACGCGCGGGCGGACGTACGCCAGTGGCGGGGATCATTCACGCGGCGACGCTGCTGGCGATTCTGCTGGTGGCGGCTCCGCTGGCGAGCTACATACCGCTGACAACACTGGCGGCGGTGCTGTTTGTGGTGTCGTACAACATGGGCGAGTGGCACGAGATTGGCGCGATTCTGCGGCTGGACGCGACGGCCATCTCGGTTTGGATTGTGACCTTCAGCCTGACCGTGTTTGCGGACCTGACTGTGGCAGTGGGCGTGGGACTGGCGCTGGCGGCGCTGCTCTACATTTATCGCGTGGCCGACACGACGACGGTGACGGCGGTGGACGATGACTACATCCGCGACGGACTGCCGCATGTGCTGCAGGGGCGCATCATTCCGCCGTACGTGACGCTGCTGCGCATTCACGGTCCGTTCCTGTGGGGCACGACGGAGAAACTCGTGGAGGCGACGGCGAAGATTGAGGAGTTTGAGCCGGTGGTGATTCTGCGGCTGCGGAACATGACGGCGATTGACGCGACGGGGATTCACGCCATTGAGAGGTTTGCAAAGCAACTGCGGGCGTCGGGACGCACACTGATCCTGTGCGGTGCGATGCAGCAGCCCTCGAAACTGCTGGAAGGCGCGCGCTTTGTGGATCACATGGGACGTGAGAACATCATGCCGAATATCCAGGCCGCGCTGGACCGCGCGAAGGAAGTCTACGAGGCGCGAAGCGCGGCGTAGAGCGAGGGCGAACGCCGCGCGCGTCTACTTGTCGAAGGGCTGCTTGTCGGTGATGCGGGGACGGTTCTCGGCCTGAAGCTGTTTGCTGACCTGCTCCACTTCACGAAAGACGCGGAGCAGGTTGCCGCCGAGGATTTTGCGGCAGTCTTCCGCGGAGTAGCCGCGCGCCATGAGAGCCGCGGTGATTTTGGGCAGGTCGGCGGGTGAGTCGATGCCCTGCGGGAGCTGGCCGTTGACGCCATCGAAGTCGGAGCCAAGGCCGACGTGATCGATGCCGGCGACTTTGGCGATGTGGTCGATTTGATCGATGAGGTCGGTGAGCGGCGGTCGCGGGATGCGGTCGGCGTACTGGCGCTGGAGCTTTTCGATTTCAGCCTGCGGCGCTTCCTTTCCTTCTGCTTTGTATTTGTCTTTGAGGGCCTGAAGCGCTTTGTCGACTTCGGGCTGCATTGCTTTGAGCGCGTTGCGATAAGACTGCGAGACAAAGGCGGAGTAGAAGTTGACCTGAACGACGCCGCCTTTGGAGTCGGGGCCACCGGAGTTGGCGATGGCACGGAGCATGTCATCGGTCATGTTGCGTGGTGAGTCGCACAGAGCGCGCGCGCCGGAGTGCGAGGCGATGACGGGCGCGCGGGTGATGACGAGCGTGCGGTAGAAGGTGCGGTCCGAGACATGGGAGATGTCGACCATCATGCCGAGACGGTTCATCTCGTAGACGACATCTTTTCCGAACTCGTTGAGGCCCTCTTTGGTGTGAGGGACTTTGGGATCGTCGATGTCGCCGGAGCTGTCGGCCCAGCCGTTGGAGTTGGCCCAGGTGAGGGTCATGTAGCGGACGCCGAGGGCATAGTACTGGCGCAGGAGTGCGAGGGAATCCTCAATGGAGTGGCCGCCCTCGATGCCCATGAGCGCGGCAAGCTTGTGCTCGCGGTGGGCGCGTTCGATGTCGGCGGGCGAGGTGGCGAAGAGCACGACATCGGGGTGGCGGGCGACCTGCTGCTTGACGGAGTCAATGAGGATGAGAGTGCGGCGGGCATAATGGCCCTTGTTCGCTTCAGGCTCGACCCAGATGGAGAAGAACTCGGCGGCGAGGTTCCCTTTGTGCGCGGAGTCGAGATTGAAGTTGCCGCCGTTGAGCGGGTCGGAGAGATCGTAGCCCTCATCGACGAAGCGCTGGGGCGTGTCGGCGTGGGTGTCAATGACGATGGCGGAGCGCTGCACGTCTTCAGGAGTGAGGGCTTTGGTCATTTTCGAGGAAGCCTTGGGTGCGGTTTGCGCGGGAGCGTGCGGAGGAGCGGCAGAGACAGCAAGGGCGAGGGAGAGCGGCAGGAGCAAAGCGGTGCGGGTGGTCATAGGCTTTGCGAAAAGTGTATAACGATGCGCCGCGCGTGGAGACTGAGCGAGCATGCGCGGCGCGAGATGCGTGGCAGATGGCCTATTGCTGTGTCGCCGGAGCGGCAGCGGCGGGTGTGGCAGGTGGCGTGGGCGGTGGCGGGAGCGGCTGGCCCTCGGGGATGATGGTGACCTTGTTGAGGTAGACCGGCGTGAGGGGCTTGTCATTGGCGTCGCGCTCGACGCGGGCGATGGATTGGACCACTAACACACTGGACGGGTCGCATTGGCCAAAGAGGGTGTAGTGCTGGTCGAGCGATGGGTAGGCCTGCTCGGTGATGAAGAACTGGCTGCCGTTGGTATCGGGACCGGAGTTGGCCATGGCGAGACGGCCGGGCACATCGAAGTTGAGGTTGGGGTCGAGCTCATCGGGGAAGGTGTAGCCGGGGTCGCCCATCCCGGTGCCGGTGGGATCGCCACCCTGAATCATGAATTCGGGAATGACACGGTGGAAGGTGGTGCCGTCGTAGAGCGGCTTATTGTGCTGCTTCTTGTGGGTCGTGGGGTCGGTCCAGTCTTTGGTGCCCTGGGCGAGAGCGATGAAGTTGGCGACGGCGTTGGGGGCCTGCTTCTGGAAGAACTGGCAGGTGATGCGGCCCATGGAGGTCTCCATGATGACGTGGGGACCGTTGGGCTGCACCAGTGCGGCGGGTGTGGCGGAGGGCGCGTCGGGAATCTCTTCGGTGGGCTTGGTGGATTCCTGTGTCTGGCCGGGCTGGGTGGAACTCTGCGCCACTGCCACTGGAAGGGCGAACAAAACGACAGCGGAGGCGAAGATCAGATGCTGGAGTTTCATCTTGTCCACGAGGTTAAATCATTTTGCGCCGCAGCCGCCATTCCCGCGCCGCGCCGTGTTGTATGGTGTTGCAATGACAAGAACAATGCATCCTCTTGCTATTGGCCGGAGCGCGCTGGCCCTGGCACTCCTGTGCTCGCTGAGTGCCCCGGCCTTCTGCGCCATGGGACAGAAGGATAAGTCTGCTCCTCCGGAAAAGTCCGATTCGCCTGAAAAGAAGGCACCCGAGAAGGCCACGCTGCCGCCTTTGCCGCCCGCAGCACACGTGGAACAGACCATACAACTGGATGGCAAGACCCTGCATTACACGGTGACGGTCGGCGCCCTGCCGGTTTGGGACAAGGATGGCAAGGAGGCCGGTGAGGTTGTCGTCACCGCTTACACCCTGCCGGGAGAGAACCGGCCCGTCACCTTTGCCGTGAACGGCGGACCTGGAGCTTCCAGCGTATTTCTGAATTTCGGCGCGATTGGGCCGAAGCACCTTGAAACCGGGAATGAGGGAGACAGTCCATCCGATGCCCCAACGCTCAAGGACAATCCGGGCACCTGGCTGGATTTTACGGACCTGGTCTTCATTGATCCGGTAGGAACGGGCTTCAGCCGGTCGCTTGTCTCGGAGGACGAGACGAAGAAGTTGTTTTATTCCACCACGCCGGACATTGAGTATCTCTCCCGGATTATCTACGACTGGCTGGTGAAGAACGACAGGCTTGGATCGCGCAAGTATCTCGTTGGCGAAAGCTACGGCGGCTTCAGGGGTCCGCGCATCACGTACTACCTGCAGTCGCAGCTTGGCGTGGCCATGAACGGTGTGGTTCTGGTATCGCCCTATCTGAATCCGATGCTGGAGGACAACGGAGACCTCTCTCCGATTCCGTGGATGGTGACGCTGCCGTCGATTACGGCGGCGCGCCTGGAGCGGGACAACAAGCTGACGCCTGAAGCCATGGCGGATGTGGTTTCGTATGCAGAAGGCGAGTATGCGGCGACGTTAATCCACGGCTACTCCGACAAGGCCGCGATGGACAAGATGATTGCCCGCGTGACGGAGATGACGGGGCTGGATCCGGAATTTGTGAAGTACTCCGGGGGGCGACTGGAGACGCGAGCGTATCTGCGCGAAGTGCACCGGGAAAAGGGTGAGCTTGGATCTGTGTACGATTCGAACGTGACTTCGTTTGATCCTTTCCCGTTTTCGCCAGAACAGCGGGCCAGCGATCCGCTGCTGGCCAGTATGATTGCGCCGACCACAACGGCGATGGTGGACTTTGTGACGCGGGTGGTGGGATGGAAGGTGGATGCGCGCTACAACGCACTCTCTTACAGCGTGAATCGTGCGTGGGATCGCAGCGACGATATGCGCAAAGGATCAGTGACGGAACTTCGGCAGGCTGTTTCGGCTGATCCGAAGCTGCGCGTCATGATTGTTCACGGATGGAACGATCTGTCCTGCCCGTTCATGGGATCGGTACTCACAGTGAACCAGATTCCTGTGATGGGCGATCCGACGCGGGTATCCGTCCGTGAATTCCCGGGTGGGCACATGTTCTATACGCGCGAGGCAAGCCGGTTAGCGCTGCGCAAGGACGTGATGACCATGGTTGCCAAGCACTGAAAGCAGGCTGTGCTGGAAGGCTCCATCCTTTCCGTGTGGTGGAGACGGAAAGGATGGAGCATCCTGCGGCGGGCGTGAGGCCTACGTCAGACGCAGGAAGCGGTACTGCATGTGCGGGACTCCTGCAAGCGAAAGGGAATGTGCGCCCCTGCCAGGCGAAGAGGTGACTGGAGGCTCAAACGCGAGTTGAGAAAGAAAGTTGTGACGAATCTGCAGGCTGGCGGCACGATGTGCACTGAGGGCGAAACGCGGGCCGGGTCAGCAGCCTTTTTTGCAGCGGGCCATGATGGCGGTGTGGAGTCGCTCACGCAAGCCGGAGGGGAGCTCGTAGATTTCGTGGGAGCGATAGATTTCAATGGTTTTACGTGTGGTGTTGAGGGTGACCTCGCAGTGCTCGCAGCCTTGAAGGTGCTGCTGGAGCTCGGCGCGGGTGTCCGCCGCTACCGCGTCGTCAATGAGGTCGTCGAGGAGAGCCAGGAACTCAGTGCAGGTCACTTCTCACTCCCCTTTTTTCTGCGGAAGTAGCGGCTGAGGCGCTCGCGAAGCTGGAGGCGCGCCCGAAGAAGGCGAGATTTGACGGCAGGGACGCTGAGGCCGAGGGTTTCGGCTGTTTCCTCGGTGGAAAGGCCGTCCACGTCGCGGAGAACGAAGACGATGCGAAAGCCGGGCGGCAGGCCCTGGATGGTCTTGCGCAGGATTTGAGCGAGCTCGGCCTGGGAGTAATTCTGCTCGGGGTCCGGAGCCCAGTCGGCAAGATCTCGGGGAACGCTGCCTTCTTCGGTTTCGACATCTTCGTCGATGGAGACCATTTTGCCGGAGCGGCGCTTGCGCAGCCGCATAAGGCTCTCATTAACTGCAATGCGGACCAACCACGTGTAGAACTTGGAGTTTCCCTGAAACTGGTCGAGCTTCTCGTAGGCCTTGAGAAACGCGTCCTGCATGACGTCTTCGGCGTCTTCGCGGTTCTGGGTGATGTGTTGCGCGATGCGGAAGACCTGACGCTCATATTTGCGGACCAGAGTATCGTAGGCCGAGACGTCACCGGCGCGCACTCTTTCAACCAGTGCGACGTCGGGGTGCTGCTCGTTTTCGCCTGCTACGGATTGGATGGTCGCCATGGGCATTGGTTGCGGAAATCCTCAAGGGAAAACGGGAAGGATTTGCGCGGTATGGGCTACCTAGAGAGTGTATCGGACCGCGGGGCAGGGCACAAAGGTGCGGTTGCTCACTTTGAGACGGCAGGGGGCGTCTTTTGGGGAGGTGAAGACCGTGGTAACGCAGCGGATTCCTCCTGGTGGGCAAAGAGGAGCCTGGACGGCTTAGAGTGGAACTATGAAGGGTGTGCATTCAACTTCCCGGACGCCTCGGTGGGTGCGCGTTCTTTCGGGCGTGCTGGCGGGTTTGCTGTCTGTTCTGCCCGCGGGCGCACAGAGTTCCACCGATGGGACCGGGCAGACGGCGGCGCCCCCGCCGGCGAAGAGCACAACGAAGAAGCCAGCAGCGCAGAGCAGTGCGAAGCACGCCGGAACGAAGAAGATGGCGCATCGGAAGCGGCGGGCACCGTCGGCACGGACGCGGCGGATCCGGCGGGCATTTGTGGCCTCAGAGCAGCTGCAGCCGATGGCGCAGCAACTGGCGACGATGCGCACTCCAGAGGCGTATGCGGGCGTGGCAGCGTATGCGCGGAAGCACACGGGCGAAGCGGCCGCGGCTGCGTATCTGGCGCTGGGGTATGCCTATCTGCTGGACAAGCGCTACCCGGAAGCCGCAGCAAACCTGAAGAAGGCGCATGCAACGAGTGACCTTCTGAACGATTACACGGACTTTCTTGGCGCGCAGGCCGAGCATGGGGCTGGCAATGATGCGGCGGCCGAGGCCCTGCTGACGGGCTTTGCGGCGCGGTACCCGGACAGCGTCTTTGTCGTGCGTACACCGGAGCTGGAAGCGACCATTCTGCTGGCGATGAACGACGCAGCCGGGGCGCGGCGCGTGCTGAATGCCGCAGCCAAGGGCCCCGCAGCCCAGCGGGTTGGCTACCAGCTTGCGCAGGCGCAGGTGGCCGATGCGCTGGGTGAAAGCGCGGACGCGACGCGCCTGTACAAGGCGGTGCTTGTGGGTCATCCGCTGAGCACGGAGGCGGAGACGGCGCGCGCCAAGCTGACGACCTCAGGCGCGGAAGAGACGCTGACGATTGCCGAGTTCCGCAGCCTGGGAGATGCCTACTACCGGGCACGGCGCTACAACCTGGCGAGTGAGCAGTATCGCGCGCTGACCCGGAAGGCGGATTTGCCGCAGACGACGCGCAACGGGTTCCAGATTGCAGCGGCGGCTTGCGACCTGAAGCTGAAGCGGCTGACAGTGGCGGCGGCCCAGGCTCTGCCCGATTCGCAGGATGAGAACGGAGCGCGGCGGCTGTATCTGCTGATGGAGCTTGCGCGGGACCGCGATGATCTGGACCGGCAGCAGTCGATTGTGACGACGATGGAAGCGCGCTTTCCGCAAAGCGATTGGCTGGCGGAAGCGTTGTTTTCGAGCGGCAACATGTACATGCTGCGGCGGGATTACCCGAAGGCCGTGGAGTATTACAGCTACCTGGCTGCGCACTTTCCTGCCAACAAGAACGCCGCTGCGGCGCACTGGCGTGCGGGCTGGCTGAGTTACAGGCAAGGGCTGTATGCGGACGCGGCACGGCTCTTTGACGAGCAGATTGACAGGTATCCAGCAGCGAGCGAGACCGTGGCGGCGCTCTACTGGCGCGGGCGGCTGTATGAAACCCAGGAGCACAATCCGGCGCGGGCGGCGGCCAACTATCGCGCGATTGTGCGGGCTTATCAGCACTACTTCTATGCCCAGATGGCGCGGCAACGGCTGGCTGCGATGGGAAGGGTGGCGCCGGCGGTGGAGCCTGCGCTGGAGCGCTTCAAGGCTCCCGCGGTGCCAGTGCTGGAGGACGACTTCCCCGATGACAATGAGCACCTGGCCAAGGCAAAGCTGCTTGGCAATGCAGGGCTGAATGAGTACATCCCGGACGAGATTGCGGCAGACCCGGACTCGGCCTCGTGGAGCGCGCTGGCGGAGGCGGAGATCTACGCGTCTTTTGGCGAGGACTTTCGGGCGATGCGGGCACTGAAACGGGCGATGCCGTACGCGGCTGCGGCGCCCATCTCTTCGATCCCGCTGGCGTACTGGCGGATTCTCTTTCCGGAGCCGTACTGGGAGACGATCAAGGCCGAGTCGGCGAAGAACAATCTCGATCCGTATTTAGTTGCCTCGCTCATCCGGCAGGAATCGGAGTTCAACCCTTCTGTGGTGTCGTATGCGAATGCGTGGGGGTTGATGCAACTGCTGCCCTCCGTAGGCCGGGCCATGGCGCGCGAAGAGGGGATGGGTCGATTTGCCACGTATCAACTGCTGAATCCGCAGACGAACATCCGTCTGGGAACGCGCTACCTGCGGAAGATGCTGGATCACTTTGGCGGGGTGACGGAGTACGCGCTTGCGGCGTACAACGCGGGCGACAACCGGGTGGAGGACTGGCGGGCGGCGGGGCCGTACTCAGGCATGGATGAGTTTGTAGAATCCATTCCGTTTACGCAAACGCGAGAGTACGTGCAAGCCATCCTGCGCAACATCGAGACTTACAAGGCCATTGACGCGTCCGCGAAGACCCAGGGAAAAGTTACAGGCGGAATGTAGGCAGAAGACCGAGTGGGAAATGGGGAATCCGGGTTGATACTCCCAGAGGCGGGATTGCGATTGACGTTTCGGCGAGGGGCGCAGAGACTCAAAAGCAAGCGGCATCCCAAGCGCGCCGCGGCACCATTCGCAGCCTGCTGTTGTTGCACAACGGAAGGGCGCTGGCAACTGGCAACGCCACTCCGCCATCTCACCCTACTACGGAGGGCAGGATGTCAGCCGACCTGCAGTTCCTGGAAGAATGGATCCCCGAAAAGATGGACCCCGGAACGGTGTTTGTTCTGGAGAACCAGACGAAGCTGGGCAAGGCGGAGAACCCGTTCGTGGCCGTCATGTCCTGCCCGCGCTGCGGAACCATGGGCCTTATCACGCAACGGCAGCTCTGCTCAGGCGAGAAGATGATCTGTGGCGGAGATATGTGCTCGGCGGAGTACCAGCTCGAGGGCGATACGATTCAGTACCGCTTGCCTCAATAGCGCGCTGCAGTTCGCTTACACAGAAGCAGGTTGGAGCTTGCCGTCCCTGAGACGCGCGATGCCGAGGGGGTTGTTGTCCTGCAACTCCAGCGGCAGGAGCGCCTGCGGGAAGTTCTGATAGCAGACGGGCCGGGCAAAGCGGAAGATGGCAAGGCTGCCAACCGAGGTGAAGCGCGCGTCGGATGTGGAAGGATACGGACCGCCGTGGATCATGGCGTGGCCGACGTCGACGCCAGTCGGCACTCCATTGACGATGAGGCGGCCGGCTTTCTGCTCAAGGATCTGCAGCAGGTCGCGGTTTGCGAGGAGATCTTCTACAGTGCCAAAGACCGAAGCCGTGAGATGACCGGTGAGCGAGCGGGCGGCATCGAGGAAGCCCTGGTTGTTCTCACAGTGCACGAGGAGCGTATCCGGTCCGAAGATTTCTTCGGCCATGGCGGGAGACTGTAAGAAGTTTTCCAGGCTCACGGAGAACAGCTTCGCGTTGGCCGCGCAGGTGGGGCCGGATGGAGTTGCGGGCGCAGCTGCAGCCAGCGTGGCCTGTGCGCCGCGGGCGTCGGTTGCGCGCGCGTATTCGCGTGCGATGCCGGAGGTGAGAAGCGTGAACGGGGAGGCCTGGGCGACTAGAGTCTGTAATTCCGTCGAGAACGTCGCGCGCTCCGGGGCGTCTGGAAGGAGCAGGATGCCTGGCTTGGTGCATTGCTGGCCGGCGCCGAGCGTGAACGAGTTGAAGATCGTGCGGGCAAGTTCCTCGGGCCGGGCTTTCAGCGCGCCGGGCAGGATGAAGACGGGATTGCCGCTGGACATCTCCGCAAAACAGGGGATGGGATCGGGGCGTGCGGCTGCAAGATCCATGAGCGCGCGGCCGGCACGGAGTGAGCCGGTGAATGCGACAGCGCGGATGAGAGGGTGCTTGACGAGGGCGGCGCCGACTTCAATGCCGGCGTCATAGAGCATGGTGAAGACGCCGGGGTGCAAGCCCTCCGCGGTGACTGCGTCGCAGAGGATGTGTGCTGCGATTTCGCTGGTGCCTGGATGGGCGGCATGGGCCTTGACGATGACCGGGCAGCCGGCGGCCAGGGCGGAGGCGGTGTCGCCACCGGCGACGGAGAAGGCAAGAGGAAAGTTGCTTGCACCGAAGACGGCAACGGGACCGAGTGGGCGCAACATGGAGCGGATGTCGGGCCGCGGAATTGGCTGGCGGTCGGGCAACGGGGGATCAATGCGGGCCTGAACCCAGGAGCCCTCTTCGGCGACGGAAGCAAAGAGGCGCAACTGGTTTGCGGTGCGCGCGACTTCGCCAAGCAGGCGGGGCATGGGCAGAGCGGTCTCAAGATGGGCGCGCTCGGCCAGCTCCTGCTGATGGGTGATGAAGCCATCCGCTGCGCGGCGGAGGAATGCCGCCCTGGCTTTGCCGCTGGCATTCGCATAGCTTGCAAATGCCTCAGCGGCAAGCTGGACGGCGGCATCGATCTCCGCTGGGGATGTGGTGTGGTAGACGGGCGGCAATGGGGTGGCCGTCTGCGGGTTGACTGCTTGAAAGGCCGCGCCACTGCGCGCGCCGCGCCGATTCCCGAGGAAGGATTGTCCAGTCAGTTCCATGGTTTACCAGTGGCCTCTCGCGTGGTGAGCTAGGATTTGTCGACGCCGCGCAATGCGGGTTGAAGTGCGGTGCTTATTCTGCCACAACCGGGTTGGTGAGGGCACCAATGCCCTGGACCGTGACGGTGACGCTTTCGCCGGGTCTGAGCCAGCGCTTCGGGTCGCGGCCGAGCCCTACGCCGTAGGGCGTGCCTGTGGAGATGATATCGCCGGGCAGTAGCGGGGAGATGGACGAAAGATATTCGATGAGCTCGGGAATCTTGAAGATGAGCTCGCGGGTGTTTGAGCTTTGCATCGTGACGCCGTCGATGGTGAGGCTGATGTCGAGCTGATGGGGGTCGGGGATTTCATTGGCGGAGACGATGGCCGGGCCGAGAGGGCAGAAGGTTGGGAAGCTCTTGCTCATGGACCACTGCGAAGTCGCGAATTGCACGTCCCGCGCGCTGACATCGTTGACGATGGTGTAGCCGTAGACGTGGTCGCGCCAGGCGGATGCGGGGATGCGGTACCCGCCCCTGCCGATGACGAAGGCGAATTCGGCTTCGTAATCGGGCTCCGTGGAGTTTTTGGGCAGGATGATGGGCTCACCGGGCCCGATGATGGCGGTGGTCAACTTGAAGAAGACGACGGGCGTGGTGGGGATGGCCATGCCCGATTCTTTGGCGTGGTCGCGATAGTTGAGGCCAATGGCAAAGACGCGCGGCGGGTTGGAGAGCGGCGCGTGCAGGTGGAACTCGCCGGCGGGGATGATGGCGCCGTTGGGAATTTCGGTCGTTCCAGCTTCGACGACGCTGAGGGCGTCGGAAAAGCCCGCCTCGGAGAGGTCGGCGACTGAACCGTCTGGCAGCAATGCGCCCGGGCAGATGATTCCATTGGCAACTGAATAGGAAACAAGCTTCATGACGCCCTCCGGGGCCGTTGTCGTGGATTGGCGTGGACCGCGTTATGCGGCAGTCCAGCCGCCGTCGAGGTTGAAGAGTGAGCCGGTGACAAAGGCAGCCTCGCTGGAAGCGAGATAGCGGACCATGGAAGCGACTTCTTCCGGCTGGCCAAGGCGGCCGATGGGCTGGCGGGCGCGCAACTCGGCCCGCATCTCTTCCTTGTTGTGCTTGTGAAATTTTTCCAGATAGCCTTCGACGAAGGGCGTCTCCACGGTGCCGGGACAGATGGCATTCACGCGCAGAGTCCTGGGATATTCGACGGCGAGCTGGCGGGTCATCGCGATGACGGCGCCCTTGCTGGTGCAGTAGGCGAAGCGCTGCTTGATGCCGACGAGGCCGGCGACGGAAGCGATGTTGATGATGCAGCCGGATCTTCCGGTGGTGGCCTGCGAGGCGAGCAGCAGCGGAAGCAGACCGCGGGTGACGAGGTAGACGGCGCGCACGTTCACGTCGAGCAGGCGGTCAAAGTCGTCCGGGTTCGTGGTCTCGATGGAACCGACGTGCCCGATGCCGGCGTTGTTGACGAGGATGTCGAGCCGGGTGATCAGGGAAGCGGCGGCGGCGATGGACTCCTGGCTTGTGACATCAAGATGGAGGGCCTGCGCGGTGGGCAGGGACTTGGCCAGGGCCTCGGCCGCGGTTACGTTGATGTCTGCGACCCAGACGAAGGCACCGGCGCGGACAAGCTCTTTGACGGTGGCTTCTCCAATGCCGCTTGCGCCGCCCGTGACCAGGGCATGAGAACCATCCAGGCGAAAGGGTTGCGGAGCGGGATGTGCATCTTCAGTCTTCTTCACAGGAGCCTCAATTGAGCGCGATCCACTTCCTGCTGCGCTTCTTCAAGGATAGTCACTGTGGGGTCGGTTGTGCGAAGGGCGCGGGTCATGATGCCATCGACGATGGAGGCAAAGGCTGCCATGGATGGTCCGGCGGGGAGCGTCCGGGCGCGAAGGGAAATGTTCTCAACTTGCGCGTAGACGGGGACTTCAGCTCGAAGACCGGGATCTCTCCAGGTAGAGAGCCGCGCGCCGACTGCGCCGTGGTGCGTGATGCCGAGATCACGCTCAGGGCTGGTGACAAAGCGAAGGAAGTCCCAGGCAAGCGGCTTCTGGAGAGAACCGGAACCCATGGCGAGGGCCCAGAAGACGGAAAGCGAGACGGAATCCGCGCCGTCTTCGCAGGGAACCTGCGCAATTGCGACCTTGCCCTCCAGCGGAGAGCCGGGCCTGCAGGCCCGGGCGGCGAAACCGAACCAATTGGTCATCATGGCCACTTCGCCGTTGAGGAAGAGATCTCCGGATTGGGTGGAATCAAGGTTTGCAGAGCGTGGGTGACAGAGGGCCGGGTTCCGCACGATCGCGCGGTAGAAATCCAGCGCTTGTATCGATGCAGGGGAAACAAGTTGCGGCCGGCCTTCAAGATCGGTTAGATCGCCGTCACGGCTCCACGTCTGCAAGACGAAATCGTAAAGGGTGTTGTGGCCGTCCGGATAAGCAGCAAATGCAGTGCCATACAGGTTGTTTTCCGGCTCGGTGAGGAAG
>JBAUTX010000337.1:0-3172 GCA_049582405.1 Occallatibacter sp. | reverse complement strand
TTCCTGAGGGAGAACAAGGATATCTTTGCCAGGATGGACGGCGAGGTGCGGAAGAAGCTGGGCATCGGGCAGGCGAAGGCCGAGATTCCCGAGGTTCCGGCCAGCGGCCCAGCCGAGGCAAAAGAAGCCGTGCGCGGCCGGCGGGGATAAAGCTGACGTAGAGGAGTAGAAAGGGCGGCGTGACGGCCGCCTTTTTTGCTTGACAGGGAATGTATGTATGTATATATGTAATGTATAAAAGGAGGAATGAATGAGGCCAACAGACGAAGCCAGGAAGTATGTCATCTCCAAGCATGTTGAGCCGGCGAGAAAGCGGGGCGAGAAAACGATTCGGCTCAAAGTGGGGAGTGTGCAGAAAGAGCTTGGGTGGACAAATCGAACTCCATCAGTTTTTTCGACCTTGTCTTCACGGGAGTTTCTGAACCAGGCCGGGCTGGAGCTGGTGGAAAGACAAGGTGGGCCACCTTCGGGAGGTCCGAGTACAACGGTCGAATTTGTGTATCGGATTTTGCCTGAAGGCGGGATGGCAGCAGAGGGTGCAAAGAAAGCGAGACCCCAAGGAGGACTTCTGGCGTTGTTCGGGATTTGCGGAGAGATGTATCGGGAGGTTGGGGGCGGAGAGGCCTTCATTCGGAGTTTGCGGGAGGACTTTGGTTCCGTGGTGCCGGAGGATGAGGGTAAGCAGAGTCCATCGAGGGGGAAAGTCGCTTGAGCCGGGTGTACTGGGACACGATGGTGTTTGTGTATCTTCTGGAGGGGAATCCGCAGTTTGCTGCGATGGCGCGCGAAGCGTATGAGGCGTGCCTGCGCAGGAATGACACAATCTGCACGAGTGTCTTCACGTTTGGTGAGCTTCTGGTGCTGCCGCGAAGAAAGGAAGATCATCGCGTTGTCCATGAGCTGACCGAGTTCATGCAGAGCGGTGAGATTGAGCTTGTGCCGTTTACGATGGAAGCTGCGGATCACTACAGCCGCGTACGGGCAGGGCTTCGATTGAAAGCAGCAGATGCGATCCATGTGGCAACGGCAATCGCTGCGCGGGCGGATGTGTTTGTGACCAACGATGAAGCGATCAGGCGGCAGCAGATTGCGTCCATTCCGTTTGTGGTGGGCCTGGACGGGAAGATTTTTTAGCACACTGGGCTTTGAGCCTTTTGTCAGGATGCGTCTTTCTGGATCGGACTGCCCAACCAGCGCTGCTAGAATCCACGTGGAGCCGCTGCAATGAGCGTGAAGGCACTTTATCCCGGCACATTTGACCCGCCGACGAACGGGCATCTGGACCTGATTCAGCGCGGGTCGAAGCTGTTTGAGCATCTGACGGTCGCAATTCTGAAGAATCCGGTGAAGAATCCGCTGTTCACGGTGGAAGAGCGGGTAGAGATGCTGCGCGAGTCGACGAAGGCGCTGGGCAATGTGAGCGTGGCGACGTTTGACGGGCTGATGGTGGAGTTTGCGCGACATCTGGACGCGACGGCGGTGCTGCGCGGGATTCGCGCGATCAGTGACTATGAGCATGAGTTCCAGATGGCGCTGATGAACCGGCGTCTGGCGCCGGAGATCGAAACGGTGTTTCTGCAGCCGGCGGGACGCTACTCGTTTGTGAGCTCGCGGATGGTGAAGGAAGTCTTCAGCTTTGGCGGCGACGTGACGGGGCTGGTGCCGCCGAACGTGATCAAGCGGCTGCGCGGGCGGATCAACGGAAGCTGAAGCGGCTGCGGGATGCGGCGCACAGCTACCCAGTTTCGTGCATTCCGACCCAGGTTGTCCGCCGGGGCGGGCAGCCCGTCCTGGGCGAGTGACCGGCCGATGCACCAATGTGTGGTCCGCGAGAGGCTACAAGGCGCGAAGGGGGCTGACCTTCGGCCGCCTAAGAGGAAGCTTTTGCAGGAGCGGTTGAGCGCCATACGGTGGCGTATTTCTTGCGGTATTTTGGATCCTTCTCCAGCGCAATCAGTTGTTCGGCGGTCTGACGCAGGCGTTTGTCGCCGGTCATGTCGTAGATCTTTCTGAACACGCATTGCATGTCGTAGCGGAGCAAAGTGGAGTTCTTTTCCGCTTCACATTCCTTGAATCGTTGGACCAGGCCTTCGGAGATGGCCTTGCGATGGTGGTCGCTGATGATTGCGACCTTCCAGAGCGAGAGGAGACAGTGGCGTGCCGTGACGAACCGTTCGTCCTTTGTGAGCGCGAGGAGGACCGGAACGTCGTGGATGATTCGGCCCTTCGGGTCGCTCTTTGCCAGGCTGCAGAGGATCTGGCCGGCAATGGCGCGCTGGCGGTTGTCGCCTGTGGCGATGAGACGGAGGAGGTCGTCCCAGATTTCGTAGGCCCAGTCGACAGACTCCCGTGTCATCTCCGAGAGAGACTGGAAGGCTTGATCTTGACGATCCTTGCTTCTGGAGTCCAGATCGCGCATGGATTCGCTGACGCCAGGCATGGTGGTCTTGGTCATGCGTCCTCCTTTGGCTGCTGCGGTCCGCCGTGTCCGTTCGATCTCGAGGAATCGCGAGCCGCGGTCATGAGGCGGGCCACGGCGAGAGGGGTTTGCGTCCACTGTACGCCCAGATGCTCCGATTTCCGCTGTATTTTGCCGACAGCGTCCGGTCACGGCTTTTGCAGGCGTGGTGGAAGGGGCTGAATGGGTGGGGCTGAGATGGTGGCGGGGTCGGCGGTGGTGGTGAGGCGCTGGAGCGTGGGTTGAAGCTGATCGCGGAGGGCGGCGACGTGGATGCCGCCGAAATGGGCTGGGCAGGCGCTGAGGCGGCGCAGGGCGCGGGTGAGCAGCGAGAGGGCGCCGGGGCGGTTGCCCTGCTGGAGGTGGTGGAAGGCGGCGGCGACCTGGATGAGGGCCTGGAGGAAGTCTTTCTCGGGTTGCGGGAGGGTGAGCCAGACGGCCTCCCAGTGCTCATGGGCGAGGAAGAATTCGCAGCGGCGATAGCAGGAGAGTCCTTCGGCGAGGGGTCCGCGGGTCCAGTCAAGGGGTGCGGGGTCAAGGGGTGCAGGGGCGAGGGTCACGGAATGATTATCGGGGATGGGGTCGGGTTTCATTGGCGCGGGAAATCTGTAAAGATAGAAGTACTATGACAGTTTCAGCTCCCGCAAAGGTATTTGCCGACCGCATCGGCCGGATTGAAGTGTCTGCAACGATGGCTGTGGCCGCCGAGGCCGC
>JBAUTX010000336.1:0-10077 GCA_049582405.1 Occallatibacter sp. | reverse complement strand
ACCCAGAGCGCCAGGATTCGGTTCCCTGCAAGCGTCAGAACAGCGGCAGCCACAAGCGCCACGCCCATGCTCGCAAGAACAAGTCGGCGGAAGCCCTTGCGAATCCAGCCGCGGTCAGAACGCGCGGCGGCCTCAGCGAATGCGGGCCACATGGCGAAGGAGATCATGGCAATAATGCCATTGCTCATGGTGAACATCCTTCCAGGCACCGCATAGGCAGCCACCGCCTTTGCGCCAAGAATCTGCGCAATGACAAGATTGTCTGTCTGGATTGCGACCGAGATGGCAATTTGCAGAATGAAGAACATCAATCCGATATGCAGGAGCTTGCGTGCGGATTGAATGGAAAAGGCTGCCGGAGAAGGCCAGAATTCCCGATGGCTGATTCCAAACAATGTAGCGCCGTTCAACGCGGAGAAAACGAGGCCCGGCCCGATGAGCGCGAGAATCAGCCCCGGCAATCCCACGCCTGCCTTGATGGCAATCCAGAGAGCAAGAAGCGCTCCTGCCGACGCAGCCATGGACCAAAGGCTGGAGACATACGCTCGTTGCAACCCCCTTTGTGCACCGGTGACCGCACTCAATGGAAGATTCACAACAAAGCAGACAAAAAACGCCGCAAGCGCCGTGCCCGCCTCGTGCACGGCCAAAGCCGAGTGCACATTAAGAAGCCGCTCTGCATGCAGAAATGGATAAGCGGCAGCGCCTGCACAGAGCAGGAGCGATGCGACTGCAAGCAGCATCCAGAAGGCGCTGGACACGGCCCGCTGGATTGCTACCCGGTCCTCACGCCCCGCGCCCTCAGCAACCACATTCGTAAGCCCATTTCCCAGGCCCAGATCCGCAAAGTTGAGCAGCAGCAGAAAGGACGAAATGGTGACCCACATCCCAAAGCGCTCGGTGCCCAGATAATGCAGCGTCCACCGCACGGTGAGAACGGAGGTGACGAAGGAGATTCCTCTGGAGCCAAAGGAAGCTGCAGTCGCGAGGAATGCCCGCCGGTATCGCTCGCGAGAACGCTCGGCGTCCGACTCCATCGCGCCACTATGGCGATGAAAAAGAGTTCGGATTTGGGATAGAAGAGGGAGTGCCATCTGGCTCAGGGAGATTCGGTCCGGTGCCTGCTCGATTCCAGGGATTAAAAAATGCATGCAGCCGATGGACTGGTCGCGTTCGACTTGAAGGGAGATTCGGAACACATCGATTTGCTCAGGTGCGCAGGGGAATGCGGCCGCCGCCTTGGTGCCGGGCCCAGCGGCCTCTTCGCCATCCAGACAGGTACGCACCTTGCGTCCTGGAAGACACGAGCTCCGCAGACTGAAGAAGATCCACCATCATCAGGATCGTGCCGGCGATGGTAAATCGCTCTGTGCTTCCGAAAGGAGAGAAGAAGATACCCCAGAAAAATTCCAGGAACAGGAATGTAAGGTAGGGCGCCGCCGGTGGAATCGTAATCGCAACACGAAGGATGCTCTTTACGCAAACAACGAGCAGGTAGATCCAGACCAGGCTCCCCAGCACGCCCGCACCGACCCATGCCTGCAGCAAGAACGAGTGTACGGGGATGTGGCCACCCAACCATTCAGACATGTTCTGTAACATGTCCACGCCGCCGGCCTCGACTTGCTGGTCAGTGAGCATCTCTAAATATTTCGGCTCATCGGGGTCGGATCCGTGCCCAATCAGTGGGCTATCCGCAACCGCCCTCAGACTGACGCGAAACTCCGGCCGCCCCGCAAAGAGATAGTCCAGCCAGGAGCCCGCGGCGGCCTGCTGTTCATTCTTCTGCTGCTCTTCTTCACCAGCTAGACCCTTTTCCGTAGCCCATCCCAAAACCGAGCGCGCGGCGAAACCGGCGACAAGGCTGAGCACAACCACGCTTAAGGCACGCATTGCAGAACCCTTGCTCGGAAGCAGTCGCAGGCGGCCCACTCGTTCCGGAATAACCGGCACAACAACCGCGAGAGTCACGAAAAGGAAGAGCAAAGGAGAGCGAAAATTTTGCAGCAGATTGACCACAATGAGGGCAAGAAAAAGGACTACGACAACGCTATACCTTCGCCGGCTGTAAAAGTAACAACTGAGCAGAAGGACCAGCGTCATTGTGCCGTCCGCGTAGCCAAACTTCCACGAAGGTTCGATTGCAAGCGTCGCGGGAAAGAATCTCGCCTGGATCAAAGAACTCGCCGCGTAGCACCCAAAGAAAATTAGCTTGCGCCGGGTTCTCCCTGAAGTAAGTGCAGCCATGACCATGATGTCAAGAACGAAAAAGATGATCGCTGCGTAAGAACGCATCCACTGTCCCGGTGCAGTCATGCCACGATACAGATCTGTCATGACCTGCGCAAAGAGCCACAAAGCACAGAGCGCATATATTGGACGCAAATCCGGTCTGAAGATCTTTCTCCCTTGCGCTATCAGAAGCACAGGAAGCAGCGGAATCACAATGATTTCTGCGATGGGCAGTGACCCAACCAGACGCACGGTGAATGGACACGTGATGCCAAGGGCCGCCACAATCAAATCGAAGATAACCGGAACCAGCGTTGCCCGTCGCAGTTCAGCACTGCTCTGGGGTGTCGGGCACCTGCCCCTTGCTTTCGACTGTTTGGCTAGCCACGATGGCATCAGGCAATTCCTGGCAATGCGGGTCTGACATTGTGCGTGGAAAATCCATGAGACTTTGTCACTTACCGTTTCAAAGTCGAAAAGGATCGGGGCCCCGGGGGAAGCTAGCTCGCACGGCTGCGGAAGGATACAGCATCTGACTCGACTGCCGGGCTTATTCAGCCGTCCGTTCACCGTAATACTCGTAGTACTTCCGCCCGTAATAATCAGCATACTCGGGCGCATTGAAGTCCACCGCATTGACAACCACTCCAAGGATGTGTGCACCCGAACGATCCAGCAAATCAACGCACCGCTGCGCAACATGCCGCTGAGCCACGCCGTATCTGACAACCAGAATCACGGCGTCAG
Organism: Occallatibacter sp.; assembly: GCA_049582405.1. Classification (GTDB taxonomy): domain Bacteria; phylum Acidobacteriota; class Terriglobia; order Terriglobales; family Acidobacteriaceae; genus Telmatobacter. The sequence continues at coordinate 7,098 of JBAUTX010000336.1, read as the reverse complement.
CCATCCGACTCAGAATCGATGCGTCCGTAACCGCCAGTACAGGCGACGTGTCGAGAATGATGAAGTCATACTCATTTTCGAGGCTTTGCAGAACATCCTCCATCTGCCGGGAGCCCAACAGTTCCGAAGGGAGAGGCGGAATCGGGCCGGAGGGAAGAATATGGAGCGCGGGCAGTTCCTCCCACGGAACGATTGCATCCTTGATGCTGATTTTCCCTGACAGCACAGACGATAGGCCGGCGCCTTTGCTCAGTCTGAAGCGCCAGTGGAGCGAGGGACGGCGCAAATCTGCATCGAGAAGCAGAACGCGGGCCCCATTCAGTGCAAGAGAGATAGCAATCAAGCTCGCGATGGAACTCTTTCCCTCGGCAGGCTGCGTGCTCGCAACCATGATCGTCTTGGGGGGCGAGCCTGGACTGGAAAGCAGAACGGAAGTCCTCAAGCCACGAACGCTTTCTGCAAGGCGCGACCAGGCCGCTGAGGTTTTGGAAAGATTCGCGTTGTGAAACGATGCAGGCAGAAGACTGTCGGCTTCAACGGAAGGAATTGCGGCCAGAAGTGGCAACTGCAGGGCCTGCTCAATGTCGGCGATCGTCTTGAGATTCCTATCGAGCGCCTCCAACAGGAATGCCACGCCAAGACCCACAAGAAAGCCGAAGCCCATACCGGTTGCCAAATTCAGCCTCGTACGGGGATAGCTTGGGTACGGAGGCAAATCCGCATCATCGACGATATGGATGGATGTGGAATGCAATCCCGCCACAATGCCTGCCTCTTGCAACCGCTCCTGAAGACCGTCATACAGCAGTCTCTTTGACTCATAGTCCCGCTTTGCAAATTCATAGTCCGCGCTCTTGTTGCCCTTGCTATACGCGTCTTTCTCGGTTGCATCCAGCGTCTGACGCAGCATATTCTCATTGCCCTGAGCAGCTTCAAGCTCCTTCTGTGCCCTTTCAATCTGGGCATGCTCCTCTTCCTTCAGCGTGCTTTGAAGCTGGTCAATTTGCGCTTTCAGGGACTTCACCTGCGGATAGGCCGAACCATAGGTTTGCATCAAAGAGGTGTATTGGCTTTGTGCCTGAGTGAGCGCCAGCTTGGCGCTCTGAAGGGCAGGATCGACACCCGCGCTGGCATCAATTGCGTCGGGCGACGCGCTCTTGATGGCCTGCAGCCGAGCCTCTTTCACCATGCGGTCCACTTGAGCATCGGCGAGTTGCTTATTGAGTTCCTCCAGGTTTGCAACGAGTATGCTGTTTTGCCGGTCCACACCTACAATCCCGAGGTCCTGCTGGTAGGCAACGATGCGAGCCTGGCTCTTTTCCAGGTTGTCCTTCAGGCCGCTCAGCTGTGAGCTCAACCAGTCAGAGACCTTGGCCGTTGATGCATAGTTATCGCGGAACGAATGCTCAATGTAATTGTCGATCAGTGCATTCGTGACCAGGCTCGAGAGAGATGGCTTGCTCGATCGGAAGTTGATTTCAAGGATGGCCGTGTGTCCTACGCGGTTCACGGAAAGATCAGCTTCGAACACCCCGACAAGTCCATCCCGAACCGTTGGTTGCGATAGATCCCAGGGATGGCCAGCTGTGTATGGAAAAAAATCCTGATTCGAATCCAGATGCAGGGTTCGGATGGTCTGCATTGCGAGCGACCGGCTCTGCAGCACAGCGATTTCTGTGTCGATCTTTTCTGCGAGGTCAGTATCAGCGCCGAGTTCCTGAACCTGCATGACGCGAAACTGCGAAGAGATGTCTGGGACGATTTCAATCCTTGCCGAGGCAGTGTACAACTTATGCATCAGGTTATTCGCGGCGATCCCCAGCAAGAGCCCAACAGTGAAACCCGCAGCCACAATCCACCCACGCTTGCGCAAGAACTGTGCGATCAGCTGAAATGAATTCCCATCCGAATCTGGAACAGTAAAGCTGCCCTGCACTGGAAGTGGACCTGCGTCTTTCACCACTGTCTGGCTGGTCTGTTCAGGCATTTGTCTCACCGTATTGAAATCCTTCCATGCTCCACATCATTGCTGCTCGCGTTGCATCACACGCTGCACCTGGCAGCGTGGAACGAGCCTTCTCTGGAACCTTCTTTGATTCGTTTCCTACCGCTTGCTTTACCCCTTGGCTGCAGACACGGGCGCGTAGCGTCCTGAGAACTTATAGGCCTGGAGCAATGTGTTTGCCCAGCGGGCGGGCGTGAACTGTTTAGAAAGCAAATGACTCGCCTTTGACATCTCGTCCAATTGATGAGGAGAGGATGTGCTGACTCTGTTCAAGAGGCTTGCCAGTTCACTTGCATCGTCCTGGCCAAAGATGAACCCGTTATAGCCCGGCTGAACAAGATGGACGACGGAGCCCACTCGCTCTGAAGCGAGAACGGGCAGGCCTGCGGAAACAGCTTCGTGGACCACGACTGCCCACGGCTCAAAGCGGCTTGGCATCACGAAGCATCCTGCCGCGCCCAGCACCGCCCCCAATTGCTCCGGCTGAACGAAGCCCCGCAACTCGATCCCAGGCTGTCCCTCCAGCCTGCTCTGCAATGGACCGGTGCCACAACAAATCAATGGCCACGGATCGGAAAATGAATCTCGATACTGCTTATACGCCTCCGCGAGGAAATCAATTCCCTTTTCTTCAACGAACCTGCCAATAAACAAGAAGGCCTTCGGCAGTGCACGTCCCTCATGCACGCGGCGCAGATAAATTTGCTCAAGGGCAATCTGGTCGCAGGAGTAGATCCCGCGAAGTATATTCCTCTGTTCAAAACCGAGCTTCCGGGCGAAGGATGCCTGTCGCTCACCCGCCAGCCAAACCGCATCTGCGAGGGGTCTTGGAAACCACGGGCTCGCCAGAACCGCCAGTCTCTGCTTAGGAGTCGCAAGCCAGCAATTGTCCATCGTCATCACTCGCCAACTGCGCTGCGCATGCTTTCTCGCAGCCCTTCGATACGGGGCGAGATGCCACCCGGCAAAAACAAGGATCTCCGGATCAAACCTGTGCAACTTTTCGCCGAGCTGATCCAGATCCCGTTCCGAGCGCCAAACAAGCCGGTTCTCTATCCACGCAAACTGCGCATCATCGTAGGGTGCATTCGCATCGGGGACTTGATGGCAGACAAAGAGACGCACCCCTTCATGGCTGGCCAAAGCCTTCAAACATGCATTCAGATAGCCTGAGAGACCTGTCCAGAGCACTGCAATCTTCATACAAAATGCCGATCTTGCGGAAAGTCCCCAACGTGATCTCGCGATACTTTGTTCGGATCATGCAACAGGCCGGCTGTCCTCATGCAGATCCCTGGAGCCGACAAACCGTTCCACTGGAAGGAAAGGAAGTTCATAGCTCTTGTATAGCAAGATCCGCACTCAGACCGCATGACCGCAGCAATCACGGATGGGCCAAATACAGGAGGGGCGGAGTGACGGCAATCGCCGTATTCACGATTTGGGCTAGCGCAGTCTTCAAAGGACTCGGCGAAACATAGATCACGTCATCCTCTTTGACCTCCGGATCCGCAGCTCGCGCATGCAGAATCTTATTGAGATTCACTTCTTGCACGGTGCGCGTCCCATCCTCTCGCATTCGAATCAAGTAAGTATGCTTGTCAGAAGTGAGGGGCAGTGTTCCGCCCGCCAACGCAACCAGCTCAGACAGCGTGATGCGGGTAGACCCGCAGAGGGAATATGCGCCTGGTTTGCCAATACGCCCCCCGATATAAGCAATTCCACAGGCTCTCACGATCACACGGTCGCCGGCCTCAACGGATCGGTCATAGGCTTCAGTATTGTGCATCGTGGGATCCCAGGCCACATATTCCTTCTTGCTCGTATCGCGCGGGTTAGAGATCTCGATGACGCGTCCTGTATTCGCGGTAAGCCCGCCTGCCGCCGCCAGCACATCTGACAGTTGATGCTTCGTAAGCGGTGGAAAGATGCCCGGATTTCTGACTTCCCCAAGAACCGTGATCCACAAGGCGGAGCTGTCCACTGTCACCAGCACATGGGGATCGGCCAACAAATTGCGCTGCTTCAATTGCCCTTCCACCATCGCCGCAGCTGCAGCGCTGTTCAGTCCGCCAACATGAAGTTGGCCAAGCATTGGATAAGGAACATCGCCGCTTGCGTCGACTCGTGTCGTGATGGAAAAATCGGGCGCGCCAAACACGCTGATGTGAACCAACTCGCCAGTCGCGATGGGCAGATCTGTAAGTTCGCCCAAGCTGCCTTGCGAGGTCATCGCATCAGGAGCCGCCACTCCGCCACTCCCGTGCATTCCCGTGACAAGTGCGGGGCGGGCCTCCTGCGCAACGGCCATGCCACGCAGCAGCAACATGGCCAGGGTGCAAAAAAGGCTGATTGTTGCAATGCGGGAAGTGCGATGCAGTCTTTGCGGGATGCGAGGGGGATGATTCTCTAAATCCATGTTCATAACCTCAAGTTGACACACACGCCGAACGATTCCTCACTGCGCCGGGATCATGACTGAAGATCTGAAATAATCGAGGCTGAGCCTCAGCCCGGTTTCCAAGTCGATCTTCGGCTCCCAGCCCAATAGTCTCCTCGCCTTGGAGATGTCTGGCTGCCTCTGCGCCGGATCGTCCTGGGGCAGAGGCCGATAGACGATTTTACTGGACGATTCTGTGACCCGCAGGACAGCCCTGGCACATTCCAGAATGGTCCACTCCACCGGATTGCCGATGTTGACAGGCAGGTGCTCATCCGACCTCGACAATCTCAGAATCCCGTCGATCTCATCCGAGACGTAGCAGAAGCTACGCGTCTGCTCGCCTTGCCCATAGACCGTCAGGTCTTCCCCCTTCAGCGCCTGTGTCATGAAGTTGGAAATCACCCTTCCGTCGTTTTTCTGCAACCGCGGCCCATAGGTATTGAAGATGCGCACCATCCGGGTGTCAACCCCGTAGTAGCGGTGGTACGCCATAATCAACGCTTCAGAAAACCGTTTCGATTCGTCATACACAGACCTGGGGCCGATCGGGTTGACGTGGCCCCAGTACTCCTCACTCTGAGGGTGCTGGAGCGGATCGCCGTAACACTCTGAAGTGGATGCATGAAGGAACCTGGCCTTGCAGAACCGCGCAATCTCCAGCAGGTTGCGCGTTCCGATGGAGCCCACCATCAGGGTTTCCACGCCGAGCCGCGTGTAGTCCACAGGGCTGGCCGGGGAGGCAAAGTTAAACACGTAATCGATGTGTCCTGGTTCAAACTGCTGGCAAATATCCTGCTCCTGAAATGCAAACTTCGGCTCATTCTTCAATTGCGACAGATTGTCCACGGAGCCGGTGCATAGGTTATCGACACCTAGAACGCTGTGACCCTCCGCAATCAAGGCATCCGCCAAGTGCGACCCGAGAAAGCCAGCAACACCTGCAAGTAAAATCCGCATCCAATTTGATCCTTTCCGCAACGCTCCGACTTCCGAACGGTAATTGTGGCCTTAATCCCCAAGCTTGAAAGCAGAGATGTTCGAATTCGCAACCTGGTCGGACTCAGCTAGAGTTTTGAACCTTCCCGCTGGCGTGGAATGTAGTACGTCGGCATCGGATCAGGCGACTGAGCTACAGCCGGACGGCCCACGCTCATGTATGTGAATCCAAGTGCCGACATTGTTGCCGGATCAAACATATTGCGACCGTCAACGATGACCGGATAGCGCAACGTGTGATGAAGGCGCGTGAAATCAATGGCCAGAAATTCGCTCCAGTCGTTCAGAATCAAGAGTGCATCAGCGTCCTGCGCTGCAGAGTAGGGGTCGGCGACGTAGTTCATCTGGGGGCCCGGCGGAATCATTTCCTTGCTGCGCTCTTCTGCAGCGGGGTCATACGCATTCACGATGCAGCCCTCGTGCAGTAATTGCTTGACAATATCAAGCGCAGGCGATTCGCGAACATCGTCTGTACCACCCTTGAATGCCAGTCCGAGAACCCCGATCTTTTTCCCGCGGAACGTCCACAGCGCTGAGCGCACCTTCTGAAAGAACCGAAGCTTCTGCTCCTCGTTGATCTTTTCCACTTCGCGGAGAAGTCCGAACTCTACACCCACCTGCTCGGCCACGTGCCGGAAAGCGGCCACATCCTTCGGGAAGCAGGAACCACCGTAGCCAATGCCCGCGCGAAGAAATTTGGGGCCGATGCGCGCGTCCATCCCAATGCCTTTTGCTACCTCCTCCACATCGGCACCAGCAGCTTCGCAGATGTTGGCTACGGTATTGATGAAGGAGATCTTCGTCGCCAGAAATGCATTGGAAGCATGCTTGATAATCTCGGCCGCCTTGGTCGAAGTCTCGAGGATCGGTGGCGGATCCGCTTCACAGCGAGGGCCAGGGACTGCATTCGGGCCTTGGTAGTAGGCCCCTGAAGTCAGCGGCTCATAGATGCGCCGGAGAAGTTCCGCCGCCCTCTCGGTCGCCGCGCCGATAACGATTCGATCAGGGTGGAGAAAATCAACAACCGCAGTTCCCTCGCGAAGGAATTCAGGGTTCGACGTCACATCGAAGAAGTCCTTCGGAACTCCATTTCTCTCGATGACGCGTCGTATCCACTCGTTTGTATAGACAGGCACGGTACTCTTTTCAACAATCACCTTGTAGGCATTGATGGAGCGTGCAATCTCGCTGGCGACCGCATCTACAAAGGAGAGATCGGCGCTGCCTGTTTGGCTCTGGGGAGTGCCAACCGCGATAAAGATGGCGTCGGCTGCCTGCGTGGCAAACCGCAGGTCAGTGGTAAACTCCACCAGATTCTCACGATGCCTGCTCAGCAACTCGGGAAGATACTCCTCATGGATGGGGACACCACCGTCTCGGAGCATGCGCACCTTGGCATCGTCGTTGTCCACGCAGATGACCCGGTGACCGATCTCCACAAAACATGCAGCTGCCACAAGGCCCACGTAGCCGGACCCAACAACAGCGATGGAAACTTGCTCAGACATATAGATCCCTTTCGAAGCCTTGATGCGCTTCGGGTTACATTGCAATCAAATCGTCGTACTTACATTTCTTGGAAGTGGGTTCATTCATGTCGCCAACGGGAACTGCCAAGATCAAACAAACTGCAGAAACACGCCCTTACCTTGTG
>JBAUTX010000335.1:0-18723 GCA_049582405.1 Occallatibacter sp. | reverse complement strand
TTGTGATTGTGACGACGGCGCTGGCGGGCATGTCGTCGGTGGCGTATATGGATGTTGCGATCGGCTCGCTGGTGACGGTGATCTGCATTGCGGCGACGCCGATGCTGTTTCATCGCGCGGGCGGATGGGCTGGGCTGCATGCGGCGCTGCCACCGACGCACTTTGAGGTGCTGGGCAACCTGACGTTTGCACGGGCGATGGAGTTTCTGGTGCCGACGCTACTGCTGATGCTGGGCAACCAGGTGATGTACCAGAAGTTCTTCTCGGCGAAGAGCGAGCGGGATGCAAGTCTCTCGGTGGTGGGATGGATTGTGGGCACGGTGGTGCTGGAGACGCTGATTGTGGCGATCGCGGTCTTCGGGTCGGCACTGTATCCCACGGGCGAGGCGGCGCGGCAGCCTTACGAGATTATTCCCTACACGGCGCGGCACGGGCTGCCGCCGCTGATGGGCGCGCTGCTGCTGGGCGCGGTGTTTGCGAAGGTGATCTCGACGGCTTCGAATTATCTGTTCTCGCCGGCTTCGAATCTGATTGAGGATGTCTTTGTGCGGTACATGTCGCCGGACGCCTCGAACAAGCGGGTGCTGATTGTGTCGCGGCTGGCGGTGGTGCTGCTGGGCTGCTGGGCGCTGTATCAGGCGGTGTATGCGCAGAGCATTCTGGAGAAGATGCTGTGGGCGTACACCATCTATTCGGCGGCGCTGACGCCGGTGGTGCTGGCGGCGTTCTATTCGCGGCGGGTGACGGCGTGGGGCGCGGTGGCGGCGATTGCCGCGGGCACAGTGGTGACGCTGGCATGGGATGTGCCGGGCGTGAAGTCGATCTTCCCGCCGATTCTGGCGCAGCGGGATGCGATTTTTCCGGCGCTGTTTGCGGCCGTCGTGGCGATGGTGGTGGTGAGCCGCTTTACCCCTGCGCCCACGCCGGAACAACTGGCGCAACTGAGCGACTAGGCAGAGGCGGCGCGTCTCACGGTGGCGCGATGCGGCGCCGTGGGATGACCTAAACTGATCCTTGGACCGCACGATGCCAACACGCCCCTGCTGGGTTGAGATCCACACCCGGACACTTGAAGACAACTTTCGCTTTCTGGCCGGAGTGGCTGCGCCGCACGCCGAACTGCTGGCCATTGTGAAGGCCAATGCCTATGGGCACGGGCTGGAGCTGTGCGCACCCGCGGCAGAGCGCGGCGGCGCGCGATGGCTGGGCGTGACGAGCGTGGAAGAAGGCGTGGCTGCGCGGGCGGTGTGCCCGGATGCGCGGATTCTGGTGATTGGCGGGGTGTTTCCGGGGCAGGGCGCGGAGGTGGTGCGCCACGGGCTGACGGTGGTGGCTTGGGAGCCGTGGCAGCTGGATGAGCTGGAGCAGGCGGCGCGGGCTTCGGGTGCGGCGCAGGTTTCGGTGCATCTGGAGGTGGACACGGGGATGAGCCGCCAGGGGGTTGCGCCGGGTGAGCTGATTCCCTTGCTCGCGCGCTTCGGCGCCGGGTCGCCGCTGCATCTGGATGGCGTGATGACGCATCTGTTTGCCGCCGATGAGGCGAACGGGATGGTGACAGCCGAGCAACTGGCGCAGATGCGCGGTGTGCTGGCGAGCGTGGCCGCGGCCGGACTGAAGCCAGCATGGTGCAACGTGGGCAATTCAGCGGCGCTGCTGGCGGGGCAGGCGCAGACGATTGGCGCGATGGCTGCGGAGCATGGGATGAAGGCGCTGCTGCGGCCGGGGCTGGCGCTGTATGGATTGCCGCCCGCGTTTGATCCGGCGTTTGAAGCCGAGCCTGCATCGCTTGTCGAGGCGCGGCAGCGGCTGAGGCCTGTGCTGAGCTGGAAGTCGCGCGTGGTGACGGTGCGCGCGGTGCCGCCCGGCGCGCTTGTGGGGTACAACGGCACGTTTGTGGCGACGGAACCGATGCGGCTGGCGCTGGTGGCTGCGGGGTATGCCGATGGGCTGGACCGCAGGCTGGGGAATCGCTTCAGCCTGCTGGTGCGCGGCCAGCGCGCGCCGCTGGTGGGGCGCGTGAGCATGGACCAGGCAGTGGTGGACGTGACGGAGATCCCGGACGTGGCTGCGGGCGATGAGGTCGTGCTGATGGGCGCGCAGCGCGGCGAGGAGATTTCAGCGTTTGATCACGCAGAGGCCGCGGGGACGATTCCGTGGGAGATCTTCACGCGGATTGGGCCGCGCGTGGCGCGGATGGCCGTTTAGCAGGTTTCTCCGGCGATGCCGATGGCGCGCTCTGCGGCAGCGCTGCCAATGGCGCCAAGGCCCGCGGAGCCGATGACGGCCTCGATCATCGCCTCCTTGCCCATCGCGGAGTTCAACAGCATGTGGTAGAGGCTGCGCGCGGACCAGTCCTGCTGATAGAAGGTGCGGATGGCAGCGGCGCGGCGCTTGTCGAACGCGGCGAGGAGCTGGTCTGCGTGCTGGGCCTGGCTGGGGAAGGCCTTCTGGAACCACTCGCGCTTGGCCTTGGAAGTGGCGTAGACAAAGACGTGAAAGCAGCCGGGGTGGCAGGCGAGCGCGCAGGCTGACCCGCGACCGACGATGACGCAGTTGCCGCCTTCCGCGGCTTTGAGGATTTCGCCGCGGATGAGCTCGAACATGCGCTCGGAGTCGAAGACCTGCTCGTCGCTGAGGCCGGCCATGGGAAAGGCCGCGTCATGCCAGAAGATTTTGCCGTAGCGGTAGTACCAGGGATCGAGGCGCTCGTCGAAGCGGGCGGCGAGCTCGGGGCTGACGCCGGCTGCGCGGGCCGCGCCCTCGACGAGTTCGGCATCGAGGAGTTTCCAGCCGAGCCGTTCCGCCAGGTCGTGGGCGAATTCGCCGCCTCGGGAACCGTACTCGCGCTCTACCGTGATGATCCTGACCGGAGCCTGCATCTCTCGACACCTCCGCCAGTGGCAGCATACAACGGACGCGCGGCGGGAATACAGGGTTTAGCTCCCGGAGGCGGCCGTCGGAGCTGAAAATGCGGCTATTTTCTCGCTACCGGAGGGGTGGCAGGGAGAGTCCAAGGCAGTATCATGGAAGGTACGGAGTTATTTTTTTCCAAATGAAAAAGACTGTCGTTTGTGTGTCAGTTGTTCTTTTTTCCTGTGCGTTGTTCGCCCAAGGATCCTCGACGACTCCGGTTCAAAATCAACCGGGAGTGACGACGACGGCTTCGCCGGATGTGGAACAGTTTCAGAAGCTGGAAGATAAGTGGTCCGATGCGGTGAACGACCGCGACCAGTATGCGCTGGAACTGGTTCTGTCGCCGCTGTTTGTGGATGTTGCCGCTACGGGCGACATCACGACGCGCAACCAGCAGCTTGCCAACCTGATCGCCGACGACGACAAGACGATGTCGCTGGAGCAGAAGGTCATCGCCGTGCGGATGATGGGTGACACGGCGGTGACGAACGGTACCTACCTGATGCACCACAAGGCGGGTTCCGCGCAGGTGGATGAAAAGGGTGTGTTCACCCACGTCTACGAGCGGGTGCATGGCAACTGGCTGTGCGTGAACTCGCAGCGGACATCGCTGCGCGCGGACGCGGCAGGCAAACAGAAGAAGTCCGCCAACGCGGAAGGGCTCTTCCACCTGCCATTGTTCTCAAAGAGCGACAAGAAGGACTAATGCCGGCGCATGAAGCTGCCTAGGCCGACTGGCTGTGTCCGGCGCAGTGGAGCACGCCGAGATAGCGTTGCCAGGGGCCGACGGCGTCCCTGTACTGGCTGGCCAGAATGCGTGCGATCTGATGCAGGTGGGTGAGATCGTGCACGGCCCAGGCTGCGAGCAGCTCAGAGAGCGTGACGGAGCCGAAGGCGGGATGGGTTCCGCGCAGGGGCATCGCTTCCGGGCCGAGGCGCATACCTTCCAACTCACCCAGGTTTGCTGCACGCAGGCGGGCGAACTCCTGCAACACGTTCCCGAGCGATTTTCCAGCACATCCCTGCATATGCCCTTCCCGGTCGAAGGGATCGAAGGGACGCGTTTCGCCGAAGTCAAGGAGGATGCGTGTTCGCGTCATCCAGTCCGAACGCTCGCAATAAGCCAGATGGGCGATGACCTGGAATGCGTTCCAGGTACCCTCGCCTTCATTTTGCAGGGTCCAGAAGTCCGGCAGGCCGTCGAGGAGTGCGGTAAAGGTTGCGGGTGCGCGGGCTAGCAGCGCGGTGGTGTGCTGCAGATCGTGGCTCATGGTGACCTCACCTTGCGCGCCCTAACTGGCGCGGCGGGCCTGCGCCTGCAGGCGAATCGAGACATGCACAAGGCTGAGCGCGGCGGGCGTGACGCCGGGGATGCGGCTGGCCTGGCCGATGGTGCCGGGGCGCACGCGCTCGAGTGTTTCGCGCATCTCGCGGGAGAGGCCGCTGATGGCGCTGTATTCCAGCCAATCCGGGATCGTGACCGACTCGGCGGCCTTGAGCTTGCCGATAGCCTTCTTCTGCTGTTCCAAATAACCGGAAAATTTGATCTCGGTTTCGACGGCGCGGGCCTCGTTGCGGAGGACGGCGGCGTCGACGCTGCCGTGCGTGTCGAGACGGTCAGCCCATCCGGCGAGGAGCGGCTGCTGCTTCATCTCTTCGCGAATCGCGTGAAGGACGGGCTCGATGCCAACTTCGGGACGCTTGAGGAGCTGGGCCCAGGTCTGGCCTGCGACTGAGGTCAGGTCGCCGAGTCCCACGGCGGTCAGGCGGTCTGGAGCGGTCTTGCCGGTGGTCAGCAAGCGCTCCAGCGCGGCCATGCGGGCCTGCTTTTCTTCATAGGCGGCCCAGGCCTCGTCGTCGATGAGGCCGAGGCGGCGGCCGTGCGGCGTGAGGCGGCGGTCGGCATTGTCAATGCGCAGGTGGAGGCGGAACTCCGCGCGCGAGGTGAACATGCGGTAGGGCTCGTTGGTGCCCTTGGAGATGAGATCGTCGATGAGGATGCCCGTATATCCCTCTGTCCGGTCCATGGTGAAGGGCGGCTGACCCTTGAGCCAGAGGGCGGCGTTGATGCCGGCCATGATGCCCTGGCAGGCGGCTTCTTCGTAACCGCTGGTCCCGTTGATCTGCCCGGCGAGGTAGAGGCCTTCCATGGATTTGACGCGCAGGGCGCGGTCGAGCTCGGTGGCGTCGACGGAGTCGTACTCGATGGCGTAGCCGGGGCGGAGCATCTCGGCGTCTTCCAGGCCGGGGATGGAGCGCACGATCTGCCACTGGACTTCCATGGGCAGCGAGGTGGACATGCCGTTGACGTAGACCTCGTGGGTGTTGAGGCCTTCGGGCTCGAGGAAGAACTGGTGCTGCGTCTTGTCCGGGAATTTGACGATCTTGTCTTCAATGGACGGGCAGTAGCGCGGGCCCACGCCCTCAATCTGGCCGGAGTACATGGCGGAGCGGTGGACGTTCTCGCGGATGATGCGGAGCGTCTCCGGGGTGGTGAAGGCGATGTGGCAACTGACCTGCGGCTGGACGATTTTGTGTGTCCGGAAGCTGAAGGGTGTGGGGTCCAGGTCGCCGGGCTGCTCTTCGAAGCGCTCCCAGTGGATGGTGCGGCCGTCGAGGCGCGGCGGTGTGCCGGTCTTGAGGCGGCAGGTGCGCAGGCCGAGACGGCGCAGCGCTTCGCCGAGGAGGACAGAGGCGGGCTCGCCGGAGCGGCCGGCGGGGTAGCGCTCTTCGCCGCAGTGGATGAGGCCGTTGAGGAAGGTGCCGGTGGTGATGATAGTGGCGCCGGCCATGAGGCGGCGGCCGTCGCGGAGCTTGAGGCCGAGGACGCGGCGGTGCGAGCGCGTGGGGCGGGGAAGTTCCGGTGGGCCGCCAGAGTTTCCGTCCCAGGTCTCAGAATCGAGACCTGGGGCACCCGCGTTTGTGGTTGAGCCGGTCTCGTCGAGGACGAGGTCAATGACCTCAGCCTGGCGGATGTGGAGGCCGGGCTGGGCTTCGAGGACTTCGCGCATCCTGACGCGGTAGAGCTGCTTGTCGCACTGGGCGCGGGGGCTCCAGACGGCGGGGCCGCGGGAGGTGTTGAGCAGGCGGAACTGGATGCCGACGGCGTCGGCGACCTCGCCCATGATGCCGCCGAGGGCGTCGACCTCGCGGACGAGATGGCCCTTGGCGACTCCGCCGATGGCGGGGTTGCAGCTCATCTGGGCGATAAGGTCGAGGTTCATGGTGATGAGCGCGGTCTTGAGGCCCATGCGGGCGGCGGCCATGGCGGCCTCGCAGCCCGCGTGACCGGCGCCGACCACGGCCACGTCATATTGTTCTGTGAAAGCCATTCCTTCCTATTGTACGGATGCGGGAGTTACCGGAGGGTAGCACAGGCGGAATGAAAACCATTGCGGTCTTGTACGCCGGTGCTAGGATGCACAGCAAGCAAGCTATTCCGTCCAATGCCCAAGGAGGAATTGCCGCATGGGATCCCCGGAGCTTCCCCGAGGCGCGCACTCTGACGCCGTTTCGTCCAAGCCTGCCGACGCGCCTGAGCGGGCGCAATCGACTGAAGAACTGAAGGAAGAGAGCCGCAAGATTCGCCGCCTGCAGATGGTGGTGAACATGGTGACGCAGGTGATCGCGCAGGACGCGTCGATCACGGTGGAGGAAGCCTCCGAGATGGTGGCCGATACGCGGCGGGTGGCGCTGGGGATGTTTCCCGAGAAGGAGCTGGCCTTCAACCTGATCTACTGGCCGCGGCTGCAGCGGCTGATGCGGGAGCGGTTCCGGATGCAGTAGGCACCTGCGGTGCGGCGGGCGCGGCTTGCGCAGCCCGATTCCCGAGAAAACGAATCGATTCTCTCGGGTTGATTCCTACTTATTTTCATTGCCGGTGAGGCGGAAGGTGATGGTGCCCCAGAAGAGGCGGGCGCGCATCTGCACGGGCAGGTGGCGCTCGTCGTCGGTGTACCAGATCCAGATGTTGCCGCGGTTTTTGACGACTCCGGCGGCGGCGGTGGGCTGCACGCGGATGGTCTTGAAGGTGCCGAGGGGCGTTTTGACCTCTTCGCGGCCTTCTACTTTGATGGTGACCGGGACGTTATGCATGGCGTCGACGAGGGGCACGATGAAGCTCTTGCCGAGGACGAGCTGCTGCGTGGCGGTGTAGAAGACGCCGGTAAGCAGGTCGGTCATGCAGCCGGGGATGGGCGACTCGACGTGCTTGGTCTCGTTTTTGACGACGTTCTTTTCGTCGAGGATGGACTTCATCGCCGTGTAGTCGATGCGGAGGGTGGAGTTGACCTGGCGGCGGCCCTCGACGGTCTGCTTGTCGAACTCGTAGGTGCAGCCCTTGACGCGATCCACGGTGGACTGGAAGTGGTCGCTGACGTGGAAGAGCAGGTTAATAGCGCCGATGGTCTCGGCGGTGGCGGTGATGCGCTCGCGGTCGCCCGCCTGCTCAAAGTGGATGACGGCGGTACCGGCCGGGAAGACGCGCCAGTCCACCGAGTAGGAGAGGGTCTGGTGTTGCGGAAAAGGGAAGGCGGGCAGGGGCGGGGCCAAGGGCGGAATCTGCTGCGCGAGCGCAGTGCCGACGAGGGCGAACGTACACAGCAGGGTCTTGATGGGATTGAACTTGGTCACCGGCGGGGCCTGGCTCCTTTTGTCTCAACTTGAATCGGGGTCGTGGGCAGCAGGCTACCGCAGACCATGCGCCAACGCGCCAACAACCGGCCGCAGAAAGAGCAGGCAGAGGTAGAGCAGTGCAGCGCCTATAAGTGCATTGTACTCGCGGTGTTTGCGATAGAGGGCAAAGGAAAAACCGCCGGACTGACCCTCGGGGGCCGAAGCGGCGGTGAGGCGCGGCAGGAGGCGCGGAACGCGGCGGCAGTAGGCGTCGAAATCGGAGAAGGTTGCGCGGAGGAAGCGCTCCTCTGACGCGATGACCGGGACGTAAATGACGAGAAAGCCGAAGGCGAGGAGGAGGGTGACCGGCCAGCTCAACAAGGCGAGGGCAAAGCCGAAGGCGATGAGCATCGAGCCTAGATACAACGGGTTACGGGTGTGGGCATAGGGGCCGGTCTGGGTGAGTTCGCGGTTCTTCTTGACGTAACCGGCGGCGTATCCGCGGAGCCAGAGGCCGGGCAGCACAAGGGCGAGACTCCAGGCAACGGCGGACGGGCGCGGTGCGCGGCTCCAGAGATCGAAGACGTAGACGGCGGCGGTGAGGAAGCCGAGCGGGACGCGGATGCGGCGGGCGATGCGCTGCCAGCGGGCGATCCAATCCTGCGGCTGGCCGGGTTGAGTGGGGCCGGAATTCGTCATGCGGACGCCTCAGGATAAAGCAGTTCGGCGGTGGCGTGCAGCACGTCGTCGGGCTGGATGGTGAGCAGGCCCGCCTCAGGGGCCTCGTGGCGGGTGTGATCGCGGCGGCTCTGGGGGCTGCGCAGGACGTGGAAAGGCGAGCCGAAGGGGCCGTTGCGGCTGGGATCGGTGGGGCCGTAGATGCCGACGACGGGCTTGCCGAGGGCGCAGGCGAGGTGGAGCGGACCGGTGTCTCCGGCGATGACGAGGGCGACGCGGCGGGTGAAGGCGATGAGCTGCTCGAGCGATGGCGCGAGGACGGAGGCCGTGCCGCCGGATTCCTGCGCGATGGCGCCAGCGAGGGCGACTTCTCCGGGGCCGGCGTTCACGAAGATGCGGAAGCCTCGGTGGGCCAGCTCGCGGGCGACGATGCCGTAGCGCTCGGGTGGCCAGCGCTTGGCGCCCCATCCTGCGCCGGGATTGATGAGCACAGCGGGCTGGCTGCTGGAGCCGAGGAGCGCATGGGCCCAAGCCTCGGCGGCGGGGTCGACGGGGAGCATGGGCTGGACCGGCTCGAGCGCATCGCCGGCGATGGCGGAGGCGAGCTCGACGTCCTGCTCGATGACGTGCGCACCGTGGGTCAGGACACGCTCGGTGAAGAGCCAGCGGGCGGGGCGCTCGCGCGGCTCGGCCTCGCCGATGCGGCGGCGTGCACAGGCCATGCGGCCGATGATCGCGGAGCGGATGGAGCCCTGGAGGTCGAGGACGACGTCGTAGGAGCCTTCGCAGAGGTGTTGGCGCAGGGCCTGAATCTGCCGCAACGTGCTGGAGCTCAGAGGGTTGCGACGCCACTCCCTGGTGGAAGCAAGGTGCAGGCGGTCGACGACGGGCTGAAGGGTGGTGTGGCGGGCTGTGGCGCTCTGTGTGGAGAGCAGGGCGCTCCAGCGGGGCTCGACGACCCAGTCAATGACCCACGAGGGGTGGGCCTTGCGGAGCGCGGTGACGGCGGGCAGGGCGTGGAGGATGTCGCCCATGGCGCCGAGGCGGACCACAAGCAGGCGGAACTTGGACTGCGTGTGCAAACTAGAATTTTCTCACACGGATTGGCTGCTGGAACCGCCGAGAAGGCGCTGCGTGAGCCAGGTTGCGACGGAGCTTTCGTCTTCAATCTGGGCCTGAAGCCTGGCAATGAGCAGGGGCATGCCGTGCAGGGTCTGCGACGGTTCCCCCAGGCGAACGGCGTCTTTCTCCGTGGTGAGGAGCGCGGTTGCGCCTTTGGCACGTGCTTCGCGGGCCAGCCTTTCCAGCTCGGCTGCGGAGTAGCGGTGGTGGTCAGGGAACGCGCGGCGCAGAACGAGTTTGCGGCCTTGCGCTTCAAGGCCGGCAAAGAACTGCCCGGGACGGGCGATGCCGCAGAAGGCGGCGACAGGGCCCTCCCATGCGGGGATGTCCATGCAGCGGCGTATGCGCCAGATGGGGCAGGTGAGGCCGCTGGCGCGCAGGTCCGCTTCAAAGCTGGGATCTTCGGCCGGGATGGCGATCACGTCTGCTCGCGCAGCCGCGCGGAGGGGTTCGCGCAGGTTTCCGGCGGGCAGCAGCGTGTCCCGCCAGTCGTCGCGGTTGAGGAGCAGGATGTCGAGGTCGCGGTCAAGCTGGCGGTGCTGGAAGCCGTCGTCCAGGAGATGCACCGAGCGGCGCTGGCTGATGGGGATTTCGTGGTGCCCTGCGGCATCCATTTCTGCGTCGGCTTCGGCGAGCAGGCCGGCGTCGTAGCGCTGCGGGGCGACGTAGACAGGGATGCCGCCACGCGCCATGAGCAGGGGCTCGTCGCCGAAGAGCTGCGCGCTGCCCTCAGGGTCGACGCGCATGGGCTGTGTGGACGTGCGGCCGTAGCCGCGGGAGAGGATGTCGATGTGGAAGCCGCGGTGCGCGAGCAGCTGGGCGAGCGCGATGGCGAGGGGTGTTTTGCCCGCGCCCCCTGCGGAGAGGTTGCCGATGCTGAGAACGGGATAAGCAAGCTTGCGAATTGGCTCCCAGCCACGGCGGAGGCGGAGATCGCGCAGGGCAACGCCGGCTGCGTAGAGCGGCACGAGCGGCGCGAGCCATGGGCGCTTCATGCTCCCGTCCTCCGCTCTGCGAGGAGTTTGGCGATGGCATCGCGGGTGCGGGCGGTGGCTCCGGCCTGCGCCTCGAAGACATGGCGGGCGCGCAGGCCCATCGCGGAGGCCGTGGGGCCATCGCTGAGCAGGGCAAGCAGGGCTTCAGCGAGGTGCTCCCCGGTGGCGATGCGCACGGCGTCGTGGGCGACGAGATCGTCTGTAATGGCGCGGAAGTTGGCGGTGTGCGGCCCCATAAGAATGGGGACGGCGAACTGCGCGGGCTCGAGAGGATTGTGTCCACCGGCGGGAACGATGCTGCCGCCGACGAAGGCGACGGCGGCGAGCGAGTAGACCGAGGCCAGCTCGCCGATGGTGTCGAGGAGGACGATGTGGCCGGGTGCGAGCGCCGGCATGCCGGTCGAGCGGCGCGACCATTGGAAGCCTGACCGGTCGAGCAGCGTGGCGACGGCGGCAAAGCGCTCGGGGTGGCGCGGGGCGAGGACGAGCACAAGGTGGGGGCAGGCGGCGAGCAGATGCGGCCAGGCATCGAGCAGGGCAGCCTCTTCGCCCTCGAGCGTGCTGCCGGCGACGACAAAACGAAGGCTGCCAGCGGCTGCACGCAACAGGCGCGTCGCTTCGGCTTCCTTTGCGGCCCGGACATCGAACTTGAGATTGCCGCTCACCAGGACACGGTCAGGCGCACATCCGAGAGCGCGGAGGCGTGCCGCGTCAGCCTCACTTTGGGCAAGCGCGAGGCGAAGCGGGCTGAGCAGGGGCCTCCACAGAGCGCGCAGGCGGCGGTAGCGCGGCCAGGAGCGGTCGGAGATGCGCGCGTTGACGACGACGACCGGGATGCCGCGGCGGAAGCAGCCACGCAGGAGGTTGGGCCAGAATTCGGTTTCGGCAAGGATGAGCATTGTGGGCCGGAGCGCACGCAGATAGGCGCGCACGGCCCAGGGCAGGTCGAGCGGGCAATAGAAGACGCGCTCGGCGCCGAAGCGCTGGCGGGCGAGCTCCTGACCGGTGCGCGTGGTGGTGGAGATGAGCAGGCGGACGTCCGGGGCGCTCTGCGTGAGTTCTTCGACGAGGCGGCTTACGGCGAGCACCTCGCCCACGGAGACGGCGTGGAGCCAGAGGACCGGGCGGCTGTCGTTCCGGAGCCGCGGCGGGACTTGCCCGAGCCGCTGACGAAGCCCCTCGCGATATTTGCGGGTGGTGGCCATGCGCGAGAGCCACCACGGCGCACTCAGAATGAGAGCGGCGAACAAGACCAGGTTGTAGAAAAAGATAATCATGCGTGACGGAGTGCGCCTGTTTCCGGTCTAACCCAAAATGATACAGTCGAGCACGATGAAGATTCTCAAAGCGCTCCCTCTTCTTCTGCTTGGGGCGGCTGTGGCCGCCGGGGCCAGCGACAAGCCGCGCACGCCGCCGCCTGTAGAGCCGGCCACGTCGTTCCCGGCGGTGGAGGTGCACGACAGGGAGAAGGTTGCGATTGCCGTGGACCCGTATGACACCAAGGAAAAAGAGAAGCTGTTCCGCGTGGACTATCTGAGCCACGGCGTGATGCCCATCCGGCTGATGGTGACGAACAATGGCGACAAGCCAA
The DNA here is from genome assembly GCA_049582405.1 of Occallatibacter sp. Taxonomy (GTDB): domain Bacteria; phylum Acidobacteriota; class Terriglobia; order Terriglobales; family Acidobacteriaceae; genus Telmatobacter. The sequence continues at coordinate 6,810 of JBAUTX010000335.1, read as the reverse complement.
TCTCTCTGCGCGATGCGCGGATCTTGTTCGAAACGCCGGCGGGCGACCGCATCCAGGCCGCGGATCCGGATGACGTGGAGCGCCTGATGACGAAGAAGGAGCGGCAGGGCGGGGAGATCCCCCTGCCGAATCATCTGCCGGGCATCCACCTGAAGCCCAAGGCCAGCAACAAGGACATTGAGGCGGACTTTAACGACTTTGAATATGGCGCGCTGGTGGTGGAGCCGCACACCACGCAGGCGGGCTTCCTGTTCTATGACGTGTCGCAACTTACGGACCCGCTGAAGGGATCCAGCATGTACATCTACAAGTTGAAGAACGCGAGCGGCGGCGAGCTGTTCTTCTTTGAGATTCCGTTCAACAGATATCTCAAGTCGCGGTCGAGCGCGATGAACTGAGCCGCAGGCCTACTCGTAGTAGGTGGCCGTGGTGGTGTCGGTCTCCCAGATGGTGCAGTCCTTGACGCGGACGCGGCCCTGGGTCATCTCGCGGAGCTGCTCGCTGGTCTGGTCGTAGAAGTAGCGGGCCAGATTTTCTGCCGAGGGGTTGAGGACGGTGAAGGGCTCGAGGTCGTTGAGCATCTGGTGGTCAATGCGGTCGATGACCGGGCGCATGACCTGCTTGAGGAGCTTGAAGTCGAGCAGCAGGCCGGCCGCGTCGAGCTCGCTGCCGTGGAGCGTCACGCGGACCTTGTAGTTGTGGCCGTGCGGGTTCTCGCACTTGCCCTTGTAGTTGCGGAGGAAGTGTCCGGAGGAAAAGCCGGCCTCCACGGTGACTTCATACATCGGTGTTCGCCTGTCTCTTTCGCTGGAATGCCCTGCTGCTATTTTAGTTCCTCGGGCCGTGGCGGCGACGGCGCGCGGCCAGACGGGCCTCTTCGCTGCGCCGGTCCACCTGCTCAAAGAGGTTGCTGAGGACGCCGATGAGGGCCGAAGCCAGCGCGGCCAGCATCATGACGAGCGCGATGGTGCGCCAGAGCGAGGCGTTGGCGGGCAGTCCGGGCTGAAAGCTGGACGGCACCAGCGTCATGAGCCCCGAGAGCAGGCCAAAGAGGCCCAAGGTGCCAGCCAGGATGTAGAAATTACGCGACATCAATCGGTCTCCACTTCGCTGAATTGCCGCCGGGCGCCATGGCGAATGTGCAGGATCACGACGCGTTTCTCCCTGGACACAATTGTAAAGATGATCCGGTACACGTTTGGCTTGCGGCCGTAGAGCAGGTGCCGACTTGCCGGGTTCTCTTCAGTTACAGGGCAGCGCTCCGGAAGTCTCTCCAGGCTCAGGACGGCGCGCCTGAGGCCTGCATACCAGTTGCGCGCTGCGCTGGAGTTCTCTGCGTCGATTGCCTCGAAAAGCTGGATGAAGTCCCGCTCCGCCCGGCGGGCAAGCTCAACGCGATATGTCATGGCCCACTTCAAACTCATCGAAGAAGGCGAGTGCCGGGCGCGTTCGCCGTTTGCGGGCGTCTTCCATGCCCTGGCGGATGCCTTCGGCGGCGTCGGCACGGGCGGCAATGTCGAGCAGGCGCTGGTAGGCTGCTGCGTCCTGTACCACGGCTGCTGCCCGGCCATTCACGGTGAGCACCATGGGCCGCTTGCTCTTTTTGAGCTGCTTCATCATCTCGCCGGAGCGTCGGCGAAAAGTCGTAAGCGACTGGATGTCTTGCGACAGATTCAGCATTGCGCCTCCCGTGCGCACCTTATTTGGTGCTCTCAGGGTACATGATTTCGGGCGTGATTGCAGGACAAGAGCGCTTGTGTTTCAGCGCGTCAAAGCGTCGCTGTCGATCAGCGCAACGCCAGCGGCGGTAAGATTCGTCTCCATGCGGGCGGCGGAACCGGCGAGGTTGATGGCGCGGCAGGCGTCGGTGAGGACGATGGCTTCAAAGCCAAGGCGGCGGGCATCGAGGGCGGAGTAACCGACGCAGTAGTCGTAAGCCAGGCCGGCGAGGAAGACGCGCTGGATGCCGCGCTCGCGGAGGTAGCCGTCGAGGCCGGTGGGCGTGGTGTGGTCGTTCTCAAAGAAGGCGGAGTAGGAATCGACGTGGGGGCGAAAGCCCTTGCGGAGGATGAGCTCGGCCTGCGGGAGATGGAGCGAGGGATGGAACTTGGCGCCGGGCGTGCCCTGGATGCAGTGGTCGGGCCAGAGGGTTTGTGGGCCGTAGGGCATCTGGATGGTCTCGAAAGGCTGCCTGCCGGGATGAGACGATGCGAAGGATGTGTGGCCGGCGGGGTGCCAGTCCTGCGTGAGGATGACGTGGTGGAAGTGCTGCGCACAGCCAAGGATGTGAGCGATCACGGCGTCTCCGTCGGGCACGGCGAGCGCGCCGCCGGGGCAGAAGTCGTTCTGGATGTCGACGACGAGGAGGACGTCGGTGGGGGTGGGGGACATCGGATTAAGCGGCATCGACCATTTCGATGCGCAGGCGCTTTCCGACGGCGCGAGCGGCCTTGGCGATGGTTTCCAGGTGCACTGCGCTGTTTTCCGGATCGAGCAGGCGATCCAGTTGAGAGCGGCTTGTGCCCATGCGCGCAGCCATCGATTTCTTTGTCACATGCCCGGCCTTCATCGCTTCAGAAAGTTGCCAGGCGATGACGCGCTTGATGGCAACGGCGTCGACTTCGTCGAGAATTCCTTCTTCCTCGAGGAAGCTGTCGAAACTGGAGCCGCTGTGATCGAAATGCTTTCTGGAACGAGCCTTCATTGCAGTCCTCTTTGGTGGCGTGTCATGTTTTTCCGAGCCAACATCCAATCCCCCTTCGGGGTCGTCTGTGACTTCTTGATGATGCCGTGCAACAGAACCATCTTCTGATGGGTATCGATATAGAAAAACACTCGTGCAATGCGATTGGCTGCAAGATTCGTACGCACCTCATGCAACCCGTTCCCCAGCGGCCGGCAGACTGGCATGCCAATCGGCCAGCCGTACTCAACCGTTCGGATGTCTTCCCCGATCTGCTTTCGGTCGGCCGATGACATCGCCTTGAGCCATTCGCGGACTGGTTCGTTGCCTGCATCCGTCCGAAAGAAAATGGCAGGAACGCGCTTCAGGCCGTGTAAACCGAGTGTACCATGCGCGGTACTTTCAGCGAAAGCCTCCTTTGGATTCTTTTTCGTTGTCATTGCGAGTTGGTCTGATCCATCCGGAAGAATGCCTCTACATCGCCGATGGTTGTGGTCATGCGGTAGGGTGGGAGGCTTTGGAGGAAGGTCTGGCCGTAGCGCTGGCGGCGGACGCGGGGGTCGAGGAGCACGAGGACGCCGCGGTCTTCCAATGAGCGGATGAGGCGGCCGAAGCCCTGCTTGAGTGTGAGCACGGCCGAGGGGACCTGGTAGTCGAAGAAGGGCTTGCCGCCGGCCTCTTCGATGGCCTTCATGCGGGCCTGGACGACGGGGTCGCTGGGCACGGCGAAGGGCAGGCGGTCGATGATGACGCAACTGAGCGCTTCGCCCTGCACGTCCACGCCCTGCCAGAAGCTGGATGTGCCGAAGAGGACGGCGTTTGGAGTGGCACGGAATTCGTCGAGCAGGGCTTTGCGCGGCGCGGTGCCGTGGAGCAGGATGGGGTAGTCGAGGACGGGCAGCAGGCGCTCGTAGAGCGTGCGCATCTGGCTGTAGCTGGTGAAGAGGCAGAAGGCGCGGCCACGGGTGATGGTGAGAACGCGGCGGATGCACTCGGCGGCGGCTTCGGGGAAGTCGGGCTCGCGCGGGTCGGGCATGGAGGGCGGCAGATAGAGCAGCGCCTGTTCGCCGTAGCGGAAGTGGGACGGCACGACGAGCTCGCGGGCCTCGGTCATGCCGAGGCGCTTGCGGATGTGCTCAAAGCCGCCCTGCACGGTGAGCGTGGCCGAGGTGAGGATGACGGTAGGGATGGACTCGAAGACGCGTTCGTGCAACAGCTCGGAGACGTCGATGGGCGTGGCCTGCAGGAAGGTACTGCGCGTGGCCGACCGTTGGGCGGGCGACGTGCCTGCCATCGCACGGCGCTCAATCCAGTAGACGGTGTTGCTGGCGTTGGATTCGAGCAGGAACTCGAGCTCGGAACGCAGACGCACGACGCGCTTGCGCAGGCCGGGGGCTTCGTCGATGCCCTTGAGCGACTCCATTTCCGCTTCAAGGCGGCGCAGCGAGGCGCGCAGGCTGAGGTAGAGATCGCCGGAGGATTCGAGGAATTCTTCGCGGCCGGCGAAGGGCTGGCGGCCGTCGGCGGCGATGGGCAGTCCGGCGAAGAACATGCGGGCGCGCTCGCGGAGCTGCTGCGTGGTGCCGGGGATGTTCTGCGTGCCTTCCTTGCCGCGGAGGAGCACGTCGGTGTCGCGGGCGAGCTCTTCAAAGCGGATGTTGCTGACGGAGAGGCCGAAGTAGCTGGAGGCGACCTCTTCGAGCTCGTGGGCCTCGTCGAAGATGACGGCGGCGGCCTCGGGCAGCACACCTGCGTCGGGTGCGCCGGCGGCCTCCTGCTTGACGGAGAGATCGGCGAAGAAGAGGTGGTGGTTGACGATGATGATGTCGGATTCGAGGGCCTTGCGGCGCATCTCGGTGATGAAGCAGCGCTGGTAGTCGGGGCAGGTGGTGCCGAGGCAGGCCTCGGAGCGGGCGTCGAGCTTGTGCCAGAGGGTGCTGGCTTCGGGCAGGCCGCCGAGCTCGGCGCGGTCGCCGGTTTCGGTGGTCTGCTCCCACTCGGCGATCTGGCGGTACTGGTCGATCTCTTCCAATCCCGACAAAATGGGCTGGTTGCGCAGCGCGACGAGCTTGTGGCGGCAGAGGTAGTTGGCGCGGCCTTTCATATAGCAGACGCGCAGCGGGCCGAGCAGGGTTTCAAGGAAGGGCACGTCGCGGAAGAAGAGCTGGTCCTGCAGGGCCTTGGTGCCGGTGGAGACGATGACGCGCTGGCCGGTGCGCAGGGCGGGGAGCAGGTAGGCGAGGGTCTTGCCGGTGCCGGTGCCGGCCTCGACGATGAGGTGGCGGCGCTCGGCGAGGGCGCGCTCGACGGCTTTGGCCATTTCAAGCTGACCGGTGCGGTATTCATAGGGCAGGGGCGAGCGCGCGAGGATGCCGCCGGGCGAGAAGAACTCGTGGAGCGTGGGGAGAGTGCGGGTTGTGGTGTCGGTGGAGGACATGGGGCCGGGTGCTGTCTCCATCATAGTGAGGGAAAGGCCAGCACGTGGGGTGCGGAGCGAGGGCGAGCGGACTGTTCTGAGCGCAAGGGAGGTTTATGCCGAGGCTGGAACCGGCAGGGCGGTGCGGGTGACGGTGATGACGCTGATGTCGTCTTCCTGGCCGAAGTTTTGCGCGGCGGCGGCGACTTCGGCGGCGGTCCTGGCGGCGTGCAGCAGTTCCTTCACGCGGTCAAAGCCGAAGAGGTTACCATTCACATCGGTCGCTTCCGCGATACCGTCTGATACGAGCGCCAATCTGTCGCCTTCCTTGAGCTGGAAGCCCACAACCGAAAGGGCCGCCCCGTCGATGATGCCCAGAGGTAGCGCACCCTCCATCGCAATCGGTTCGCCGTTCAGGTAGGGCGGCAGGTGGCCGGCATTGGCAAGAGTGACTGCGCCATCCCTGGCAATGCGGAGCGCGAGACACGTCGCCTGGGCATCGCTGCGACCCAAGAGCCGCCTGTTGAGCGCCGTCAATACGTTTTCTGGAGCGGCATATGTTTCTGCAGTGCTGCGGATCGCACCCACCAGCAAAGCCACCAGCATTCCAGCTTTCAGGCCCTTACCCGTTACATCGCCAGCCACCACCAGCAAGCTGCCGTCGCTCTTGTGGGGAATGATTTGGAAGAAATCTCCGCCGACCTCGCGGGCAGGTCTGTACTCGCATTCGATCTCAAGCCCCGGCAGGTTCATCTGCGCTTCAGGCAGAATCACCTGCTGCACTTCCTGTGCCTGTTTCACATCCAAGGCCATGAGACGCTGACGGCGCAAGGACTGCTGCAAGCGTCGAAGGAGGAGGACGAAGATGACAACCGATAAGACCGCGCTCGCAACATCATAGAGGTAAACTCCCACGCCGAACGGGAACCATATGGTGCGCACATGGAGTACAAGAAGGTCGATCTGAAACTGTGCGATTCCCACTAGCACGACTGCCGGAAGAGCCAACCACCCCTCGCGCCCCTGCTGCCGGATTCCTCGTACGACGATGAGGATGAGCAGGCAAAGGATGGAAAGACGAATTCCGATGGACGCCAGATGCAATGCCGCGCCTACCTGGTGCGGTATGAGCGTGAAGAAGAGGTCTTCTCCCAGAGAGAATGAGATGCCGTAAAGCAGCGTCAGCCCTACGACCGCTTTGGGTACCCATGACGGTCGACGCAGCCTGAACCAGAACCACCACGTCATCACCCATCCACCCAGAATGCATGGGGCGAGGAAGGCGTCCATGATCAGGTACATGGTCACCTGATTTGCGACGGTGGTCCATGCAAACAGGCAAGCGCAAGCCGCGTTGGCCGCAGTTAAAAGAAAGACCCCGGCCAGCCACAGGTAAACCCGATCGGAACGATCGAAGAAGACCAGACTGCCTGCGGCAACTGCGAGAACGAAATAGATGAGTGCTTCCGCGATGGCGGACCCATTGCTTCGAATGATTTCCAGCCATGCATTCTGATAGAGCGCCACGACGGCGGCAGCGTTGCCGATCACAGGCGCGATGTGGAGGCCTCCGCCGTCAGGGTTTTGCGTCAGGGTGTTGGCGCCGCACCAAACCCGGAACGTCAGTACGTGCGTGACGGAGCTGATGCCGGATCCGTCGTTCCTCCGCTGCGGGGGCAGATCGAACATTTCCGGCTCATTCCAATACGTC
>JBAUTX010000334.1:0-19938 GCA_049582405.1 Occallatibacter sp. | reverse complement strand
AAGGCAACATGGAGCTGAAGACCAACGAGGACGGCAAGACGATGATCGATGTGTTGCCGACTGGTTCCAAGGTTCTGCTGCAGGTGATTGCCAAGGGCTACCAGACGTATGGCCATGAGTACAGCGTGGACAAGGCCACGATGGCGATTGAAGTGAAGCTCAAGCGGCCGGGTTCGCAATACTCGATCTACGGCAAAGATGGAGACGCCTCCAACAAGGACAAGCAGGATTCGTCGAAGCCGGATGCTGCCAAGCCCCAGTCGAACTAGATCGCCACAAGGAAAGGCTGTCCATGACCGGATTCCTGAGCAGCTTTCCGGAACCGGCACGGTCACTGGCGGGAAAATCGGCGCTGGTCACGGGGGGCGCAAGACGCCTGGGCAAGGAGATTGCGCTTGCGCTGGCTTCGGCCGGCGCGGATGTGACGATTACTTATCGAACTTCTGCCTATGAAGCTGCCGAGACGGTGCAGGAGATCCGGAAGTATGGGCGCAAGGCCCAGGCCATCGGGTGCGATGTGCGCTTCGAAGACAACGTTCGAGAGGCCGTCTCTGCTGCGTGCGGGCTGACCGGGCATCTCGACGTCGTCGTGAATAACGCCGCGGTGTTTGAATCGGCCAGTCTAGAACAAATCTCGCTTGAGCAATGGGATGCAGTTTTCGCCACGAACACGCGCGGCCCGTTTCTTGTGGCGCGGGATGCGCTGCCCCATCTTCGCAGAGCGCGCGGCAGGATTGTGAACATCGGGTCTCTTGGAGGCGTACGCGCGTGGGCGGGACATGGTCATTATTGCGCGTCGAAAGCCGCCCTGCACATGCTGACGCAAACGATGGCGAAGAGTTTTGCGCCTGAGGTGAGCGTGAACTGCGTGGCTCCGGGGTGGATTGACACGGATGGGACTGACCCGGATGAGGCGGGGCGATTTGCCGCGAAGACCCCGATGGGGCGCAATGGAACGGCCGTAGATGTGGCGCAAGCGGTGCTGTTTTTCGCGGCTGGACCGGCTTTTGTGACGGGGCAGATTCTCGCGGTGGATGGCGGGCTGGGGCTTTAGCGGGCGGGTGGGATGCGAACGGACGGGACCCGCAATTCATTCAAAAAGGAAACAGGCGTTTCCAAAGGCTCCGCTTTGCAAGGTTGACAAGATCAGTGCTGAAGAAGGGTCTGACATCGTCCCAGAGGCCCATGGGCTCGGGCTGCGCTGGCCAATGCTTGCCCAGGACTGCAGCTTCGGGATTCGAGATGTAGAGGCGCTTTGCGGTCTCGAATCCGGCGCGATTTGCGACATACTCAAATCCCTTTCGAAGGTGGAGTGGGCGCATTTTGGGGCGATGAGCATCGCTGGCGATGAAGTGGATCCAGTTGCGGTCAAGGAGTTGGTTGGCGAAGGCCTCGGCGACCTGGCCAAAGCGGCCGTACAGCGAGGCAGACGTGACTTGTACGAGGCAGCCTTGCCGGAGCCAGTCGCGCAGGATGGTGGGGTTGCGCTGCAGGGTGGGATTGCGTTCGGGGTGGGTGATGATGAGGGTGTAGCCCGCCAGCTGGAGCTGGTGCATGGCTTCTGAAAGCTGGGGTGGAATGGCGAGGTCAGGGAACTCGATGAGGAGATAGCCCTTGCCGTTGATCGAGTAGCGGGGCGGGTGCTCGAGCGCGTCGAGGATGTTGGCGGCGCTCATGTGGAAGTCGCAGCCGAGGCTGAACTCGATGGATCCCTGAAGTTCCCGGCGCAGTTCGGCGAGGCGCTGGATGTTGAGATCGAACCGGTAGGGGTGGATATCGTTTGCGTGCGGCGTGCAGACAATGTGGGTGACGCCTTCGCGACCTGCGCTTCGCGCCATGGCGACCGCGGAGGCGAGATCCTGCGCGCCGTCATCGACTCCGTAAATAAGGTGCGTGTGGATATCGATCATGGGCCTGCACCGCTTGCGTGCATCCTGGGGGCTATCTGGCCGCCAGAACCTGCATCATAGACGCAAAGATCTTCCATCCGTCAGACGAGCCCAGAAGCTTCTCGCTGGATCGATCCGGGTGGGGCATCATGCCGAGAACATTGCGCTTCTCGCTCAGGATCCCTGCGATATTGCTGAGTGAGCCATTGGGATTTGCTTCGGGAGTAATCTCGCCGCTGGGCGTGGCATAGCGGAAGGCGATACGGTCCTCTGCTTCAAGGCGCTCCAGCTCCTCGGGCGTGCAGAAGTAATTGCCATCCATGTGGCCGATGGGGATTTGGAGAACGTCGCCTTTGGCGAGCTGATTGGTGAAGGGACTGTCTGCTGTTTCGACGCGCACGTGGACCTGCCTGCAGATATATTTGAGGCCGGCATTCCGCGTGAGCGCGCCAGGGAGCAGGCCGGATTCGGTGAGGATCTGGAAGCCATTGCAGATGCCGAGCACGAGGCCACCGCCGTCAGCGAACCGCTTGACGGCCTGCATGACAGGCGAGAAGCGGGCGATCGCGCCGGTGCGGAGGTAGTCGCCGTAAGCAAAGCCACCGGGGACGAGAACAGCATCGACGCCTTGCAGGTCTTCCGAATCGTGCCAGAGAAAGCTGACGGGCTCGTGGGCGATTTCAGCGATGACGTTGTAGGTGTCGTGGTCGCAGTTGGAGCCAGGAAAGACGAGGACGCCGAATTTCATACATCTAGGGTATCAGTTGGGAGGATCTATGGAATGGATGGATGAAACGGCAGGGGGGCACGAAAGGATGTCCGTGCCGCGTTCGGGCTGCGGCACGGATTATTTGGTTTCGTGTCAGTAGGTGAAGTGGATGCGCATGCCTTTGCCATCGTCGGCAACGGTGGCGGCGATGCGGTGGTGTGCTCCGTCGTAGCTGGACCGCATAGTACGCGACGCCGAGCCATCGAGAGCCGAGCTTGAGACGGACGAGGCGGGCTTGGTGGCGCCGTAGACCTCGACCGCGAGCGAGCTCCACCATGGGGCGAAGGTACCCTGGCGGGGCTGGATGGTGACGGCCAAGCCACCTGCTTCTGGCTGGCAGGTGAAGGTAACACGAGTGAACTGACCCTGCTGGAAGTTGTAAGTGATGCCGTCGTCGAGATAGACGCTGCCGGCGCAGGGTTTGCCTGCAGCGGACGGCGGATAGACGCGCAGGGTGAGCGGCCCCTGTGGCTTCTCATCCGTGCTCTGGACCACGGGCTGCTCGGGGATGATAGCGCCGGCGCGCACGAAGACTGGAAGCGTCTGGAGGCTCGGGTGGACGTGGGCCTCAGGCTGCTTGACCTGCGTGAGGTCGATCTGGGTGCGAGACGTGTCGCCGGCCACCCTTTGGCCGGTCCAGTAGTCGTACCAGCCGCCGAGCGGCAGCGTGACGGAGTAGTCGTCCAGTTCGTCGGGGAACGGGCTCTGCGCAATGAGGAGGTCGTGACCGAGGAGGAACGAGCCGCTGTCGGTGAGGTCGAGGGGTTGCTTGTCGGTTGCGCCGTCCGGGTATTCGAGGAAGAGCGGGCGCATGATGGGCAGTCCGGTGCGGCTCATCTCCTCTGCCGTTGTGTAGAGGTAAGGCAGCAGATGGTAGCGCTCCTCGATGTAGCGGCGGCGGAGATTCAGGTCTTCCGCTGTGCCATCTTCCCATGGCTCCTGGGGACGCGTGCCGACGGCGGTGTGGTCGCGATCGATGGGCTGGAATGCTGCCACTTCAAGCCAGCGGGTGAGCAGTTCAGGCTGGGGCGAACCGGCAAAGCCGCCCACGTCGGCGCCGCTCATGGCAAAGCCGCTGAGCCCCAGGTTGATCAACTGCGGGATGGTCTGGCGCAGGTGGTTCCAGGTGCTGGAGTTGTCTCCGGACCACGTGGCTGCATAGCGCTGGCCGCCGGCGTAGCTGGCGCGCGTCATGACGAAAGGGCGCATGTTGGGCTGGAGCCGGAGCAGGCCCTCAAACGTGCCGCGGCTGTTCTGCATGCCAAAGATGTTGTGGACTTCGAGGTGGTTGGCGACGCGCGTCTTGAAGCCAGGCTCTTCGATGCGGTGCTGCACGTCGTCGGGCATCGTTTTGGAGGCGACCTGGAAGATGGCCGGCTCGTTCATGTCGTTCCAGAAGCCAGCGACTCCCTGATGGACGAAGTCGGCGTAGAGCGTGCCCCACCATTCTCGCGAGGACCTTTGGGTGAAGTCTGGGAAGACGGCCTTTCCGGGCCAGACAACGCCGACGTAGGTGGAGCCGTCGGGGTTCTTGACGAAGTGATTCCCGGCGATGCCTTCGTCATAGGGTTTGTAGCCTGAGTTGGGCAGGTCAGCGATGTGGAGGTCGGTGATGACGACAGTCTTGAAGTGCTCGGCCTTCAGGTCCTGAAGCATCTGTGCGAAGTGAGGAAATCGTTCAGGGTCAACGGTAAAGGGACGATTCTTTAACTGATAGTCGATGTCAAGCCAGAGGACGTCGGCGGGGATTTTGTCGCTGCGGAGCGTGGAGGCGATGCGTCGCACTTCGGATTCGGGGTAGTAGCTGTAGCGTGACTGCTGGAAGCCGAGTGTCCAGAGCGGAGGCATGGGCGTCTTGCCCGTGAGCCAGGCCCAGTTTTCGACAACGGCTTTTGGCGAGGGGCCGTAGAGGACGTAGAGGTCGAGCGGGCCGCCCTCTGAACCGAAGGAGTAGGCGTCGCGGTATTCCTTGTTGAAGTCGAAGCTGGCGCGCCAGGTGTTATCGAGGAAGATGCCGGCGGAGACGCCGCGATGGAAGGTGATGAAGTACGGGATGGACTTGTAGATAGGGTCGGTGGATTCCTGCCAGCCGAAGGCGTCGGTGTTCCAGTCGGTAAAGGCCTCGTTGCGGCGGTCGATGGGACCGGGCTTATCACCGAGGCCGAAGTAATGCTCGTCTTCAGGCGATTTGAGATACATGCGGAAGGACGTGCCGTTATACGCAATGGGGCGGCTGGGAAGCTCCGCAAAGATCATGTGGCCTTCGAGGTCGGCGACGGTCATCGCGAAGGGATTCTTCTGTACGGTGACTTGGAGTTTGGCGGTGCGGAAGCCGACGGCTGTGTCGGACGAGTCTGCCGTTACTTGCACAGAGGCCGTGCGCGCGGCAGGCAGAACGGCCCATGAGGCGTCCTCAGGGAGCCGGCCGGCGGGACCGACGCGCATGCGGACGACGTCGTCGCGGAGTGCGGTGATCTGCACAATGGCGCTGCCGGAGCGGAGTTCGAGACCGTTGGGAAGCGGCCGGGAAGCGGTGACCCGGTCGAGCCGGACAAAACCCGTGGTCTGGGCGGGTTGGCCGGAGGTTTGCGCTTGTGACGTTGCGGCGAAAAACAAAACTACAAGAACTGCAAACAGGAAGGTTCCTGTCTTCTGCACTCAGCACCTCGTAGGGAGCCAATTTGATTGTTGAAGAGAAGGATACCCGTTCGTGATTGGAATTGGGAAACAAGAATCCGCGCAGCGATGCAAACGCTGCGGGAAGCGAGCGATTGCACCGCGGAACGGCTCGGGTCAGTTGGCGATTTGGAGCTTTGCGAGTCGCTGACGGACCTGGGCCGCAAAGGTTTCGGATTCTGCGGAGCCGGATGGGAGGGAGTCCAGATTGATGGTCACGTTGGCGAGTGCGCCCTGCAGCGCGGCCTTGGCAAGCGCGATGGCTGTGGTGAGATCGGAGCGCATGTTGGGATTGGTGATGGGCACGAGGGAATCGGCGATGGTGGCGATTTCAGCAGCGCGCTCGGCGACGCCAAGGGGCACGCTGGTGGCTTGTTGCAGGGCAGGAAGCGTGAGGTCCGCTCCGGAGGGTTGGGCTTTGGCGGCTTTGAAGGCCTGCATCACGGCGGTGTAGGCATCGGCGTCGGCGTCGATGGCGGACTTGAGCTCCTCGCGCAAGGTGGCAAGGCGGGCGATGGCGGGGGCGAGTTGCGGCTCGTATTGGACGCAGGCCTTCTTGCCGCGTGACATGGAAGCGACCATGGTGGCGAGGGCAGCGGCCATGGCGCCGGCTGCGGCTGCGGCGCTGCCCCCGCCGGGCGTGGCGGTGGGCGCGGCGAGTTGCTCGATGAAGGGCTCGACACCGGCGCGAAGACCGCCCACGGCCAGCTTGCCGCTCATGACGGCGGCAAGACGGTTTTCGAGGATGAGGGATGAATCGAAGTTTTCGATTTGCAGGAACCACTCGGCGGCCTGCTCGAGGGCGAGTTTGGGGATGAGGCCGACGATCTCGCTGGAGACGGGTGCGGCGCCGTAGCGCGCGGCCTCGCGGCGGACGAGTTCGAAGACGCGGTGGATAGGCGTCTGCTCAAAGTCGGTGAGGTTCATGGAGACTTGCGCCATGCCGCGCACGAGGAAGCCAGCGCCTTTGACGAAGCGCAGACCGCCGGAAGAGAAGCGCACGGCTTTGGCGACCTTCTTCGCGATGTCGACGTCAGCGGTGTTGAGGAAGATGTTGTAGGCGATGAGGAATTTGCGTGCGCCGACGACGGTGGCGCCGGCCGTGGGATGAATGCGGGGCTCGCCAAAGTCGGGCTTGCGGGCAGGGTTGGTGGCGATTTCGTTGCGCAGGCCTTCAAATTGGCCACGGCGGACGTTTTCGAGGTTCTGCCGCTCGGTTGAAGTGGCGGCCGCTTCGTAGAGATAAACGGGAATCTGGTAACGGTGGGCGATCTCCGCGCCGACGTGGCGGGCCATGGCGACGCAGTCTTCGAGTGTGACGCCTTCGATGGGAATGAAGGGGACAACGTCGGTGGCGCCCATGCGGGGATGCGCGCCCTTGTGCTGCGTGAGGTCGATGAGTTCGGAGGCTTTGCCCACGCCGCGGATGGCGGCTTCCTGAATGGCGTCCCGCTCGCCGACGAGGGTGATGACGCATCGGTTGTGGTCCGCGTCCATCTCGCGGTCGAGGAGGTAGACGCCTGGAATCTTCATGGCGTCGACGATGGCGTCGACTTTGGCCGTATCGCGGCCTTCAGAGAAGTTCGGAACGCATTCGACTAGAGTGTTTGGCACGTCAAGAAGGATAAATCAAGGCGTGGGAGACGAGGCGGTGTTGGCGAGATGGGCAAGGGATGCTGCGGGTATCGTCAAGGTGCCGAGTTTGCCGGAGCGTTCATCGATGGCGATGATGCGGAGGGTGCCGGTGGCCGGAGGTGCGTCGAGGCGCTGATCGAAGGCGAGGCCCTGCTGCTGTACCTTCTGCCAAGTCTCGTCGCGGAGGTGAAGCGCGATACGCTCGCCCTGGACCTGGGCCTGCCTGCGGACCTCGTCGCGGGTGACAAGGAAGATGTCGAGAAAGTCGTTCCAGCGGTTGCCGCCAGGCACGGGGCTCAGCTCGCCGGGGCCGACGATGACTTTGAGCAGGAGGCCTTGCGCATCGGCGGCGGGAGTGGCGTGCAGCGGGAGATCGGTGACGTCGGCTGCGGACCAGAGCGCCTGGCGAAACTGATCGCGGATGGTATCCGGCTGCTTCTGGTAGAGGTAGCCGGTGCGGTACTGGAGGTGGATGCCTTTGCGATCGGGGACCGTGAGGGAGAGGGTGTGGTAGCGGTTGTCCGGTTGCGTGTCAGGCGTGAAGCTGAGGAGATAGGCTGCGTCGTCGCTGCGCACGATGCCGTCAAGCTCTCCGGCGATGTCACTGGCGCGGCGCAGAGCGCGGCCGCCGGTGGCAGAGGCCAGATCGCGAAAGAGGCCCTGGATTGGCTTCACATCCTGCTGGAGGCGGGCGGTGTCGCGGCCGGGCGCCTGGCCTGAGGCGGCATCGCCGACCACGGCGGTTGCGGCATCGCGGTCCGAGAATCCGATGGCGAGAACATTGCGGGTGCCGACGTCGGCTCCGATGGCCGCGGACTCAAGCTGGGATGCGTCGAGCGGGTAAAGGCTGACGTGGGCGTCGTTGAGCGGCTCCTGAACGCTGGCTGCGAGGCTGTCGATGTGCCCGGGACCTTGTTCCTGGCGCGCGGCGGCCTGACTGAGATTGTCGGCGAGCACATTGTTGCTGGTGACCCAGACAAGATTCTTGTGGCCGGGCACGGCGGCGAGGTGGCGTGCAATGAGCTCAAGAAAGAGCAGGGAATCACGGCCGGGGCTGCTGCCCAGGCTCATGAGCTGCGGGTCGGTAGGCGAGGAGTAGAGACCGGCGTCGTTCGCACCCGACGTGTAGCTTTCAGCGGGGCGATTGGCGTTGCCGTTGACGGCGGTGAGGTCGTAGATGCTGTGGACGAAGTCGAACTGCTGCAGGTTGCGGCGCTCTTCGTCCTGTGCATGTGCGAGCGAACCGGCGTCGGGAATCCAGGCGGTGAGTGTGCGCTGGATGAGTGCGTGGTCTGTCGTGGGCTCGGCGAGAACCTGAAAACCGTGACTGTTGAGCACATAGACTCCGACGGGTTCAGGGGCAGGCAGAGTCTTGAAGAAGGTGAGCATCTGCCGGCGGACGTTGGAGAAATCGCCCCAGGCAAGGTTGCTGGAGTCGATGAGCAGGATGGTGGAGTTCTGCGCAGACTGGGTGAGGCGCGCTGCGCTGGGCTGATTGGAGAAACTCATCGGCTGCGTGGGCGCTGGGGTGGGTGCGGGCTGTGCGCTTGAGGAGGAAGGCGGAGACGAGAAGAAGCGGATGGTCTGTGGCCGACCATTGTCGTTGAGAGCAAAGTCAGAGGAAGCGAGGCCGGTGACGGGCTTGCCCTTCTTGTCGAGGGCGATGACTTCGATGTTCACCAGGCGGGCGGATGTATGCAGCGTGAATCCTGAGTTTGAGGATGCAGCATTTGCAACCGTGCCGGGAAGCGTGTCGGTTGGGGCGAACTGCATCTCCGGCGTGTCTTCATGGGCAGAAGGCGCTGTGGGATTTGCAGGGGGGATGGTGGGCGACGGAGCTGCGGCCTCAGCGAGGGCAGGCACTGGATTGGAGTTTGCTGGAGACGGCGTTGCGGGCGGTGCGATGGTGTTGTCTGGCGCCGGGTTGGTGCCAGTCGGTGGAACAGGCGGTGGTACGGTGGATGCTTCTTCCGGTGTGAGGATGCGGGCATTCGAACGGAAGACGTGATACCCCTCGAAGCTGGTGTCGCTGAGGGCGGTCTTGAGGGGCTGCTGCTGGAGAGCCAGCGGCGCCTGATAGATGGGATCCACCTGGACCGACTGCGCTCGGGTCATGGAGATGCTGCGGGTGGGACAGAGATACTGCGTGCCGCCGATTTCGACGGTGCCGTACCAGACGATGGTCCCAGCCTGGACGATGGGCTCGGTCGGCTTGAGTTCGGCCTGGATCATGATGCGCAGAATCGAGCCGGTTTTTGGATCGACGGCGAACTCCCCGTGATAGGCGGTGATGCGATGAAACGGCGAGGTGGCTGCGACCGGCGTCTGATACCCATACCTGTTGCCCACACCCGCAGAGGAAGGGTTGGCAATGCAGCAGTAGTCGACTGCGTAATGGGACTTCTCTTTTGGAACGGCGAAGTGGAAGACAGCTTCATTGCCGGCGGCACCGGGTTCCCAGTGGCTCCATGCAAGGGTGCTTTGGGCGGCATCGAGCAGGACGATGCCGAGTATGGGGCCGAAGGCACCCTTGGTGGTGAGCCCGGCGGTGGCGAGGGCAGAGGCGTTCACCCTGGAAGCACCGGGTTGCACAATCTCGTGGCCGTCGCGATAGAGGACGGTCTCAGCGGAGGCGGAGACGAAGTGCAGAGGCTGATAGGGAATCACTCCACTGGTGAGGATGAGCTGGGGAGTCTCCTCAAACTGGCTCGTTCGGCGTGTGGCGAAGAAGTTGGGGAGCTGCGGGATGGTCTTACTGACGTAGGCGATGACCAAAGCCATGATGCTGCGCTGCTGATCGAGGCTGGGTGGTGCTTGAGTGGGAATGTCGAAGGTGGGTAATGGTTCGAACTGGGAGGTATCGGCGAGGATTTGCAGCGCTTGCCGGCTGGCCTGACCAGGCAACTGGGCATTGAGACGAGTGAGGCGATCGGTGGAGACGCGCTGGGTGAGCTGGAGGGCCAGGATTTGGCTGGCAAGGCTGGCGTCGGGGGTGCTTTTGGAGGCAGTGAGAATTTGCTCCAATTGGTCTACCGTGACGGGCTTTGCGGCGAAGCAGGACACTGCGCCAGCCAGAAGCAGACCCAACACACCCCTACGGAACATGCGAACCCCCAGTGACCTGGACGGCGGATCGTCGAAGCCGGACAGGCTGCGCGGATGATGCCACCGGGCAGCTGCGCGCCGCGCCTGTACGCTTGCGGCGGCACTTTGCAGGCGCCTTCGATTATACGCGGGGGCTGCATGGTGGTTGAAGGGAGCAAGGGAAGGGTTCCGGCGAAGGAATGGGCGTGTGCGGGAAGTTGTATGCTCGGGAAGGAGACGCGAGCGAGTGACTCCGCGGTCGCATCTGCCAGGAGGAACGGACGTTGGCGAAATATCTTGTCACTGGAGCGGCGGGGTTTATTGGCCGCTCGATTGCTGCGGCGCTGCTTGCGCGTGGCGAGCAGGTGCGAGGCATTGACAACCTTATTACGGGCAAGCGAGCCAACCTGGCCGGGCTGGATGGGATGGAATTCATTGAGGGCGACCTGACGCGGCCCGAAGATTGTGCCCAGGCTTGCAAGGGTGTGGAGATTATCTTCCACGAGGCGGCGCTGGCATCGGTTCCGAGGTCCGTGGCGGACCCGGCGAGTACGAATCTGCATTGTGTGACGGCGACTCTGAATCTGCTGGTTGCGGCACGGGAGGCTGGTGTGCGGCGCGTCGTCTATGCGGGGTCGTCCTCGGCGTATGGAGATACGCCGACCTTGCCCAAGCACGAGCAGATGCTTCCGAATCCCATCTCGCCCTATGCGGTTGCCAAGCTGGCGGGCGAGCACTATATGCGCGCCTTCGCTTGCGTGTACGGGTTAGAGACGGTGGTGCTGCGCTACTTCAACGTCTTCGGACCGCATCAGGATCCGACGTCGCATTATTCGGGCGTCTTGGCCAAGTTTTGCAGGACCATGCTGGCGGGGAAGCAGCCGACCATTTACGGAGATGGCGAGCAGAGTCGCGATTTCACGTATATCGACAATGTGGTTCACGCGAATCTGCTGGCGGCATCCGCGGATGCGGAGAAGGTCTCCGGGCAGGTGATGAACACCGCGACCGGCAGCCGGGTGACGCTGAACGAGACATTCACGATGCTGCGCGCACTGACGGGATTTACTGGCGAGCCGATCTATGAGGCGCCGCGCGCAGGCGATATTCGCGATTCACTTGCCGATATTCAGTTAGCTGGCAAGCTGCTCGGCTACCGCCCCGTTGTGTCGTTTGCAGAAGGACTTGAAAAGACGGTGGACTGGTATCGGCAAGGCGGAGGCGAGGAGTAGCAACTTCGTTACCCTTGTAATAATTTTTCCCGGAACGCAGTGATCCTGAGGGAGACACACGCGGGCCCGGCAGTTCATACTGATCGGGCAGAATCTTCCTCAGAGCTCATTGACGTTGGGGGGCCCTTGCGGGACCGGGTGAGCCTGCGGGTTCGGGGGCCCTTGGATTTGCCGGAGATACCCACTGTTCCGGGCGAGATGCCTGCCTCGCCTGAAGCTGCAGCGGTTCGTTACGCTGCTCGGCCAGCTTCTTCCACTTCGTTGCGTGAATTGTGGCTCATCGTGAGGCTCCGGCGTCGCTTCATCGGGGCATTGTGCGGCGGCCTGGCGGTGGTCTGCCTCTTGTATTGTCTTGTCGCCCCGAACGAGTATGAAGCCACGGCGAGGGTGGCCCTGCGCGCGACACCGCAGATCTCCCTCCATCTGGATGGAAATGACGCTGCTGCCTCATCGGCGCTGGCATCGGGGCAGGTGCAACTGGAGACGCTGGCGGGTATGCTGCGCGGTGAGGAACTGGCATGGCGCGTCATCGTCGATGAGAAGCTCTATCAGTCGCCTGGATTCCTGGGCCGATTCGGTCGAAAGTTTCCTGACCTGAATCCGCAGGCTCCGTCGCCAGAGGCACAGGCGTATCTTCTGGATCGATTTGAGCGCAGGCTCTCTGTGCGAAGTCTTCCCCGGACCATGATTCTGCAAGTTCGCTTTCGCTGCGGCGACGCAGCCCTTGCTGCGGCTGTGGTGAATGATTTGATCCGGGCCTATGGTGCGCAGGAAACAGAGGCGCGCGTGGCAGGGACGAGCCAGGCGACGGGGTGGCTAAATCTCCAGCTTGCCCAGCTGAAGGCGCAGGTGGAGCGGGATGACGCAAAGCTCGCAGCCTTCCAGCAGGAACACGGCCTGGTGAATTCTCCCGAGACACTTGCCAATGGTCAACCCAGTGATGTCCAGCATGCTGCCCAGATCACCGAGATCGACGATCTTGGCAAGGAACTCGTGGCTGCGACCTCTGACCGGATGCGCAGGGAGGCAGAGTTTCGTGAGGCGTCTCAGGGTGATCCGGAGGCAGTTGTTGCGGCGGACCCAACGCTGCAAACCGGCACCTACAACTTCTCGACGGGACTCTTGCAGCAACTTCGGGCGCGGCGGAGCGATCTGGAGCAGGAGCAGGCGCAGCTGAGTATCGAGCATGGTCCGAACTTCCCGCGCGTGGTGGAGCTTCACAAGGAGCTGGAGGACATCGACCAGCAGCTGCGGGCTGAGCGCAAGAAGTTGCTGGATCGTTTCAAGGCGGCATGGATGACTGCTGAGGCGCGCGAGCAGCTTGTTCGCCAGAGTCTGGAAGCTGCGACACGCGAGGGGATGAAGCTGAATGATGCGGCGATGCGCTATGCCGTGATGCGCCGGGAAGCAGATGCCAGCCATCAACTCTATGTCCAGCTCATGGAGAAGACAGAAGAAGCTGGGTTGACGGCGGGGCTGGAGGTCTCGAATGTGGTGGTGGTGGACCCTGCGCGTCAACCCGTGAAGCCTGTTGCCCCGGATCTGTTGCTTTACATGGCGATTACCTTGTTTGTCAGCCTGTGGCTGGCAGTGGGAGGAGCATTGCTGCTTGAATCGATCCATCCATCTGTTCAACGAATGGGCCTCTTGCTCGCTGCTCTGGCCTTGGGCGCCATGCCGGCCAAGGCGCAAGCTCCTACTCCCAGCACATCGGGCTTGCCCACAGGGGTTGTGAAGCTTCCGCAATCGACGGAGCGACGGAGCGTGCCAAATCCTCATGAGGCCCCGACAACCTGGAATGCAGGAGGGACGGAGTACCAAGGCATTCCTTCGGCCTCTGCGGCAGCGGGAGTTCAGACGATGCCGGCCCCCATCAGCGCGGGGGACCTCCTGGATGTTACGGAGTCTCATACGCCGGAGTTTCATTCAACTGTGCGCGTTTCGGGCGCTGGGTCTGTCAGGCTGCCCATGATTGGCGACGTGCATATCACTGGACTGGATGAGCAGGGCGCAGCCCATGCGATTGAAGCAGCGCTTGTGGCGAAAGGGATGCTGCTCCATCCGCAAGTCACGGTTCTGGTGACGTCCTATGTGGGGCAGGATGTGAGCGTGCTCGGCGAGGTGGCGCACCCAGGCGTCTACCCCTTCACAGTCCATCACCAGTTGCTGGACGTGATCTCAGCGGCCTCTGGCGTGACCGCAGATGCGGGCAGTCTCGTCACGATTGTGCATCGTGACAGTGCAGAGCCGCCACTTGCCGTCGTGTTGGACAGCAGCGTTGCGGGAGGCGTGGCGGCGCACAACCCAGAACTCGAACCCGGCGATACGGTGGAAGTGAATCGTGCAGGTCTGGTCTACGTGGTTGGAGATGTGATTCGGCCGGGTGGGTTTCCGGTGGACCCCGCACAGAAGCTGACGCTTTTACAGGCAATTAGCCTGGCCTGGGGCCCGACGCAGAATGCTGCATTGACGAAGGCGGTTCTGATTCGCGAGCAAAAAGGGGGACGAACGCTGACAGAGTTGAATCTGAAGCGGCTCTTGCGGGGGCAGGATCCTGATTTGCCAATTGAGGATCGCGATATTGTCTTTGTGCCGGACTCAGCCGCAAAGAATCTTTGGAATCGCACCATGGAGTCGGTGGTCCAATCAGCAGCAGGCGTCAGCATCTATGCGGGTATGGTGTACTCGCAGAGGTTCTAGGGATGCAGCGGATCGCGAAGGGTTTGCTGTTTCTTTTTGCCTTCACCGTGCCTTGGGAGTACTCGCTGGACCTGGGCGAACCATGGGGCAATGTGGCGAGGGTTGCCGGACTCATTCTGGTACTTGCGGCGATTCCTGCGGCTCTTGCCAGGCGCTGGATCCGGAAGCCTGACACGGTTCAATGGCTGACTCTGGCCCTGTTTCTCTGGCTTTGCTGCACGGCATTCTGGACCCTCGACATCCAGGCGACCCTGGAACGCTTGCGCGGTGACGCGCAGGAAATGATGATCGTGTGGCTGGTGTGGGAGTTCTGCGAGGATGAACGAGATTTGCGCTCCCTGCTGGGCGCTGCGCTGGCGGGTTCCTGGGTGCTGGTTCTGTTGACCATCGCCGACGCTCTCTCCACGCATGGAGTTGATGCAGGGCAAATTCGATTTGCCCCTATTGGGCAAGATCCAAATGACGTGGCGCGCTTTCTTGACTTTGGGTTTCCGATGGCAGCATGGATGCTCACACGGGACGGCAGATGGTTGAGTCGTCTGCTTGCTTTTGGCTATTTTCCGGCTGGCCTTGGTGCGGTGTTGCTCACAGCATCTCGCGGTGGTTTTCTGGCCGCAGTGGTGGCGCTCACCGGCTCCGGGGTGCTTCTTTTACGCAATCATTTTCGCGCCATGGTTTGGGGCGGACTGGCTCTTCCACTGATGGCCGGAGCGATCTGGTTTGCGATTCCTCATCCGACGCTGGAACGGTTGGCTACGATCCCAGACCAGTTGCAAGGTGGGGACCTGAACCAGCGTCTGAACATCTGGGATGCGGGGTGGCGCGGCTTTTTGCAGACGCCCATGCTGGGCCACGGCGCGGGGACTTTTGTGACGGCTGCAGGGCTGGCGACTGGCGATACTGCGCACAATACGATCCTTTCGCTTCTGGTTGAGGGAGGTCTTGTTTCTTTTGCATTAGCGTTAGCGATCTTCGTTGTCCTGATGCGTGAGGCGCTTCAGACGGAAGGCTCACTCCGCCTTGCGCTTTTTACGATTCTTGCCGTATGGGCAGTCGCTTCACTTGTAGGTACGCTGATCGAAAGCAGAATGACATGGCTCCTGTTCGGAATGATGAGTGTTGCGCGGCGCATCGCGATGGAGACTGAGGCAGAGAAGAGAACTCCAGTGGACTCCGCTCATGAAGTTCCTGTCTCATCGCTCAGGAGCCACTGGAAGGCAATGCCCGATGGGAGTGTGACGCCTTGACCTTTGAATGCCATTCCCGGCTCCGCAGAGGCACCGATATGGGTGCTCGGGTATGAGCACCGCGACTGAATGCAGTCGAGAATCGGGCGCGAACCGGCGCATTCTCAGCGCGGCTGCCGCAGTGACCGCAGCAAGCGTGGCAGTGAAGGTCGTTGCTGGCGCAAAGGAGTTTGTTGTTGCTGGGCTATACGGCCGGACCGATGCGATGGATGCATTTCTTGCTGCGGTCCTTGTTCCGGGCTTATTGGTCAATCTGATTTCGGAATCGATGAACCAGGCGTTGGCCCCGACTCTTATCCGAGTGAAAGAATTGGAGGGCCACGACAGGGCACAGGAGCTACTTTCGAGTGCGATGTTGTGGGTTTGCGGGTTGTTGCTGACGGCTACTCTGGCGATGGGGGTGAGTGCGCGAGCATTCTTCCCGCTGGTTGCTTCGCATTTCGCTCCTGCAAAACTGGATCTTGCTCTGCATCTGTTTTATGCATTGCTACCCATGGTGGTCTTCGCGGGGCTGGCGAGCAACTGCAGCGTCGTCCTGAATACTCTCGATTCCTTTGCGCTGCCCGCGCTGGCGCCCGCAATTACGCCCATTCTGATCCTTCTCTGTGCGCCGCTGCTGGCTGCACGCTTTGGGATCTGGGCGATGGCGTATGGAACCTTGGCAGGTTCGCTCCTCCAGGCAGGATCGGTCGCATGGATGATGGACCGACATGGATATCGCTTTCGCCTCCGCTGGCATGGAATGAACGAAGCGACGCGGGAGGTTGCGCGCCAGTATGGCCCGGTCCTGCTCAGCAGTGTGGTGGCTTCAAGCGGCCTGCTCGTGGATCAGGCAATGGCCGCGATGCTGCCGCCGGGGAGCGTGTCGGCACTGGCCTATGCAAATCGCCTTGTGAACGCAATCCTCTTTCTTGTCGGTGGCGCTCTCGGAGTGGCAGTGCTACCATCTCTTTCCCGCATGGTTTCCTATGAGGATTGGGTGGGGTGCCGTCGTTCGGTGCAGACGTGGGTGCGGGCAGCCGCCCTGGTCTCTATTCCCCTGGCCGTGGGGCTCATCGCGGGGGCGCACGCTCTCGTGAGGCTCGCCTTCCAGCATGGCGCCTTTGGCGCGCACGACACGGAAACGGTCGCTCCAGTTCTGGCCATGTTCGCGGTGCAGATTCCGTTCTACATCAGTAGCCGCGTGTACTATCGCTTCCTCGTGGCGATGCGGCGGACGGATCTTGTGTTCTGGTGCGGTGCGATCAATTTGCTTCTTGATATTGCGTTGAACCTGATTCTGATGCGGTTCATGGGTGTCGCGGGCATCGCGCTTGCAACCTCTTTGTGGACCATCAGCACGTTTGGCTTTTTGTGGTACTGGACGCACCGCCTGCTGAACCAACGAGAAAGAGCCCATGCATGCGTCGTAGCGTAGCCAGGTATCTGCTCCGATTCGACGACCTCTGTCCGACGATGTCGCGGGCCGGATGGGAGCGCTTTGAAGAGCTTCTTACAGAATTTGGGGTTCGGCCTATTCTGGCGGTGGTGCCTGACAACCAGGACTCAGGGCTGAAGCTGGATGATCCCGACCCAGAGTTCTGGCAGCGGATGCGCGCGATGAAGGCCTGCGGAGCAACGATTGCGTTGCATGGATATCAGCACCTGTGCAGCAGTCCTGGGCGTTCCATTTTGTCGCTGCATCGATACTCCGAGTTTGCCGGCGTGGGCGAGGCGACCCAGCTTGCCTGGATTCAACAAGGAATCTCTATTCTGCAGGGACACGGGTTGCATCCAGAGCTGTTCGCGGCGCCCAGACACGGATTTGATGCGGCAACGCTGCGGGCGCTGAGGACTGCCGGCATGGATACCCTCTCCGATGGCTTTGGGACGAGGCCATTCCTCTGTGAAGGCATGACATGGATTCCGCAACAGCTTTGGCGGCCGATCGCTAAGGACTCGGGCATCTGGACCATTTGCCTGCACAGCAACACGGCGAGCGATGCCGATGTGCAAGCATTGCGAGACTTCCTGCAGGAGCACGCATCGCAGTTCATTTCCGTGCGAGAGGCGGTCAAGATGCGTGCCGGCTCTCTGGCGGGGAGAGTTGAGGCCGTTCGATCGAAATGCCAAGTGCTATGGCTTCGAGCAAAGCGTTCTGCAAAATCTCAGCTCCGCAATGACCTGGGTCTATGACGTATTCTCCGTACGCGGCGTTTGATCCAATCATCCGTGGCGAAGCGGCTTGTCATTTTGCTCCAGGAGCGTGGTATAGAGTGCATGCCACTTGTCCATCACGCGATTCAAATCATTCTGCTCCATGACCGTCTCTCTTGCGCGCTCTCCCAGGCTTTGACGGTCGGTCTGGGGCATCTCGATCAACCGTTGCATGGCAGATGCCAGAGCGTCGACGCTCCCAGCCACTGCAAGCAGGCCGTTCTGCCCATGCGTCACGATGTCCCAGGTTCCTGGAACGTCCGTGGCGACCACAGGCAGAGCACATGCAGCTGCTTCCAGCAGGGCTATAGGGAGTCCCTCCCACTGGGAGGCAAGAACGAAACCATCGGCCCCTTGCAACCAGCGAAGGGGATCCTGCACAAAGCCGAGAAAGTGTACGCGAGCATCGATTCCCAGTTGATGGGCCAGGCGCCGCAGAGGAGCGTTGAGTGTGCCATCGCCGGCGATCGCCAGGTGAACTGACTCGTCCAGCCTGGCGAGGGCCTGGAGCGATGTTGGGTAATCCTTCACGGGCTCAAGGCGCCCCACGGCCAGCCAGAGAAATTCATCGCGAAGGCCTAGTCGTCCACGGATTTCTTCTCGGGCGGAAGAATCGGGCTTCCAGCGCTCGGTATCAATCCCATTGGGAATGAGCAGGAAGCGATCTTCGTCAACCAACTTTGCGTCGACATGCGACTTTTCGACTGCTTTGCTGACCGCGGTGACACAGGAGGGAATGGCCCTGGTCAGTCGATACGCAAGCTGCCTGGAGGACGGGCCAATTGAGTAAGAGTGGAACGTGTCTAACTGGACTCGCGTGGGAGTCAGCAGCCGGGACCAGCGAGCGAGCCAGGTTGCATGCGGCAGGTGGGAATGCACCACGTCAGGCTTGTGCATGCGAAGCCAGCGGCGGAACTGAGTCCAACCGCCGGGATCGATGAAGCCTTTGCGCATATTGAGGCTGAAGAAACTGATTCCGTCCCGGAGGAGCGCAGATCCTGCCTCGCCACCAGACCCAGACATGGCGATTACCGTGATGCGCCAACCTCGCTTTGCCATCTCCCGTGCAATCAAGAGAGCCTGATTTTCAGCGCCGCCGGTGGGGTCAATCCCCGGCAGGACGATTGCTATATGGTTCATGTTGTCAGTCCTCAGATCAGGGAATCCAGCAGTGATTCATATTGTTTGATTGCGTTCCGCAATCGAAAGGGCTCGATCCACTCGTGGGTGAATCGCTGACCAGGTTGAAGTGTAGCAACGGCCTTTGAAATCGCCTTGGCGAGGGCCGGCGCGGAACAATCCGTGGCAAGCCACCCGCCGGGACGATGGCTCAGGAGTCGAGTGATAGCAGGCGAGGCAGGCGTGGAAACCAGGGGAAGGCCCGCCGCGGCCGCTTCCAGCATTGCATTTGGCATACCTTCATGGCGAGACGCAACAACCAGAAGGCTAGCATGGGGGAAATAGGCGCTTGGCCTGGGTTCATAGCCTGCGAACCGAACTGTGTTGTCGAGTCCGAGCGTGCGGGATAGTTGTTTCAGGGATTGCTCCTCCGGTCCTTGCCCCAGGATTGTTGCATCGATGGAGGGGTACTGTGCTCTGAGTTCAGCGATGGCCTGGAGGAGCATATCAATCCCTTTTTCCGCGGCCAGCCTGCTGATCGCCAACAGGTGCGGGCCGGGCCCGTGCCACTTGGAAGGGGTGTGACGATCGAGGCAATGCATGGACGCATCGTCGACGGGATTGTGCAGGATGACGACCTGGTGCGGCGTTACGCGGATGAGACTGGATAGGTCGTCTGCCATTTCAGGCGATTGACAGACAATCCGGTGCGCTCGTGGATAGAGCCTGCGGTACAGGAATCGGGTCCAGGCAGGGCGAGCACACGTGGACAGGATGCGGGATATGGTCCCATTCTGACGCACGATGATGCGGGTACCAAGGGGCATCACGGGACGCAGCAGCAGAACCACAAAGTTGAGGTGAGCCATGTTCGACAGGATGATGCGGGGCCGCAGTTGCCAGACAAGTCGCAGAAGATAGCGGACGGACTCCCGAACACGCTTGTTTGAAACGATGTGGACTTTGACCTGAGAGGGAAACTCATCCTTGGCCATTTCATGCTGGGCATGGGCGAGAATGGCAAGGTGAAGGTCGAATTTGTGGGGAGCAAGATGCGATGCCAGCAGAAAAGTGATGCGCTCCGCACCGCCTCCACCAAGATGCGGGATAACGAACAAAACGGTCGGGCGTCGGGTCATGGCGTTATGTGCTTGCCGGAGCGGTCCAAGGTTACCTGCCAAGACTATTGTGCTGTTTCTTTCAGCCCAAGCCGCGTGTTTTTTCTTGTATGCTAACCACAGTTCTAAATACCTATGTAACCACTGCCGTGTGCTCTCTGAAGGTCAATCAGTAGGCGGGCTCAAGGTGTGTCCGGTCGCTTAGTCCCTTGAAGTATTGATTCCTGCTGTCTTGATGTAGTTTTCCCAGGCGTTTGGAAGATGCCTCTGGCG
>JBAUTX010000333.1:0-7581 GCA_049582405.1 Occallatibacter sp. | reverse complement strand
CTCCCGCACAAGGAACTGTCCGAAAACGATGGGCACACGGAAAGCAAGCGGGAGACGCGCCTTTGCCCATCGTGCGAAACCTGCCGCTTACTCAGCTTTGGAAACTCCCGCGACAATCATCAGATCAAATGGGCGGTGAACAAGGCGATCAAGCATGGGGTTTCCGTTCGCCGGGCCGAGAGCGAGAGTGACCTGAAGGAGTGGTACAGGTTGTATCTGCAAGTCATGCGCCGGAATGTGGTGCCGCCTCGTCCCTTCCGCTTCTTTCAGCGGCTGTGGTCTGAGCTTGGGACAACAGGCCACCTGGAGCTGTATTTGGCTGAGAAGACCGAATGGGGTAACGCCCCCGACGCATCCATCGAGGCAGAGGCGGCAGCCGGCGACGACCACTTTACTTCCAACGGACTGGGCAGCGGTTCCATCCTGCTGCAATTCGGCGAGACTTCCTTTTGGGCTTTCACGGGATCGGACGAGAAGGCATTCCGGCTGCACGCCAATGACCTGGTACTCCTGCACTGTATGCGGGAGTCCTGCCGGCAAGGCTTCCACGCGTTTGATCTCGGCGAAGTCGCGGAGGAACATCCTGAGCTGATTCAGTTCAAATTGAAATGGGGCACATCCCCCAAGCCCATGTATCGCTACTACTATCCCGCTCCCGCCACGGACGGAGAGTTCGCCCATGTCGAACATGACGCGGAACCCGGTGTGGTGAGACGGACGGCAAACTCCATCTGGAAGCATCTCCCCCTTAACGTCATTGCATTCCTCGGAGACTGGATTTACAGGTACCTGTGAGTCCTGTGTCAGAAAGGTGATTTCCCATGACGAATCATTCAACGGAAGGACAAAGGATCGCCTACATCGGTTGCTGGTACAACCGCGATATGTATTCGCACAACTGCAGCAACCTTGTGGAATCCCTGCGGCGGTGCGGAGCCAACATTGATGTCGTGACATCGAACTGCCGGTGCTTTTCAAGTGCTACCAAGTTCGACATTTCCGTCGACGAGCTCATCAATCAGCACTGCGCTGGCGTTGCAATTCCCCATGCGCCGGCCAATCCCGGCAGGAAACACGGGAGGATGAAATTCCTTGCTGTCCGAATGCTGAGAATTGATCTTTGGCTGGCGATCGCGCGGGGATTCCTCTATTACCGAAAGTCTTCCTTCGCCAGGACGGTTCACTACGACCAGGTGCTGGAAGCATTTGGCGTCGTTCCCTTGTACGTCCTGGCCATGCTTGCGAGCCTCAGTCACAAGCGGCTGTTTGTCACCGTGCACGAGGTTGATCCCTTTCAACGCCGGCATGCATGGGTCAACAAGCTCTACGACCGGTGTGAACGGGTGATTGTGTACAGCGAAGACATGAAGAGGGGGCTGATCGGCCTTGGCGTGAAACCGGAACGCATTACGGTGACAAAGTACAGTGCCGAGTTCTACGACATCGCCCAGAGCCCGCGGACGAAGTACATCTATTTTGGCGGACACAACATTCTGCGCGGAAAGGGCTATACCGAACTGCTCGACGCGCTCAAGAGTCTCCAAGCGAAAGGCGTGAACATCCAGCTCGTTCTTTACGTCGGGCATGGATGCAACGGGCTGGAGGAAGCGCGCGAGATGGCGAGACGCGCCGGCGTGGATGGCATGATTGAGTGGAGTGAGTTCTTCACGGGTCCGGATCTGGCGAAAGCCTATCAAGCCTGCAAAGCGTGCATCATTCCTTATACGCACGGATCGGCGAGGCACGCGCTGACGACCGCGATGACGAATGGGACGCCCGTCATCGCGACTCGGCACATCGATATCCCGGAGTACCTGGGCAACCACGGCATCTATATCGATGGCTCTGCCGATTCGATTGCAGATGCCATCTGCAACATTGAAAACAAGACCATTGATACTGAGGCTCTTGGGATCGAGTTGCGGAAGCTGGCTGCGGAGGATCTGGACGTTGGCAAGGTGGCCGTCAGGCTCTGCGACATCTACGCGGGCCAGGCGAGCTGAGGGCGGCTCTGGCAGGCCAGCGCGCTCTGCGGGGCGACCTGGCGCGGGGTGTGGAAGCCCCGGCGATGTGATTGAATAGTAAAGATGGGCATTCCCCGGAGATCGACTGCACGCGGACGCTGGATTGCAGCGACGCGCAAGGCGCGCGAATACGCGATGGTGGCGCGGGCGCTGGCCTCGACCAGCCACCCGGTGCTGGCGCAGATTGTGCCGGCGCGCTTCTGCAACCTGAGCTGCTCCTACTGCAACGAGTATGACAAGGTGAGCGAGCCAGTGCCGCTGGACGAGATGCTGCGCCGGATTGACCACCTTGGACGGCTCGGCACGGCGATGATTGGCATCTCCGGCGGCGAGCCGCTGACGCATCCCCATCTGGACGAAATCATCCGGCGGATGCGGCGGACGGGCGCGATTGCCGGCATGATTACGAACGGCTATCTGCTGAACGTGGAGCGGATTGAGCGGCTGAACCGCGCCGGTCTGGACCACATGCAGATCTCGATCGACAACGTGGAACCGGACGAAGTCTCAAAGAAGAGCCTGAAGGTGCTGGACAAGAAGCTGCAGATGCTCGCGGAGCACGCCGAGTTTCACGTGAACATCAACTCCGTGGTCGGCGGCGGCTTCAAGGATCCGAACGACGCGATGACGATTGGCAGGCGGGCGCTGGAACTGGGGTTTGAGTCCACCATTGGCATCATCCACGACGGGGACGGGCAACTGAAGCCGCTGAAGGATGACGAGGCCAAGGTCTACTTTGCGATGAACAACCGCAGGAAGACCAACTATGCGCAGTTCGACAAGTTCCAGGAGGCGATTGCGAAGGGGCGGCCGAATGACTGGCGATGCCGCGCGGGGTCGCGCTACCTCTACATCTGCGAGGACGGTCTGGTGCATTACTGCTCGCAGCAGCGGGGGTATCCGGGCGTGCCGCTGGCGGAGTACACGCGGGCCGATGTGACGCGGGAGTTTCTGACGGCGAAGAGCTGCGCGCCGAACTGCACCATCGGGTGCGTGCACCGGATCAGCTATATCGACCACTGGCGCGCGCCGCAGACGAGCACGATTTCCCCGGGCGGACACGGCGAGCTCATCAACATACAGACTGGCAATTGAACCGCTCGACGAGTGGGTCCAAGATCCTTTTTTGCAACAGTTTGCGGACTCGGGCCGCTCAGCCCTCGCAAGCTCTTCGTTCGTAATCGCAGTCGCTGATGGACTCCGATCCCCCCACTCGGGGGTGTGTGATCCAGGCTGGAGAGGGTCCGCGGGTCGCTGCGGGAACCACAAGACTGCGAGCAGCACCTACCACATGGACTTTCATCTCCGGCGCTCGCCCTTTGCGCGCCCACACTTACCTTGGTACTTACCCCTCTTCTCCCGAAATCTGCTAGGCTTAGGTCGATTCTGACTATAGTCACATCTACAGCGCGCTGATTGCTGCATGAGGTTGGATATTATGGAAACCAAAAAATATTGCGCGTACAACAAGAACCAGGCGAGCTACCTGAATTTGAGGATTACCGTTCTCGGCGCGGAGGACGAACCCGTCGACGGTGAGTCGGACGGTGCTGCTCGAAATGGAGAGTCCGCGCTATGGCTCAATCCATTCCGCGACGTGTCCGCGATGGATGGGATGCGGGCCTATGACCTTGTCTACTTGGATGAAAACTATCGCGTCGTGAAAGTGTTCGCGTCGTCCTCGGAAGCGAACTCCGAACTCCCGCAAGTAACGGCGGCCAGCGCCCTCGCACTGCCTCCGAATGCGATTTCTGCGTCGCAGACTCGGTGCGGCGATGAGCTATTGATCTGGGCGAACGAGGTGACGGCGCCCGTGCCGGGACGCAAGCGCAAGCCAATGGGGACAACCCGAGTCCAGCGAGAAAAGGAACCAGCCGCCGCGAAAGCCGGCCCCGCCCAGAGCGCATCAGACACCGCACGGGAGTCCAAGCGCGCTGACAAGTTGCAGTCCGCCAATGAGCGGTCGAAGCCGAAAAAAGAGGCGGAACCGGAGACTTCCGAGAAGTCTTCGCTGATGACGCATCTGAAGACCTGGAGTAGCGAGAAGAAGTCGCGTCGGGAAAAGGACCTTCCCATCTCCATCCTTCCCACAGTCATGACGCCTGCCGTAGATGCACCGGCTAGGACGAAACTGGCTCCCATCCCTCCGGTTCCAGCGACGCCTGCTGCGTCCACGCTGAGCCAAGAATCTGCTGTCGTAGCGGAGAAGGCTTCGGGTCAGCCGAAACCGGCGCCGGTTTCGGTGAGCAAAGTTGCAGAACAGACCGCGCCTGTCTCTGAACGGCTGGACGATAAACCCCAATCCACCAACAAGTCCGAGCAGCAGGTCGAGCCATCGACGAAGCTCAAGACCTGGGCTTCTGCCATTGCAGAGCGTCAGGGCGAGAACCTTACCCGCCCGGTGGTGCCCACTCAGTCCAGCGCCGATGCAATTCCCTCGGGCCCGGCTACTCTGACTCCGGCGGCGCCACGAACCGCCAAGCTGAGCCAGGACACCCCTGTGATGAAGCAAGCTCCGGCACAGGACTTCCCTGCACCATCCCCGGTGGCCAAGGTCGAAAAGCAGTCTGCGGCCACATCCGAACGGCTTGATTTAAAGCCGAAAGCCACCATCAAGCCCGACGAGCAGGTTCGGCCGAAGACGCAGTTCCCAACGCGGACTTCTGCCATCCCAGAGCCTCCGAGTGAGTATCTGCCTACCTCGGCCGTCCCTGCGGTCTTCAATGAGCCCAGCCCTGCTTCAGTCTCGCCGGCGCCAGTCACTCCGGTTCTAAAGACGCCAGCTGCATCCGCGCAGAGCCGGGAGGCTGTCGTGGCCAGGCAGGCTCCCGCACCATCTGCCTCAGTAGCGTCACAGTCGAAAGAAACGGCCCCGCAATCGCAACTTGCGGCGCGCCGGCTGGACGAGACATCGAAAGCCGCGATCGATTCCGAAGAGCACGCTGCGCTGCAGACGAAGTTCAAAGTCTGGGTGTCTGCGATGTCGGAGCATAAGAGTGCGAACCCCGCGAAACCGATTCAAAATGCTCCAGTCGATCCGGGCCCATCGATTTCCGGTCTGCTCAGGCGGACCAAGGACGCTGTTGCTATGAAGCGGCAGCGGGCAGACCGCAGTGCTGGTGCTGCAGCAGCGGTTGAAGCGACGAGCAAGCGGCAAGTCTCAACCGAACAGCCGAACGACAAGAAGAAGGCCGCGGCCCAGAACGCGAAGAAGGCTTCGTTGAAGGCGTCCTTTATCCGGTGGCTCAACGGCATGCCAAAACCTGCAGAACGCTACCGTTTGCCAGGGCTCGTTGCCTACTACTGGACCGGGGGCGCGTCGCAGCCACACTCGGTCGGCAACATCAGTGCCTCTGGGATGTACCTGCTCACGAAAGAGCGTTGGATGCCAGACACAGTGTTACTGATGCACCTGCAAACAGTTCCCGCTCAGAGCGAAGAACCCGCGGAATCCATTCCGGTACTTTCAAAAGTCATCTGGCAGGACGACAAAGGTGTAGGGCTGCAGTTCGTGACTCGAGACTTGAAGAACCTGGACCCCGGCCAGATGCTGCCGCCCATCCGGACGAACAGAGTTGCCATCGTTCGCTTCCTGCAACGCGTCAGACAGTCGCTCGCGGCAGGAGCGGCATAAGGGAATTCATTCCGGCAACTCTTCGCCCTGAGCGGCTCAGCGTGCCGCGGCTGGCAACATCGTCAGGCCGCTGCTGGGGATGGGAACTCCGTCACGCTGAGCACATTGCCAGCCGGATCGCGGAACCAGGCGACGCGGGCGCCGCTGGGCGCTGTCCAGATGCCAAGCGGCTGCGTGTCATTCATGCCGGGATAGCGGAGGAGTTCGACACCGCCTCGTTGGAGCGCTACGACCGTTTCGTCAATGGACTCGACCTGCCAGCCGAGGATGGTGAAGGGCGCAGGCGTGTGCTCGGCGACTTTGGTGATGCGGAGCATGATTCCGTTTGCCGCGAAGACCATCGCAAAGGGCAGTTCATCGGCGATGAGGCGCAGGCCGAGGACGGATTCATAAAATGAGCGGGCTGCGGATGGGTCGGTTGTGGGGACGAATGCGATCGGCGCGGAGCCGGCGAGGATGGAACGGCCAGACATCGGTGACCTCCGTTCAGCGGCAGTTGCCTTGTGTTAGCGATTGTCCCCCACCGTCATGAGTCTGACAAACATTTTTGGAATCGCGGCAGGTCGAGGTCCACATGGGCGTGCACGAGCCGCACGTCTGTTGCGGGCTTCAGCTTTTCAGTCCACGTGAGCGTATCGTCGTAGGTCGGGCCGTGGTGGATGTCGACGTCCATGTGGAGCTGCTTTTCCTGCGTGCGGTGTTTACCGGCTACGCTCTCTGCGGCCAAAGGCGCGAGGCTTCGCCGGTGGCGTCACAGGCAGGTGGGTCTTGCCAGCAGGATAAACGGCCAGAAAGCGATCCTGGCCCTCACCTGAGCTGGCGGTTTCCACGCCTTCGATGTCGCGAAAGGCCATGTGCAGAAGGCGGCGCTCGCGGCTGTTCATGGGCTGGAAGGCGTACGGAACGCCTGTTTTGATGACCTTCTCCGCTGCCACTTCTGCCGCCATGCGCAATTCCTGCGCACGGAGAGCCTTGAAGTTGCCGGCGTCAAAGCTGATGAGGTCGTGCTCTCGCTGCTCAAGCCGCAGGATCTGTGCGGCAATGGTCTCCAGCGCGCGCAGCAGCTCACCGTTGTGCTGGATGAGCAGCGGGACGTCAGGGCCATCGAGTTCGATGTAGATCTGGCGTGCTTCGAGGCCCTCGGGGTCGCGCGCGCCATCGCCCGCAACGATGCGGTATTTGAGGCGCATGCCTCCCAACTTGTTGAGGGAGGCGAGAAATCCGGCAATCTTCTGGGCAGCTTGTTGGAGGTCTGCGATAGGCATAACTGACTAGTATCGCAGACAGACCGCGTCGGGGCGGTAGAAGATTCTCGTTGCAATTGGCAGGTTGCTGCCGCCGTACCTCTCGGGTAGCCGGTTGATTCCGTGCCACATTAGGCAGCGGTGCATCGGAGAGCGCATCAGATGCGGAATTGTAGCCTGCAAAGCGCAGATGCAGTCATCCAGAGGCAAAAGAGTATGCCTGGAGAAGGCAACGAGGATGGCCGCGTGCGGGGCCGCCGAGGCCGAGGTGCATT
Organism: Occallatibacter sp.; assembly: GCA_049582405.1. Classification (GTDB taxonomy): domain Bacteria; phylum Acidobacteriota; class Terriglobia; order Terriglobales; family Acidobacteriaceae; genus Telmatobacter. The sequence goes on along the minus strand of JBAUTX010000333.1, from coordinate 404 downwards.
GGGAAAGACCATCGCCTTCGATTTGTTCAAGGGAGAGGAGCACGTCCGTACGGAGACCGTGCCGGATGCCTCGAAAGCCACACTACAGGCCATCATTCCGGGTAAAGCATCTTTGGAGTCCGTGGTGCATACCGATGGCTGCCGCGGCTACGATGGCCTTGTCGAACTCGGCTATGGCAAGCACCAAAGAGTGAATCATGGCGATGATCAGGTCGCTCTCGGACATGAGAGTTGCTTCTCCGGATCCCATGACGCCCTCTCGGTCTCGACACCCCCATTGGGGCGCAGACGTCATGCTTGCTGCCCTTGACTCTTCCAGCAGACGCCGTTTCCCGCCCTCCGCGCTGCGAACCCAGCAGCTCTTTCGGCTCACCGATTCCAGGGTGTTCGTGTCGAGACTGACC
>JBAUTX010000332.1:0-10126 GCA_049582405.1 Occallatibacter sp. | reverse complement strand
CATCTGGATCCGTGCCGGGCAAGCGCCGGGCCGCATCCGGCTCACAGCACGCCATCCTCGTCTCGGAACGAAGACGGTCGAGTTCACGGCAGTTGCTGCTCCGCAGGAGCGCATCTAGCCTTTGCGGGCCGGCGCATGCACCCTGCCCGGTGCGGATGCGCCGCAGCCTGCTGGCTTGCCGGTTGCCAGGGAACGCTGCAGGATGAAGCCCCGGACATACAATAGGACTACGCACGGCAGGTCCATTGGCGTTGCGCAGTTGGCCTGCGCAGGCCCGATTCTCGAGACGATGGGACGCCGCCGCAAGAGAGTTATGGCACGGAACGCACACATCCTTCGATTTGCCGTCCGCCATGCTGCCACCGCATCGTTTGCGTATTTTCGTCCCATATATGCCCGCACGCGTGTCCTCGCAGGGATGCTTCTGCTCTGCGCCGGCGCGATCGCAAGCGGCCAGGGAGTGGTTGTCGCGACCGGATCATCCCGGATTCAGGGCAAGGTGCTGGACGTGCAAGGCAAAGGGGTCGCGGGCGCCTTTGTGCATCTGCATGGGTCGGCGAGTATGCCGATCCTCAACGTGCAGACGGATGCTCAGGGCGCATTCGAGTTTGCCGGCCTCGCCACCGGCAGCTACACGCTCGACGCCGAGAATGACGCATTGCGCAGTCAATCAGCACCCGTACAGATCACGCCAACGCAGTCGATTCTCACCATTGACCTCAAACTTGCGCCAGCCAGCGCAGCCGCGCAGACCATGCAGTTCGCAGACGATCCAAACTTCACGGTCGCCGGCGTCACCGACTGGACTGCAGCGGGAGGTCACGGATCGGACTCGAGTCTCAGGACCAGCGAGGCCCTCACGCGAGAGACACTGGCGCTCCGATCAAAGAGTGAGCAGACAGGAGAGCCTGTTTCCGCCGCGTCCAGGGCGACAGAAAGTGCTCTGCGCGCGCAACAGGCAAAAGCCCCAAAGAGCTTCGACGCGAATCACCGTCTGGGCCGGTTCTATCTCGACCAGGGACGATACAAGGATGCCTTGCCCTGGTTGCAGGCAGCCTACGGAATCGATCCCGCAAACGTTGAGAACGAGCTTGACCTCACGAAGGCCTGTCAAGGTGTGCAGCAGTGGCCGCAGGCTCGCGAGCATGTCGCGCATCTCCTTGCCGCGCGCAATACCGCAGACATCCATCGACTCGCCGCAGAGATCGATGAGGCTTCGGGAGACCCGCTCGCAGCCGTGCACGAGTATGAGGCCGCCGCGCAACTCGATCCCAGCGAGCAGAACTACTTTGACTGGGGCTCGGAGCTGCTTCTGCACCGCGCTGTGCTGCAGGCGCGCCAGGTCTTCGAGCAGGGCGTGAAGGCCTATCCGCATTCCTCGCGCATGCTGGTCGCCCTTGGAGGCGCGCTCTTTGCAGGCGCGTTGTATGATGACGCGGCTCGCCGCCTCTGCGAAGCCTCAGACCTTGATCCTTCCCATCGCGAGCCTTACCTCTTCATGGGCAAGATCGAAATCGCTGTGCCCGATCCTCTGGCCTGCGTCGAAGAGAAGCTGGGCCGCTTCGTGCAGCTGTACCCGGACGATTCGCTCGCGCACTACTTCTACGCGATGGCGCTCTGGAAGCAGGCAGGCACTGCAGTCGACGCGCAACATATTGCGGCAGTACAGGCGCAGCTGCTCCGCGCCGTCACCCTCGATCCCGAATGCGCAGATGCCTATCTCCAACTCGGCAACCTGAGCGCCACGCAGCACAACTTCAAAGAAGCGGTCGGCGACTATCAGAAGGCGATTCATGCCGATCCAAAACTGGCCGAAGCCTATTATCGCCTCGGAGTCGCATACGACCGCCTTGGCCAGCGCGAGCAGGCCGCCCAGCAGTTCGCATTACATGACGCCATTCGCAAGGAGCAGGCAGCAGATGTGGAGCGGCAGCGCAAGGAGATCAAGCAATTCCTCGTAGCCCCAGCGCATAGCTCCGCGCAAGCACCGTGAGCTCGGCATCATTCGAAGGTGCGGATCAAATCGGCGCGTCGTCTACTTTTTCGCGTTCAGGCTGAAGGGAACATAAGTTCCGCTCCCTTCGCGAATCGTAATGATCTGGTTCGCCTTCACGTTGGTGAAGCGTTCCACCTTCTGCGTCGTCGGCCACTTCACCTCAATCAGGTCCACAATCTCAGCCGATCCAAGCCCGAAGTGCAGGCGCAGATCGCTCTGGGACATGACGCTCGTCCCGCTGTGCACCTCGTCCATCTGCACATGTTTGCCGGTCATCACGCGCACCCGCGCGCCAATCGCCGTGCGATTGCACGTGGTTCCAATCAGCTTGATCTTGATCCAGTTCTGTCGATTCCCGCCCACATTGTGCAGCAGGGAGGGAATGTCATTCATGTTCAGGATCAGCATGTCCATGCCGCCGTCGTTGTCGTAGTCGCCAAACGCCGCGCCGCGACTGGAGAATCGCTCTGTAATCCCCGGTCCCATCTCGGCGGACACATCTTTGAAATGGCCGTTGCCCAGGTTCCTGTACACCAGCCGGGGATTCTTGAAGGTCTCGCCGAAATTGTATTTGTCCACCTCGGGATATACGTGACCGTTGATCTGCACGATGTCCGTCCAGCCATCGTTGTCATAGTCGATGAAGCCGCATCCCCACGCCACGAAGTTGTTGTTAATGCCTACGCCCGCGGTGAACGAAACATCACTGAACGTGCCGTCGCCATTGTTGTGGTACAGATCGCACGTGTCATCCGCAAAGTTTGTCTTGAAGATGTCGAGCCAGCCATCGCAATCATAATCCGCCACGCCAATGCCCATGCCGGCCTGCTCGTGCCCGTCTTCGTTGTAGGCGCAGCCGGCCAACACCGCGATATCGGTGAATGTCCCGTCATGGTTATTCTGCAGCAGCATGCTCGGCATGGAGTCCACGGCAATGTAGATATCCGGCCAGCCATCGTTATCAAAGTCGTAAGAAACAGCCGTAATCGAGTAGCGCGGGCCCGGTTTCAGAATGCCGGACTTCTCCGAGACATCGGTAAACGTGCCATCCCCATTGTTGTGGTAGAGCAGATTCGTCTCGCCGGGCAGTCCGCGCGGGCCGCACATCGTGGGAATGCCCTTCCACTGGCAGAAGCTCATATCCTTCGGCGTGAGCGGCTTGTCCGGGTCCAGCTTGATGAAGTTGCATACAAACAAATCGAGGCGCCCATCGCGGTCATAGTCGAGAAACGTGCACCCCGTTCCCCAGCGGCCATGCTCCTGGTTGAGCCCGGCCTGCTTCGTGACGTCCGTGAACGTGCCGTCGCCGTTATTGCGGAACAGAATGTTGTGGCCCCAGAAGGTGCAGAAGAGATCATCCCACCCGTCGTTGTTGTAGTCGCCCACGCAGATGCCCGTCTGCCATCCCGTCCGGCCCAGCCCCGAGCGCTCCGTGACATCGGTGAACGTGCCATCCCGGTTGTTCTTGTAGAGGTGCGTGGTGGGCGCCTTGCCTGCGGGCCAATCCGTATCGAGCCGGTTGCCGTTGGAAAGATAAATATCCAGCCAGCCGTCATTGTCATAGTCAAAAAACGCAATGCCGCTGCCCTTGGTCTCGATGATGACGCGCTTGTGGTCGATCCCTCCCCAGACATTGGGAACGGTGAGACCCGCCTTTTCGGCCACGTCAATGAACTGCACGGGAGAACCTGGCGTCGTCGTCACCGCTGCTTCAACCGTCATCGCCTTGTTCCACTTCCACAGGGGCGTCGCCAATACGTCCAGAAGCGTGCCGCTGAGAAGCGTCAAAGAAGAGCCGAGAAAATGTCTGCGTGGAAGAATCATGAGATGGCGAAATTATATTGAGGCCAACATGCGGTTGGAAAGCGCCGCGCCTGCCGTTGCACAGGCGCCCGGCGCAGAGTGCGGCCTACTTACGCGGCACTTTGGGGAACGGGTGACGCACAACGCCCGCTCCTTCCTTCACCGCAATGATCTGGTCGGCTGCCAAATTTGTCAGCTTGTCCACCTGCCCGCTCGGCCAGGTAATCACCAGCGAATCCACCTTGGTTTGTCCTCCCAGTCCAAAATGAATTCGGGGGTCGCTCGCAGACATGTAGCTCGTGCCACCCTTCGCCTGCTCCACGTGGGCCCAGTCTCCCGCTGTGAGCTTGAGCGAGGCGCCAATCCCGTCGCGGTTCGACTTGGTGCCGATGAGCAGCACCTCGAGCCAGTGGTTTGCGCCGCCGCCCTCGTTGCGCAACAGTTCCGGCGAGTCGCCCCTGCAGTTCACGGCAATGCCCATCGTTCCGTCATTCAGAAAATCCGCCGTCGCCAGCCCTCGGCCCGCAACCGGGCGCATGAAGTCCGGCCCCATCGCTTCCGAAGCCTTTTCAAAATGCCCCTTGCCCAGGTTATGAAACATCAGCAGGGGTTCTTTGTACGTCACCTCGCTGTGATACAGGGCCACGTTATCGACCATCGCCCCATTGGCCTGCACAATGTCAGGCCAGCCATCGTTGTCATAGTCAATAAACTTTGCCGCGACTCCACTCAGCGTCATTGCCTTGTTGCCGATCCCCGAGGGATAGGTGATATCCGTGAACGTCCCATCGCCGTTGTTGTGATAGAGACGATTCAGCTCAAAATCAAGATGTGTGATGTAGATGTCCAGCAATCCATCGCCATCCACATCCGCCGCATCAATGCCCATGCCGGCTTCATAGCGGCCGTCTTCGCTGGCTGCGAGACCAGAAAGCAGTGACTCATCGGTGAAGGTTCCGTCGCGGTGGTTTTCAAAGTAGAAGTTAGGCCAGGTATCGTTTGCGATGGCGATATCGGTCCAGCCGTCGTTGTTCAGGTCAGCCAGCACCACGCCCATGCCCTTGGACTCTGCCGCCCCCACTCCTGACTTATCGCTCACATCGGTGAAGGTGCCGTCGTGGTTATTGCGATACAGCTTTGTCTTTTGTCCCTTATAGTTATTCGGATTGCAGTAAGCGCGGTATCCCGGAGCGCGCTCCCCACACCACAAATTGTTTTGCGGACTCCAGTCCAGATAATTCGTCACGACAAGGTCCAGCCATCCATCCTTGTCAAAGTCAAACCAGCCCGCACTGGTGGACCAGTTGCCACTGTCCGCCACGCCTGCTTTCGTCGTCACATCCGTCAAGGTGCCGTCGCCGTTGTTGTGATAGAGAATCGCGCTTCCATATCCGGTCACATACAGGTCAGGATAGCCATCGTTGTCAAAGTCGCCCACCGCGACGCCCTGCCCGTAGTGGCCTTCACCGCCCACGCCCGCCTTCGCCGTCACATCGGTAAATGTCCCATCGCCATTGTTGTGATACAGCGCAGAGTGCAGGGTCTTCGCCGGTTTGTAGGCATCCGTCGCGCCGGACTGCACAAAGTACAAGTCCATCAGCCCATCCTGGTCGTAGTCCAGCCACGCAACGCCAGTCCCCATGGTCTCCAGGTAATACTTCTCCGCTGAGCCCGTTGAGTCCTGCACGAACGTGATGCCGGCCTGCTTCCGAATGTCGGTGAAATGAACAGGAATGCCGGCGCTGGCTTCCGCTTTCGTGTTCTGTTTCTGGCTTGCGACAAGTGCTGGCATGGCGAGCGTCATCCCAAGCGCACAGAACGCGAGCCATCGCCGGCCCGCACGCCACAAGCAGGGCAAGGGCCTGACCCGCCGACGGGATGGATCGAAATCAGCCTCTTTCCATTCCGCTCTGCTCAACCGTTCGCCTGCCTTCTTCCTCATAACGTCCTGTCCGCAAGAGAAACAGCCAATTGCAAGAGCTGCGATTTATCTTCTGCGGTCATCGCGTGGGCAGCCTGCGACGGGGAACTCGAAGCACGATCCAGCACAGCTTCAATCTGGCTCACCTCAAGACTGGCATGTGCACTGCTGTCCTTGAAGCGGTCAAGCACCTCTCTGGCCTTGCCAATCTGCCCTGTCTGGAAATAGAAGACGCCCAGCGTGGAGTACGCCCCGGGCCACTCCGGCAGAAGCTCAATCGAGCGATTGAAATCGCGCGCCGCCTCGTCTGCCTGGCCCGCGAGTGCGGCGGTCAAGCCTGCTCCCCAGAAGAGCTTTCCAGATGCTGGAATCCGCGCTTGCCCCTTTTTCAGGATCTGCTGTGCTTCTGCCAGATTGCCGCCACGCAGTTCGAGCAACGCGAGCGACAGATAGGCCTGATCGTTATCAGGATTGCGCGCAATCGCATCCTGATAGATGTGCATCGCGGAATCCATTTCTCCTAAATGAGCGTAGATATCGCCCAGCAGCGCAAGATAGGCATCATCCTTTTGTGCTGCATCCGATGTGGTCTTCGCAATCTCCAGCGCTTGCGCATACGATCGCTGCCTGAAATACGCGTTCGCGAGATCGAATTTAATGTCATCCGCATTGGGATTGATGGCGAGCGCCCTCTGAAAATGCGCAATCGCATCGGCGTAAAGTCCAAAACTTGCAAGCAGAACGCCTGTTCCCGTCAGTGTTCGATAATCATGCTCACTCATCTGATCCAGTTGCTGGATCGTCGCCTTCGCCTCATCCATCCTGCCCAGTTTCAGATAGGCCTTGCTCAGCAGATACAAGTCTTCCGGCTGGTCAGGATGCCGCTTCACTTCGTCGAGCAGTTGATTCAGGTCCAGCTCGTTGCGCGCGCTCGGCGTCAAGGCCGAGCGGTTATTCAGATAGTCAAACAAGTGCTCATACGGATAGGGCCCCGAGGATGCATTCTTCGACAGCGTCTTGAACACATTCAGATCGCGCTCTGCAGCCTCTGTCTCATGCAGGCTGCGCTCCACCATCGCAAGTTTGTAGTAGCCGGATGCCGGGTCGTGGCTCACCTGCACATACCTGCGCAAGAACGGCTCTGCCTCCGCAAAGCGCCGCGCCACAATCTTCAGATTCGCCATTTCGAGCAGTGCATCCTGAAAGTTGGGATTGGTGTTCAGTGTCTGTTGGAAGTAGGATTCTGCGTCAGCCGCGTCTCCCTGTCGCTCGGCGATGTAGCCCATATTGAAGAGGCACAACGCATTTTTCGGATCCAGTTTCAGGCCCTTTTCAAAGTAGCTTTTTGCTTCGTCAAAGCGCCCCAGGTTGCGGTAGGAAAGGCCAAGGAAGGCATACGACCGCGCCGACCCCTCCACCGCGACCAGCTTGTTGAACTCTTCAATGGCCTTATCCACCTTGCCTGCCATGAAGTAGCTCTCACCGAGCGCAGCAAGCATATCGGCGCGATTCGGCGCGAACTTCAGCCCATCTTCCAGCAGCGGAATCGCATCCTCGAAATAGTTTTGCGACATGCTCACCTGGGCCATCTGGTAGATCACATCGGGATTTTCCGGAGCAAGCTTGTGCGCGCGCAGCAGCACATCCAGCGCATCCAGCGGCCGCGACTCAGCTGTGTAGGATTGGGCAAGCAATGAGAGGCTATCCACCGAGTCCGGCCGCAGCTTGAGCGCCCGATTCAGCGCCAGGTCCGCCTTCGCTGTCTGGCCCATGCGCAGATACACCTCGCCCAGGTTGTAAAGAATCTCAAACGTCCCTGGCTGCAGCGCATCGGCCCGCTCCAGCTCAAGCTGGGCCTGTGCGTATTGCTTTTGCGAGGCGAGAAAGACGCCAAGCGAAAAATGCACCGGCACCTGATCCCTGGCCTGCTCCGAGAGCTCATTAGCCGCGCGCAGCCCATCCGCCACGCGCTTCGTCGCGAAGTACGCTCGCACCAGGTTGAAGCGCGCCGCCACCGTCGGCGGATGAATCCGCTCAAAGTGCGGAATCGCCTGCGCGGCATCGCCGTTCATCATCAGGAGCGTGCCCAGGTTGTAGTTGCCATCCTGATCCGCGGGATCAATGCGGAGCGCGGCACGAAACTCCTGCTCAGCCAGATTGAATTGCTTCGCCTCCGCGAAGAGGCTTCCGAGATTGTTGTGCGTCTTCACGGAGCGCGGCGCCAGCGCGAGCGCCTTTTGAAAAGCGGCCAGCGCTCCCTGGTAATCCTGTTGTTCGCCCTCAATGATGCCGAGCAGGTTGTAGCCTTCGACACTCGACGAGTGGAGCTTCAACTGATCCAGTACCGCGGTCTTCGCTTCATGCAGCCTGTGCTGCTGCAGCAGGCTCGTCGCTTCGCTCAGGTCTACCTTTGCAGCGGCCTGCTTCTGCTGAGCTTCGCCCAGAGGGCACCAGGACACTGCGCTCAGCGTGAGCACGCAGGCACAGAGACAGGCTCGCAAGCATGTGCCGTCGGAGAGCACGCTGCCCGCGCGCCTTCGCCACATCCGGTGGAGGCAGTTGCTGAGGGGAGTTTGAACGTTCATCGTAGCAATTCCAGATTTCGTTTTGCCGCGGCATTGTCAGGCAACACCTGGAGCATCTGCTCCAGCACCGCGCGCGCCTTCTCTTTGTCGTTCAGCATCGTGTAGAGATTGGCCAGATTCAGATAGGACTGCGCGTAGGCAGGCGCAACTCTGATTCCCGTCTCAAATGCATCCATCGCTTTCGGGTAGTTCTGCTCGCGCACGTAGAGCACACCCAGGTTGTTCAGTGCCTCTGGATAATTGGGACGCAGCGCCACAGCTTTGGTAAGAAACTCCTCCGCGCGTTGCAACTGGTCCTGTTGCGCATGCAGCATGCCCTGGCTGTAATTCACTTCGGGATCATCGGGCTGCACGCGCATGGCGTGGTCAAGATAGCCTCCAGCTTTCTCAAACTCCTTCATGCGCCGGTACACATTTCCCAGATTCAGCAGCGCCGTTCCGTAGTCCGGCCTCAACTGCAGGGACCGCTCAAAATCCGTGATGGCTTCATCCATCCGTCCCTGCTGAGCGGCAATCATGCCCAGATTATTCCACGCCTCTGGATAATCCGGCTTCAGCTGCACGGTCTTTTCGAGATACTCGGCAGCAGCTTTCAGATCGTTGCGGCGCAGGCTCAGTGTTCCCAGGTTGTAGTAGGCGTCCGCATCATTCGGCTTCGTCGCGATCACCTGGCGAAACGATTGAGCGGCCTCCTCCAGGTATCCATGCTGGAACATTGCAACACCATAGGTGAAGTCATTGCGCTTGAATGAGTCCTGCACCAGCACGCCACGAAACGGCAGCGCTTTCGCCATCCGCGCATCCTGCGTCACAGGCACCGACCGCGCATCGTTCATCACTTGCGCCGTATCGAGGCGGCCCTGATACACCTTCACGATCATGCCCTCGCCATCGATCAGCAAGGAAGCCGGAAGAGCAAGATCGCGTCGGCGATCAAAGAGATGCCGATAGAGGATGTTGTAGACGCCGCCAACCTCCGGTGTCGCAAACAGAACCGGAAAGCTGAATCGCTGCTGCGCGGCATACGCGCGCGCTGTCTGCGCCTCAGCGGGCGCATCCAGATGAACCGCAACGACCTTGATGCCGGCGCGATGCATGGCAGCAGCTTCGCGCTCCAGCGCATGCAGCAGCGCGAGGCTTTCTGGCGCATCCATGCACCAGAAAGCGACAAGCGCAAACCCGCCCAGGAGTGCCTGCAGGCTATGCGAAGCTCCTGCAAGGTCGGGCAGCGTAAAATCCGGAGCCTTCAGCGGCTCAATCAGCCACGTGTACACATTCTGCGGCAGAGCACTTTCTCTCTGCGCTGGTGCAGGTCTGGCAAACGCAGCCACTGTTGCTGTAAAGGGCGTGGACTTCAAAGACGCAGATCCTTCTTCGATCTCGACGCGGTGATTTGCGGGCAGATTCTCAAACATCTGCGCGCCGCCATTCGGCCAGCGCACCGTCGCGCGGATCGGCCCCTCCGCGGAGCCGAGTCCGAAGAACAGCTCGCGCGTGTGCTGCGCCAGAAATCCCGTGCCCGCCTGCAGATACTTTGTCTGCCGCAGTCCCGCCACCTCCACGGTAACGGAGGCGCCGATCGCATCCCGATTGCTCTTCGTTCCGCGCAACCGAAAGCAGATGGACTTCCCCAGGTCGGTCATCGCGTTGTGCATCACGCGCAGTTGCGGTGCGTTGCGGTTCTTCAGGATGACTTCGAGTCTTCCGTCGTGATCCAGATCCGCCAGCACAAACGTTCGACTGTCTTCCAGAAAATCCAACCCTGACGGACCGGAAATCTCAGAAAACGTCCCATCGTGATTGTTCGCGAAGAGCACATTC
>JBAUTX010000331.1:0-7639 GCA_049582405.1 Occallatibacter sp. | reverse complement strand
GGCTGAAGGTTGTTCATGTCTTGCGGCTCAAATCGTTTTCCAAGTTGTGCATAGAGGGCTGAGTAGTCGTGAGGTGGCTGACCTGCAAGCTCGTTGATGGCTGTGTTGTACACGCGCACCTCAATCTGATTTCGTCCCTGATGTGCCGCGTTAGTGATATCGATTCTGTATGGAGGATGCCAGAGAGTGCCGACTCGCTGGCCATTGACAAAGATGACAGCTGCTTCGCGGATTGGGGGGTCAAGAAGCGCGTGGATACCATTGGCATTGGGCGGCCGGGTGTCGACGGTGGGCGCTCCAGTGCCGAAGTCAAGAAAGATTCGCCGGATTGCTGACTGGTTCTGTTCGAGTGTAAAGGTGCGCCAATAGACGGCTTCCCCCGAGTAATATGCACGACCCGCAAGGTTTGTCCAGGTATCCAGAGCGTTCATCTTCAGGGGCGCCTTAGTGTCGGGAAAGCGGATTTGCCATTGCTTGCTGAGATCTACAATTTGCACTTTACCGCTGACCTGGGGGTTCGCGATGGATGTGGAAGTCGTTGAGCCGGCCATCTCAGATTTGTCCTGCACAACAAAAATGCGCGACTCGTAGGGGGCCAGGGCGACTGATATGCCAATGTCCGGCCGATATTGTGTCGATGCAATGATCTTCCCGTTGTCAGGGTCCCATTCCTGCAGGAATGATCTGACGGCACGGAACTTGAGAGTGCCATCGATGGGCAGATTGCTTGTATTCGCAACGAAATAGACGTCGGATTGCGGCAATCTCCGGTGGATGAATCCAACACCGGTCATATGTCCTGAGCTGTCAAGGTCTGGCGCGAGGGAGCGCCGGATCTGCCCAGCTAGTTCGTCGATTGAGACAACGATGCCTCCGGCGCGCGCACCTTGGGCACCGAAGAGCCTGCTGGAGAGCGCAGTAATCTCTTCATCCTGCTTCTGTTCCAGAAGGCCGGGAGCCCGCGAGGGTGTCTCTCCGATTGAAATGATCTTCCCACCGCTGTCTGCATACCTTGCAAGTGTTTTGTATGCGTTAAGCGGGATGCGTTCTGTTGAGGGAAGTATCAACACGGGGTAGGGAACTGTACCGAGTTTCTGGATCGAAGCGGCGTCGATGTAGTCGATGTTGTAGCCTGCATCAAGAATGGCGGCCATGAGTTCCGGCGTGATCCGCCGCTTCATCTCGTCGGTGACAGAGACGTGACCGGGCGTGAAGGCTGCTTGTGCATCATCTTCTGGAAGAAGAATGGCAATATCGTTAGCAGGCTTGCCCTGGCGCAGTAGCCAGCTTATGCGCTGGAGATAGCGCATGACATCTGGCATTACGGGAAACCATGGATTATGTGAGTTGAAGGCGCCCGCTGCATAAAAGGCCCAGCCTGGCTCACCAGCGCCGGCGGGAGAATACGGATAGCCATGACCGACGAACTGATTGACCCCCAACAGAAACATGCGGTCTGCTTCGACCTTCATGTCCAGGGGGGTCGCCCTGAAAGCCGGTGAATGGAGCCATGTCCATGTCTCCGCAGAAGTGACGTTGCGACCGTAAAGATGGTTGGCCGAACTTGCCCAGCGCGTAAATGAGAATGCGCGCCACTGCGGGCCCTCCCCTTCAGGCAGGTTCGCAACCGCCTCGTCTGCGAGAGTCACAGCGGGTTCGCCATACGTTTGCGACCGGAAGCGCGTGTGGTGAGCTTCGGCAAAGGCTGTGAGCGGGGCGAGGTAGTTCTCCCGAACCAGTTGAGAGAGTGTCAGTCCCCAGTCGTGGCGTACTGCCTCTGCTTCAGGCGTGCCACCGGCAAGCAACTGCGGGAGATGCGGAATCAAATCGTATCCGCGGCGCTTGCGAAATTCAGCAGGCAGATTGGCTGTCCAATCCGAGCCATAGACCTCAAGCGAGTCCGAGAAGACCGAATACGGAGGCTTGCTGCCAAATGCATTGACAAGCGGAGTTCCGACGTCTGCCAGGTGCTCGTCAATTGCAGCACGCGAAAAGTGGTCAAGGACATAGCCCTCGGCTCCCATCGCCGCGCGCTTGACTGTTTGCCGCGTATGGCTGGCGATGAAGAAGATTGCAGCCTGTGGTCCACTGGCTTTAGGGACAGCGCCAGTCGCAAGGTCGATTTGGCGCGCACCGGCAGGATCAAAGGATTTCTCAGTACCGTTGACTGCAAAAGCAGCAATGATGCTCTCTCCTGGTGCAAGAGGAGGAGGTGCAATCGCTGGGCTTGAGATGGGCACTGCGGCAACTCTCAGCCTTCCCGCCGCGAGCGCAAGCGTCGTCTTGGGCCCGCCATACGGCCAGCCGCTTCCAAGCGTAATGTCGACACGGAGGCCTAGTGATCGAGCTGTCGAGTTTGCGAAGCTCACATCTTCCAGGAACTCAGGCGACAGGTAAGGAAAATTGTGAATATCTTTCCCTGGATCGTCGAGCGTCAGTGGATAGACTGGCTGAATCTCGACGCCGCCGATTCCGGCGCTGCGCATGGTCTCGAGTTCTTTCCTCAATTCCGGCTTCACAACCGCTGGGCCAAACCACCACCAGCGCATCGTCGGGCGCGCATCAGGCGGGGGATTCACAAATGTCAGATGGAGGTTCTGAGCCCGTGAAAATGGGGACGCGGCGCTCAGCAGAAGGGACGCAAGCAAAATTGACTTCGCGCGATAAAGTATGCAGTCAGCGATGCTCTCGGTTGCTTGTTGATTTGGTCGTTTCATCGGAGTGCTCTTCTGTGTGTGAGTTGGATGGATGTGGCGTTGCCCTCAGTCAAGGAGATCGGGTGCACTGACGTTCTTATTCTAAGACCTCAAGAATCCTTGTCACGTCGTGCACCTTAGGCGGAATCGGCGTCGCTGACAAAGTGAAGTCTGCGAGCAGATCAGGTTGGGTCAGATTCAAGTCGCGGGCATCCTTGCGGCACAGCTCCTCAAAGAATTTGTGATGTCATTTGTTGCACCATGTTGGGGGCTCACGCCTTAACTGCCAGAGCACACGGTCTAACGTACTTCGTGTGTGGGGCCGGGATGCATTGGGTTAAATTCGCTTGCTAGAACGGGCGTGGATTGCACCTCAGACGCATTGGGATTCACGGCCCGTTCCACCTCAACACCAAAGACATAGCTGGGGCCAAACATGTTGCTGGTGAAGATGACTAACTTCTTGTCTGGAGAAAAGCGTACATTCGGTTCCAGCCGGTAGTTGTGGTGCGACATATTCACGAGGTGTTCCGAGTGGAACACGCCTGGCTGCCAGAAAGTGGGATCGTTCAGTGCACCCTGTCCCACGGGGATTAATTGCGGATGGAAGAGTTCGATCCATTCGCCGTCGGGCGCCTTGGCTACCTGCCCGGGATCGCCGCCATCCCCAGCAAAGAGAGTCTCACCCTGTGTGAGATTGAAGTGGATGGACCATTCGTTCCGTTGCATGTGATACGCGACCCGCTTGTGTGTATCGACGTCATAACCGGCTAGAAAGAAATCCTCGCCTTTGGGATACTGCCAGTCATACCAGATGGTCTTGCCATCAAGACCCCAGAATTCATGTCCAGCAATCTCCATTGCCATTGTGCGCTTGTGGATGAGCGTGTTCTGTGTGCCATCCGTACGGATGGTCCAGATTCGATCGACTTTCTGCCATGGTCCCTCATGGCAATACATCAACAAAGTCGGATCCGTCGGTGAAAAGAGCATGTGGCCAATCCAGTCCGTGGCGTGCAGCAGCTCTGTGACCTTTCCGGTTTGCAAGTTGATGCTGAACAAGACAACCGGAATCCGCGCGGCAAGCCGTCGCTCCATCATCTCGCCCTTGCCTTCCGGTTGCACCAGGAAGCCTGACTGGGGTTGGTGGGATCGACCGCCTGGAGTTGATTGTGCGTTTGCCGGGAAGTTTCTGCCGTATTCCCGTACGACATCTTCCTCGTGTTCCATAAACGTCCCAACGCCCAATGTCTCGTCTGCGTTGATCGTTGCAATGCTGGCGCGGGCCGGCAGAGTCACCAGCCGCGTCACCTCACCCGTATCGACCGAGGCCTTGTACAGTGTGTTCAGCTTTGTTGCCTCATCGAACTTTGAGAAGAAGATCGAGTTCGTCTTGCGCCCCTCGACGATCGCGTGGACTCTGCCCATCATGGCTTCACGGCTTTTGGGATCGATCCTCGGGGCCAACGGTGTATTCGGAACAACAAGCCGTGTCTTGAATGTGGAAAGATCGAGTGCGTGGATGCCGTCTGGTGCGTTGTACACCATCGCCTTGCCATCCGGGGTGTAGGCATTCACGTTGAAGTAAAAGCCTGAAGATCCTGCCTCTGACGTCAAGCGGATCACACGATGCCTAGAATCCTTATCGACCCATGAAGCCGGCAGTTCGGATGCGCCCGCTGTAAGAAAAAGACACAGAAGAAGAGCAGCAGACAAGATGATTCCGCGATTCATGAAAACGATCAGGCTCCTTTTAGAGTGATGCTCAGAGCGTGCCCAATGGCATCTCGCCAGCGGGGTGGTTCCGCTTTCTCGTGCAAATTACCTTGGCGTGCCGTGCTGCAGGCGCTTTGCAAGCAGCGGCGCATGACTTAGTTGATGATTTGATCGGGTAAGCATCGGGGCATCATCGTGAGCATAGAAACGCACGCGCGGAACCCTTTATACACTTCCTGCGTTGCGAATGAAAATATCTCTCCGATACGAAAAATCCTTAGCGAGACGTGCGCGTCGTGAACTTGCGGGTCACTGCGTGTCCTCACCTAATTGGCTGCGTGCCGCCGGTGTCTTTTCGCAATTGCACGCGGGAGCTCCGAAGAGCGAAGAGGGATTGCGGCATCCAGGCTACGTGCATTTGATGGCGGACCGCTCATTTCTGGACAAAGATCAGGCGATTGCCGTCGGGATCCTGAATCGCGACAGACCCATTGCCCCTTTGCACGTGCAGCCCTAATGCCTGGAGTCGCACTTTCGTTTGCCGAAGGTCCGGCACGGCAAAAACCAACTCAAAGGACTCATTCGTCATTCGCGGTGTGATTGCTACAAATTCATCGTCCTGGCCAGGAAGAGCTAGCCAGAAATGCCCCGCGCGGAGCGACGCAGTTGGCGCCAAAGCGGTCGTAAAAGCCATTTTTCCCATGTAGAAAGTGCGCGCTGCGACAGGGTCTTGCATCGGGACGCTGACGGCCAGCAGGTGATCTGAGATGCGATCGGGGCCCAGATGATTGCCACGATCCTGCATGTGCATCGAGCCTGGCATGTATTGCGTGTATTCGAGGTTTTGATCTTCCGGACCCCGCATGGTGAAGAGTAGATTCCCAGCGCCTGCACGAAGCACATGAATCGGGGTCAATCCCCGGGCAACGTAGGCATTGCGCAGATCCTCCAGGTCACTGGATTCAAAGCACACGTGCATGAATCCAGGCTGCTGTGACGGATTGCTTGCCGGATAGAGTTCGATGAACTGGCGATCATTGATTTTGATGAAGGACTCAGTTGGGTGGCCGTTTGCACTTCTGACGAAAGCCTGCTGAAAACCAAGGTGCCCAAAGAAGGCGCGCGATTTCTCGAGGCTGGATACCCGCACCGCAGCATGAGCGATTCCTCTGAGTCTCGGCGAGGAATTGGCAGCCTTGAGAGTGTGCTCTGAGCCAAGAGCGAGGAGGAGGATGGCGAGCACGGGCTTGAAAATCTGCGGAATCAAGGGACGGATCAAGTACAACTTGAAGGCTCCTGTCTCAATCGGCTTCTACGGTGGAGTTCTTGTCGCCGCCGCCCGAGTGTAGCACGCACCGGCGAGCGCATGTTCAAGTGACGAAGCAGAAGGGGCGCCTCAAAGGGTATGATTTCGTACACCGATCCTGGAGAAAATTGAGGTCCGGTCAACCAGGCAAGCACGATCGCCAGGCACTTCAGATCCAGCGCCGGGACATAACGTTGCGGATTATAGGAACAGATTCGACGCAGCGGGGCATTCCTGAAACCGGATGACATGCTGTGTCCTTCATCCTGGATTCTCCTTGTCAGCGCACAAGAGCGGAGTAATGGGCGATGGCAAACGCCCATGCTTCCGAATTTTCACCGCATCCAATTGCGGGAGTTGGTGGTATACGTATTCCCGAAGGACAATTTGAAGAAACTGCGCATCTTGAGGGAGAGAACGGTTCTCCTCTTCAAGATGCCGATACACATCCAGCAATGCAGACAGGATAAGCATGACAATGCGAATTCACGTTGTCCGTATCGTCGTACTGGCACTCATTGGTCTTGGTGCCACGTTGGCAATGGCGCAACACGCCGCGGCAGATTCACCTGTTCGCCCACCCAGGCCAAAGGGCCCATGTGACATCTACGCTGCTGCCGGTGCCCCCTGTGTGGCAGCGCATAGTACTACGCGCGCGCTGTATGCCTCGTACAACGGGCCGCTCTACCAAGTGCTGCGCAAGTCGGATAGCAAGACTCTGGACATTGGCGTCGTTCAGCCCGTAGCGTCGCCTTTCCCGGATGCGGGCGGATATGCCGACGCCGCGGCGCAGGATAAGTTCTGCGTCAACACTTTCTGCTGGATCACGACCATCTACGACCAATCTCCCAGGCATAACGATCTGACACAAGCGCCCCGTGGCGGATTCCACGGGCCGGCTATGGGTGGGCTTAACAATCTCCCGATTGCAGACATGGCTCCGGTGACCATGATGGGCCACAGGGTCTACGGAGTCTTCATCGAACCGGGCATGGGTCTTCGGCAGAATGATGCGAAGGGTACGGCAGTCGATGACCAGGCAGAAGGGCAGTACTGGGTGATCAACGGCCATCACTTCAACAACGGCTGCTGCTTTGACTACGGCAACGCCGAAATCGACAGCCGCGACGATGACAACGGCACGATGGAAACCGCCTACTTCGGCAACGCCACGCCCTGGTATCACGGAACCGGTACTGGTCCGTGGATCATGACCGACCAGGAAAACAACTTGGTCGGTTGCGTCAACCCGGATGGATCCAAAGGTTGCCCAAATTTGCCGAGTATCACCTGGCGATTCGTCACAGCGATGGCCAAAGGCGAAGCACACCACTGGACCTCCATGGGTGGCGACGCTCAAAAGGGCGCTCTTTCCGTAATGTTCGATGGACCGCGGGTCAATGCCACCTATGACCCGATGCGCAAACAGGGGGCTATCCTGCTCGGCAACGGCGGCGATAACAGCAACGGCTCGCAGGGGACCTTCTATGAAGGCGCCATGACGGCCGCGGGCACCTTCCCGACCGATGCCACCGACCAGGCGGTTCAGGCCAACATTGTGGCTGCTGGGTATAACGTGGCGCCGCTAAGCCTGGGCCCTGCGTCGGCAGCTTCCACTCCCCCAGCACTCCAGACGTTCTCGCCGGGATCCTCACAGGACACCACTGTGACCTTCACCAATACCACTGGGGCGCCCGCAGCGGGCGTTCAACTGAGCATTTCCGTGCCCGGCAAGCAGTGGACCTCCTTCGTTGCGGGCACCACCGAGATGTCGAAGACATTCACTGACGCAGTTGCACCGGGTGAGAGCGTTCACGCCACCTTCAAGGTCACCTCCGGCTCGGCATCTTTCAACGGCGACCTGGTTGGTAAGGCTCAGTGGACGAATTCGGCCAGTGGTAGAAAGCGATTCGTGACTGCG
>JBAUTX010000330.1:0-4799 GCA_049582405.1 Occallatibacter sp. | reverse complement strand
GCCATGGGCACAGCGAGCAGGATGATGAACGGCAGGGCGAAGCTCTCATATTGCGCGGAAAGCGTGAGGTAGACGACGAGGATGCCCAGGCCGAAGATGACCATGGCTTTGCCGCTGGACTCGATTTCGTCGAGCGTGAGGCCGGTCCACTCGTAGCGCATGCCGGGCATCATGACTTTTTTTGCCAGATCTTCCATGCCGGCGATGCCCTGGCCGGAGCTGTATCCGGGCGCTGGGGAACCGTCGATTTCGACGGATCGGAAGAGATTGTAGTGGGAGATGACGGGCGGGCCCGCACTCTCCGCGACGCTGACAAGATTGTCGAGGGGGACCATCTGGCCGCTGTTTGAGCGCACATAGTAGCTGTGCAGATCGTTGGTGGTTCTGCGGAAGCCTTGATCGGCCTGCACGTAGACGCGGTAGGTGCGGTTGTTGAAGTCGAAGTCGTTGACGTACTGCGAGCCCATGTAGACGCCGAGGGTGGTGGTGATCTGCGAGAGCGGGATGCCGAGGGCTTTTGCCTTTTCGCGATCGATGGTGACGAGCACCTGCGGGTCGTTGGCCGAAAAAGTGGTGATGAGACCGGTGAGATCGTTGCGGGCGCGGGCGCCGTTGACGATCTGGTGCGCGACGCGATCAAGATCGGAGAGCGTGTTGACGCCGGTGTCCTGCAGCATGAACTGGAAGCCGCCATAGCTGCCGACGCCCTGCACGGCGGGCGGCTGGATGACGGCGACGAGGCCTCCGTTGGGCGCAAACATGAGGCCCTGGAGCTTGGGTGCAAGATCGCGCACGATGTCCGCGGCGGAATGGCCCTTGCCGCGGCGCTGATCGGCGGGATTGGTGGCGATAAAGATCATGCCCTGGTTGGAGGCGCCGCCGGAGAAGCTGAAGCCGGTGACTGCGAAGGCGCCGGCAATGTCTGGGTTGGTGCCGATGATGGCCGCCGCACGGTCAGAGAGGGCCGACGTATAGGCAAGCGATGAGCCGGGAGGCGCCTGCACGATCCCGATGAGGAATCCCTGGTCTTCCTGCGGGATGAAGCCGGTGGGGACGTGCTGGTAAAGCCATACGGTTGAGCCGAGGCCGATGAGGAAGACGACAAGCAGCACATAGCGGACACGCAGCGCGACGTGAATCGCCTGTGCATAGGATTTGCCGAGCCACTCGATGAAGCGGTCTGCACCATGAATGAAGGCGGCAAAGGCGCGGGAGACGGGACGGATGCGCAGGAAGTCGAGCTGATGGGGACGCGCTTCTTCGCCACGGAGGAACAGGGCAGACAGTGCGGGCGAAAGCGTGAGCGCGTTGAAGGCCGAGATGGCAATGGAGAAGGCAATGGTAAGCGAGAACTGCCGGTAGAGAATGCCGGTGGTGCCGGGGAAGAAGGACACGGGCACGAAGACGGCGATGAGCACGAGCGATGTGGCGATGACGGCGCTGGTGACTTCGCCCATGGCGCGCGAGGTGGCCTCGTGCGGGTCAGAGTGCTCCATGGCAATGTGGCGCTGCACGTTTTCAATCACGACGATGGCGTCGTCGACGACGAGACCTGTGGCCAGCGTGATGCCGAAGAGGGTGAGCGAGTTGATGGAGAAGCCGAAGAGCTTGATGAAGGCGAAGGTGCCGATGAGGGAGACGGGGATGGTGACGGCGGGGATGATGGTGGCGCGCCAGTCAAGCAGGAAGAGGAAGATGACGATGATGACGATCGCGATGGCTTCGGCGAGCGTGACGAGCACTTCCCGGATCGAATCACCGACGACGGTGGTGGAGTCAAAGGCGACGGCGTATTCGAGGCCCGGCGGGAAGCTCTTGGAGAGTTCCTTGAGGACGGCCTTGGCCTGTGCATCCACGGCGAGTGCGTTGGCGTTGGAGAGCTGCTGGACGCCGATGCCCTGCGCCGGATGGCCGTTGTACTTGAGGCTGGAGCTGTAGTCCTCGGCGCCTACGACAGCGTGGCCCACATCCTTGAGAAGGATGACACCGCTGGGAGTGTCTTTGACAATGATCTTTTCGAATTCCTGAGGGCTGCTGAGGCGTCCGACGACGCGGACGGGGATTTGGAAAGCCTGTTTGGAATCAGAGGGCGGCTGGCCGAGCTGACCAGCGGGAATCTCGACGTTCTGTTCGGCGAGGGCGCTGACGACATCGACGGCGGTCAGGCCGTTGGCGGCGAGCTTGACGGGGTCGATCCAGACGCGCATGGCGTATTTGCGCTCGCCGAAGATTTCAACGTCGCCTACGCCGGGGACACGCTTGATTGCGTCCTTGACGTAGACGTCGAGATAGTTGGAGATGAACTCGTTGGAGTAGCGGCCGTCGCGGGTGAAGAAGCCTGCGCCGAAGACGAAGTTGCTGTTTGCCTTGCTGATGGAGATGCCGGTGGCGTTGACTGCAGCGGGCAGCCGGCCGGTGACGCTGGCGACGCGGTTCTGCACATCGACGGCGGCAATGTTGAGGTCGTAGCCGGTTTGAAACGTGACCGAGATCTGGCTCGTGCCGTTGTTGGTGCTGGCAGAGCTGATATAACGCATGCCCTCGACGCCGTTGATGGACTCTTCGAGGGGAATGGTGACGGCCTTCTCGACGGTGTCTGCATTGGCGCCCACGTAGTTGGAAACAACTCCAACCATCGGCGGGGCCAGTGCGGGATACATGGAGATGGGCAACGTGGGAATGGAGATTGCGCCCGCGAGAATGATGAGCAGGGCGCAGACCGTTGCGAAGACAGGCCGGTGAATAAAGAAATCAACAAACAAGCGGGGCCTTCTTTCCTTTATGTTGCCGGCGGGCGCGGCAGCGCGGCTCCGCCTGATGCCCTGCAGCGAGGGCGCTTATTCAAAAAAACTGGCGCTAGGCGCCCAGGGGATGAACCGGCATTCCGTTGACGAGGAACTGGGTGCTGGAGACGATGACCTGGTCTCCGGCATTGAGTCCGGAAAGCACGGAGTACGAGTTTCCGACGGTTTCACCGAGGGTGACCGGAACCTGTGTTGCAATCGTCTGGCCGTTGACCTGTCTTGCCACGAAGACGAAGCTCTGCCCGCCTTGCCGGGTGACGGCAAGAACCGGAACGACTGCCATGGGCGAGGTGCTCCAGATGACGTTGGCCTTGACCATCTGTGCATTCCGCATGATCTCTGCGGTGGAATGCACGGGCGCCTTGGCGAGGATGCCCTGCATGGCGGGGTCAACCTGCGGGGAGAGGAAGTCGATCTGCGTCTTTTCAAGCTGCTTGCCGTTGGTGTCAGCGATTTCGACGCTGAGGCCGAGCTTGACCTGGTTGGCGCGATCCGTGGGGATGTAGATGTAGGCTTCGAGATCGCCCGCCTCATCGACGGTGGTGAGGATTGTGCTGGAGGAGACGTAGTCGCCCACGTGGACGGGAATGTCGCCGACGATGCCGTCGTAGGGCGAACGGATGGTGTAGTAGGCGAGCTGCTCCTCCTGGGTCTTGCGCAGGGCGACGGCGGACTCGTAGTCGGCTTTGGAGTTGCTGAAGGCCTGCTCGGCCTGGTCAAGAGCATCGCGGCTGGTGACGCCAGCTTCAAATAGCTTGCGCTGGCGATTGAGCTGGATGGTGTTGTAATCGAAGAGGGCCTTCTTCTGCAGCTCGGTGGAGCGCTGGGCCTGCACGGTGGCCAACTGAGGCTGCGCGTCGATGGTCATGATCGGCTGGCCGGTCTTGACGTGATCGCCGGAGCGCACGAGGATCTGCGTGAGCTTGCCGCTGACCTGCGGCTGGAGCGTGGCGGAACGGCGCGATTTGATGGTCGCCACGTACTGGCTGCTCTGCGCAACCGGAGCCATGGTGACGGCCACTGTCTTGACGGGCATGGCCTGCATGGCCGGACCGGCAGCCTGGGCGGCCTTGTTCTGCTGGCAGCCCGTGGCCGTAAGCGCAAGTCCGGCTGCCATGGCGAGTACAGAATTTCGCTTGAATGCTGCGTGTTTCACTATCCCCTTCTTCCTTGACCTGTCGGCGATGCGTGAGGAGTCCACCGAGAAAGCCGGCACTTGCCGGCGGTATTGCCTGCATGGCTCTGACTGGTTCTGCGCAAAGGCGCTCGACACCGCGGGCGGAGACTGTCAAGCCCGTCAAACCACGAGAGATGTTTCCTATTGGACGAATCTTCCTGCTCTATTGTCGCAAAAAGTTGGGAGGGAGAGGAGTGGGCGAAAACGATTCAACCGGACCGCTCACCAGGTAGGGCAAACGGGTTAAAGTCTGCGTGCTCCTTGCGGGCTTCGCTAGGTTGAGCCTGGCTGACTGGCGGATGACCGCATGGCTGGCCTGCGTCGCGATGGTCTGGAGGGTCTGCTGGGTGAGGCAAGGGGGGTGCGAAGGAGGGCCGCATCTCATTGCGGCGCGCCGCATGGCGAATGCAGGGTTGAGGTGGGGATTTCTGCCTGCCTGCGTGCCCCAGGGGCGGCTTTTTGACATGCCCCCTGCGAGTTGGTAGCCTAAATCTGGGTGAGTCTGGGTCCCATTCGGGCTCGCTGCCTGCCTTTTTGCGTCCCCGTCGTCTAGCCCGGCCTAGGACACCGCCCTTTCACGGCGATAACACGGGTTCAAATCCCGTCGGGGACGCCAAATTATTCAACAACTTAGAAGATTCACTAGGCGCTCACCCTTTCGAGCGTGACGCTATCGTGACAATTTGAAAGCCATCCGGGGATTTTTCGCCTTTGACGTGACGCGCTGGCGGTGGAAGAATCGGGCGCATGAACCCGACCCTTTTATTGATCTTTGGCATAGGCGTCTTGCTCATGCTGCTCGCGCTTGCGTATATCGG
>JBAUTX010000329.1:0-8143 GCA_049582405.1 Occallatibacter sp. | reverse complement strand
CTATACGATGTTCCGATCGTTCAAATGGGCTATCCTGGTGCTTGTTTCGGTCATCATGGCGTCAATTGGTGGTCCGCTCGCTCTCTTTGTCACCCACACCAACTTTTCTGTTTCCTCTGCGGTCGGCTTCCTTGCGCTCTTTGGCGTCTCGGTTCAGACCGGCGTCATCATGCTGGAATACATCAACCAGCTGCGAGCACGGCGCAAGGGGATGGAAGAATCAGACAAAGAGCACATTGTTGCCGCTGCCGTTGAAGGTGCGGTGCTTCGCCTTCGCCCCATCATGATGACAATGCTCGTCGCCACTCTCGGATTGCTGCCGGCAGCTACGTCCCATGCAATTGGTTCAGATTCCCAACGGCCATTCGCCATCGTGATTGTAGGCGGACTCCTTGCCAATCTGGTCATCGGCATTTTTTTGATGCCAGCGCTTTATGTCTGGATGGCACGGGAGGATGATGTGCTGCCAGCAGTCGAAATCAGCGAGGAGTTCTGAATCATTCGGATGCGGGGCAGGGATCTCACACATCGGATGTGCGGTGAGTCGCCCTGGCGCCTCACTCCCGCTACTCCTCGCGCAGCACTTCAAGTGGCCGAAGGCCAAGAATGTGAAAACTCGCCATCCACCCTGTTGCCGTTGCGAGAAGCGCGGTACCCAGCAACGCAAAGAATCCTGCCCGAAGATCCAGATGGAACGCCACTTCAAGCTTGTGCAACAGGATGCGTGTGAGAACATTTGCAAACACAACTCCAACCGCGCCCGCAAGCAGCCCAAGCACGCTGAACTCAACACTGAAGGTGCGCACAATGCGCAGGCGCGTGGCGCCAAGGGTCTTCAGGACGACAGCTTCTCGCATGCGGCGAAAGCGGGCACTCGCAATACTCGAGGCAAGAATCATCAGGCCGGCTATGATGGAAAATCCCGCAAGAAATCGCACGACAAAGGTAATCTGGTTCACGACGCTTTCAATACGATCCAGTACATCCGCGATGTTCACCACCGTAACGGTAGGATATTTTGCGAACAACGCGCGC
This sequence comes from Occallatibacter sp., assembly GCA_049582405.1. GTDB lineage: Bacteria > Acidobacteriota > Terriglobia > Terriglobales > Acidobacteriaceae > Telmatobacter. The sequence continues at coordinate 7,108 of JBAUTX010000329.1, read as the reverse complement.
TCCATCATCGGGATGCTTTGACTCTCCATGTGAATGCCGCCATACCAGGTGGCAATCGCGTCTTTCAGTTGGCCCGAGGGCAACAGGAACGATACCCGCGCCGCCAGATGCTCTCCATCCGAGCGAAATATGGCTGCCACCGAAAGTGCGCGGACACGACCACTCACTTCCAGTTCCACTTGTGCTCCAACGTTCAGATGCAGCCTCTTCGCCACCCCATCACTCACGGCGATTTGCGCTGCGTTCTGATCGGTCCACCATTTCCCTTGCGTCACCTTGTCGCCTTCGGGTGGCGCATCGGCCCAACTGAGCTCTGCATTCTCCAGCATGCGCCGTGGGAAGTGCTGCCCCTTAAGTTGATCAAGAGTCTGCCCATTCAACGTGACAAAGCGGCCCTGCACCACCGGCATCAGATCCAGGGGTGCAGTCACACCCTGTTGCTGTTGGAAGAACGCGCGGACACCCGCGACTTCATCGGTAGTCACGTCAATCAGAAAAACATTGGGCAACTTCGGGGATGCAGTCTCTCGCAGGTCATGAAGCAACGCACTCTGCATCAGGTATACGGCGAGGATGAGCATGACGCCTGTGCCGAGCGAGGCTAGAACAGCAGCCGACTGGTTTCCCGGTCTGTAAAGATTGGCAAGGCCATGACGCAGCGCAGATGGCAGGTGCAGCCTGACACGATCCAGCGCAAAGCGGAGGAATCGCAGGACTGTCGCCGCCAGCAGCAAGAGCACCAGCAGCGTGGCCACAAAGATCAATGCGAACCAGCCACCTATCTTTGCCGAGTCAGAGAGGGCCCACGCGATGACGGCCAGCGCCGCGACAACCAGCAGCGAGATCCCCAATTGCAGACGACGAGCCCACCAGCTTGCCCACCATGCGCGCCAACCCGTCGGCGCTTCCTCGACCAGGCGCCTTAAGACAATCACCGGCCGAATGGACTGTACATCCAAAAGCGGTGGAAGGCAAAAGAGCAAGGTGGTCAAGAGCCCTGTTCCAAGACCCGCCAGCATGGAGCGCCACGGAATCTGCAGAACCGTGTGCACCGGCAGCAGTTTGCCAAACACGGAAGGCAATGCCGCCATGATGCCCACACCTGCGCCCACTCCAAGCAGGCCTCCTGCCAGGCCCAGACCCAGCGTCTGCAACAGAAAGATTCGCAGCAAGTCTTGAGAGCGTGCACCCAGAGCTTTTAGGATCGCGAGCATGTCCATGCGCTGCTCGAGGTGAGCGTGCATCGCCATGGCGACGCCAATCGCACCCAGGACCATGGCCACAAGACAGATCAGGCTCAGGATCGCTGTGGCATTCTCAAGCCCGGCATTCAGAGCCGGATTGCCCTCTTTGAAATCCGTTACCTGCGCGTCCGGTAACGCCGCCTCCACCTCCTTCCGAATCTCAGCTACGTCTGCCTCCGCCGGCAGCTTCAAGAGCAGTCGATGGCTTGCGCGACTGCCCGGTGCCAGAAGGCCAGTCTCATTTAGAGAATCATTCGAAATCATCACGCGGGGTCCAAGCCCCGCACCCGCGCTCATGCGATCCGGCTCCTGCCGCAAGACGGCTGTGATCCTGAACGCTTTGTCGCCAAGCCGCAGCGTGTCTCCCACCTTTGCATTCAGGCGAATCAGGAACTCATCAGCGACAACCGCAGAATTGCCCTGCAATGCTTCCTGCAAAGGCACGGCTGGGTCCAACTGTACCTGGCCATAGAATGGATATGCCGTTGGATCAACAGCCTTGAGGGAAACCAGCATCGGCACAGGTTGCACGGGCACGGATGCCATCGAGACCGTCTCGGTGACCCATGTCATTGCGCTTCCGGAGGCTCGACGGGTCAGCCCTGTTAACTCTTGCAGCTCTTCGGGTTTTGGCACTCGATAGATACGCGCCATCAGATCGCCAGCCATCAGGGAACGTGCTTCGGTTAACAGCGTGCGCGTGAAGCTCTCGCTAAATCCGCGCACGCCCACGAGTGCGGCCACACCGATTGCCACCGAAAACACCACAAAGCCGAATTTGCCGGGAGCAGACTTCAAGTCGCGCCAGGCAATCGCACCGGCGCGCCTCCAGCTCAACGCATTCCTAGCCATGGATGTCCTGCTCCTGCGCAGCCAGGGCCGATTGAAGCGCGGATGGCAAGGTGTCTTCCACGATGACGCCATCGCGCAACACAATCTTCCGCGCAGCCCGTCTGGCAACCTCCGGGTCGTGCGTTACCAGAACCAGCGTAGTGCCTGCGCGCTGGTTGCGTTCCAGCAAGAGGTCAAGAACAAGTTGACCATTCGATGAGTCGAGATTCCCCGTTGGCTCATCCGCCATCACGATGGGGGGCTCGACAACAAAGGCTCGTGCAACCGCGACACGTTGCTGCTCGCCCCCAGAGAGTTGCACGGGGTAGTGGTGCATGCGGTCGGCCAGTCCCACGGCACACAGCAAATCCCGCGCCTTCTCCAAGCCATTGCCCTCAGCGTTGAGCTCAAATGGGAGCAGGACATTTTCTAGTGCCGTCAGCGTAGGAATCAGTTGGTAGGACTGAAAGACAAACCCGATCTTGTGCCCACGCACCGCGGCGAGAGCCGTCTCATCCAGATTGTGGATTGGGACTCCATCCAGCCAGATTTCCCCTTCGCTCGGCGTGTCAAGACCAGCCATAAGCCCCAGCATCGTACTCTTACCACTCCCGCTCGCTCCTACGATTGCCACAAACTGGCCCGCAGGAATGCTGAGCGTGATTCCTTTGAGAATCTCCACCCGCCGAGGACCATTCTGAATCCACTTCTGCACACTGCGAATTTCAATCAAGCGCAGGCCTCCTGGGACTTCTGGCAACCATCGCATCGGCTTGATGCGGCCGTTTACACTACTTCTGTGGACGTTCGTCGCACTCTTCTCGTTTCAATCTGCTTCCTTCTCGCTGCACTTCCTCTTGCGGCTGCCCCCAGGCCGTTGCTGATTTGTTATGGCGACAGTATCACCGCAGGATATGGCCTGACGTCCGATCAGGCATATCCCGCAGTGCTGCAGCGAAGCCTCGACCAGCTCGGCTACCACTACCAGGTCAAGAACATGGGAATGAGTGGCGCCACAACGAAGGATGCAATGGAGGCCATCCCTTCCATCCTCAAATTACATCCAGCCGTTGTCATTGTTGAGTTTGGAGGAAACGACGGCCTGCGAGGACTTCCGCTTGCATCCACCCGCCACAATCTCGACACTGTATTGACCACACTCGCCGCAGCCCATATTCGAGTTCTCTTCGCGGGGATCACGCTCCCGCCCAACTACGGCCCGGACTACATTCAGCAGTTCGGTGAGGTCTATCGCGATCTCGCGGCAAAACACCACGTTGCATTCGTCCCCATGATTTACAAGGACTTGATTCGCCAGCCCGGCACGATTCAAGGCGATGGCATTCACCCGACCGTAAAGGGATCTCAAATCCTCGCGAATACCCTCCTCACCAGCCTCAGACCGCTTCTTAAGAAATAGGCCTTTGCGCGCAGGGCCGGCTCATCCCAGCACAACAACCGGTTGAAAAAGCGTTCCCGCCACCCGCTTTGCAATCCCGGCAAGTTCGCGCCGCCCTGCAAAGACTTTCACCAGAGGCGCCTGCGAGAACTCCGGCAGGTTGGCTTGTGCGCCGTTACGCAGGCGGCCCAACGCAAATTCGTCCCCTGTGACTGCAGGCATCTCCGGCAGCAGGTTTCGAGGATGCACGCACAGCCCCTCTAAGGCTTCGTGGTCCCCTGCATGAGATGCCAGTTCATCGAGCGTATGCGAGTCTGAAAGAGTGAAGGCCCCCGCCTGCGTGCGCCGCAGGCTGTTAAGGTGCGCTCCGCAACCCAGCGCCTGCCCCAGTTCATGCGCCACCGAGCGCACATAGCCACCCGCGCTCACCGTCATTGCAAATGTGGCATCAACGCCATGCAGCGCCGTCACTTCAAAAGAATGAATGAGAATCGTCACGGGCTTGAGTTCCACCGGTTTGCCGTCGCGCGCCAGTTTGTAGGCGCGTGTCCCGGCAATCTTCTTTGCGGAAAAGGGAGGCGGAATCTGATCCACCTGGCCGCGAAACCGCGCCGCAGACAGCCGCACCTGCTCGAGCGTCAGAGCAGGCTCTACCTTCTCACCAACCTGCTCACCGTCCGCATCGTACGTGTCGGTAGCAAACCCAAATCGTATGGTGCCCGTGTAACTCTTCTCTGCTGCAGAGAAATATTGAGCGAGGCGAGTAAACTTCCCGATCAGAAGCGGCAGAACGCCTGTGGCCATCGGATCGAGCGTACCAAGATGTCCGATGGACCGCTCCCCTGTTATCTTCCGGAGCCTGGCGACAACATCATGGCTGGTGATGCCGCCCGGCTTGTCAATCACCAAGAGTCCGTTCACTCAACTACTTTAGACGACCGGCCCCACCCCTTACAGACCATTACCCGGCTGGCGAACCAGGGAGAGGAACTCCGTCCTCGTTTCCTTCTGGCGGAAACACCCCACCATCGCCGAGGTAACCGTCGACGAATGCTGTTTCTCAATGCCCCGCATCATCATGCAAAGGTGGCGCGCCTCAATCACCACGCCCACGCCTTGCGGCGCAATCGCCTCCTGAATGGCATCTGCGATCTGCCGCGTGAGCCGCTCCTGCACCTGCAACCGGCGTGCGAACACCTCCACAAGCCTCGCAATCTTGCTGAGGCCGATCACCTTGCCCTTTGGGATGTATGCAACATGCACTTTGCCGAAGAACGGCAGCATGTGATGCTCGCAGAGCGAAAACATCTCGACGTCCTTCACGATGACCATCTCGTCGTAGTCGACATCGAAAAGGGCGCCGCGCAGAATCTTCATCGGGTCCTCATCGTAGCCCTTTGTAAGATAGGCCATCGCCTTTTCCACGCGGCTGGGCGTGGCGAGTAATCCGTCTCGTGTTGGATCCTCACCCAACCGGCTCAGCAACTCGCGATAGATCTCCTGCGTGCTGTACTCTGCCAAACCCTCTTCGACACCTGCTCCTCTGCGAACTGCTTTGCTGACTGCTATCGGTTGTGCCATCGCTTGTCCTCCCGCCCAGGGGAATTGGGCGCTTCTCCGGATGCACCGCTCACTTCGCTTGAAAAGCCATCAAACATCGTTTGCATCGGTACACTCGAAGAAATTGTTTTCTGTCTCTTCCACACGCACGGCTCGGAGTATGCCTGCCGGAACGTTGTCCTGCAACAATTTGAAGACTGCCCTACAAAGATTCTCCGTCGTGGGAACTCGATTCACAAATAGCTGATCCAAGTTCAGGTTGGCATGGTCAAACCGTTCGATCACCAATTCCCGCACGACCCGGTCCAGAGCCGCCATGTCGACCACCATGCCTGTGTCCTGCGCCACATCCCCGCCTACCAGCACCTCCACCACATAGTTGTGCCCGTGGCCGTACGGGTTGTTGCATTTGCCGTACGCCTTGCGATTCTCCTCCGGAGAAAGCGCATCCGTGTGCAGCCTGTGGCTCGCGCTCAACATGTAGCGGCGCCCAAAGTATGCCTTCATGCCTCGCCCCGGTACTCCGCGAAAATCTCCGACGTCTCGTACACACGAACGCGTTTCAACTGCGCGCCACCCTCCTGGCTCAATGCCGGCGCCAGGCGCCTCCAGGTTGCAATGACAATGTTTTCCGTGGTCGGAATTGCAGTAGCAAACTCTGGGACCTCCAGATTCAAATGGCGGTGATCAAAGACCTCCACCACTTCCCTTTCCATCACCTCTTTGAGCCACTTCAGGTCCACAACGAATCCTGTCACTGGATCAGGCTTGCCAGCCACCGTCACCTCCAGCGTGTAGTTGTGCCCGTGCCCGTTGCGATTCGCACAGCGTCCAAAGACCTCCTCGTTTTTCTCTGCCGACCACGCATCATTCCAGTAATAGTGGGAAGCAGAAAAAGTCGCCCTGCGCGTCAGTTCAATCATTGAACGCCCTCGTGTCAAAGATGTTCGGCCTCACAATTGGATTCACCTGATTTCATCCAATTTTTGTATTGTCAAAATCCAAGCGCTATGGGACCCGCGGAATCAACCGCGGCTCGATGTGCGCCCGTAACTTCTTCCTTTCCAGCTTACCTGCTTCAGGACCCTGTGCTGAAACCAGCTCCGATAGAGCAGCACCACAAAAAGCGGAAGCCCCAGGGGTGCAATTGCACAATCGACAAAGGCAAAGTTGGACTTGGCCACGCGAGTATAAATGCGAAACACGTTGCGCGCCCAGATCACCATTAGCGCCCAACCCACCCCGATCCACTGCAGGCTTCGTGCAGCCAGATGACCGTTCCATAGTTCAACGGCGAGTACCGGCAGTGCAACGAGCAGTGCGATATCCAGCGCACGCCAGATAGCAAGAGCGAGAGAGTTGTGAAACAGCAACGCAAGATTCTTCGTCCAGCCCTCCATCATCGCCCTTGTCGTGCGGTACATGCGGGTCGAGATCGCCTCATCCGCATAGCGGAAGCGCAGGCCCACGTTCCGCCTCTTTGCCAGAAAGGCCAGCTCGACATCTTCCAGGACGCGGTCCGCGACCGCCTCGTGCCCTCCGACACGGCGATATGCCTCGCGCTCAACCAGCAGGAATTGACCGTTGGCCGCCGCAACCCGCTGGTTGGGATCTGACACCTCGGCAGGCGGATAGGCCAGAGCAAGCTCACAAAAAACCAGAGGCATCAGCGCACGCTGCCAGAAGCCAGTCACAATCTGTCGTGGCGAATAGCTCAACATGCCCACTCTGTGCCGGATCGCTTCATGGATCGCGCGATGAAGATCCCCCTGTTCATGCACCGTATCCGCATCGGTGAAGAGCAACCAGCGCCCGCGAGCCTTGCGGGCCGCGGTCCAGATCGCATTCGCCTTGCCCGTCCAACCTTTCTCCAGTTTGCCGGCCTGCATCACCATCACACCCGCAAAGCTCCTCGCAATCTCCGCCGTACGGTCCGTGGAGTGATCGTCCACCACGATCAATTCCCAGTCGCGACCCAGCTTGAAGGTCTCATCCGACTGTGCAATCAACGATGCGACACAGTCCCCGATGCAGTCCTCTTCATTTCTTGCGGGGACAATCACGCTCAGTTCCA
>JBAUTX010000328.1:0-8790 GCA_049582405.1 Occallatibacter sp. | reverse complement strand
TATCAGGATGCACCGGTGACGCGTCCCTTTGGTTTTTCGGCTACGGCAGGCTTCCCGGTCACCGCGTACAACGGCTCGCAGGTCTTTTCCTTGGGGAATACGATTTCAATCGGGCAGAAGCTCGATTGGGAACAGCGGCTCGGATTTGTCCGCATGGGCACCTTCAGCGGCTATCAGCAGACGCTGGCTGGTGGCAACCTGGGTGTATCCGCCGCGCAGACCACGAATCTGATATCGAATCTTCTACCCGGCCTCGAGGTCAGGAATTTCGGCAATTACGACCAATATTCGCCGAGTCTTGGAATTGGCCCGGCGGGTACGCCAGGTGCATTTGTGGACATGGGCTACTATCAGAACCGGCTCAATCCTTCAACAAATGTCATCTTCACTGCGGGCAGACACACCATTGTCGCGGGGGGCGGCTACAGCTATACCCAGCTGAACATCACCAACAACCGCACCGGTCACGCCCAGCTCATCGTCAGTGATTTTGACACTTTTCTGCAAGGCAAGGTCCACAGCTCCAGCGTGGTGCAGAGTATCGATCCTGTCACCCACCGCAACAATGCGGACCGCTACTATCGCAACAATGAGCTCAGCGGCTATGTGCAGGACAAGTGGCAGGCCCGCACCAACCTCAGCATCACAGCCGGCGTTCGTTATGACTACCACGGCGGCATGACCGAGAAATACGGGAACATGTTCAATTTCGATCCGAGTTTGTATGACGTGACCGGAACTGCGGAGACTGGTTTCGTGGTGAACAACGCCGGATTCGTCATCGCCGGAAACAATAAACAGAACCCGACGTCGGGCATCTCAGCGTCAACCCTGAATGGCCGTCAATGGGGCATCTCTCCCCGCGTCGGATTCGCCTGGTCTCCGACGGCTTTCCACAGTAAGGTCGTGGTCAGTGGCGGCGCCGGCATGTATTACGACCGTGGGGAGCTATTCTCCTATCTCTCGCAGCCTGCGGGCGGTTCGATTGGTGGCCCCTTTGGAGCTACGGAATCCTCGCCCCTGGTGAGCGTTGCCACCGGTAACACCGACCAGAGTTCTGGCCTTACCCTCGAAAATCCGATGGGTGATCTGGCCTTTAACACAACATCGCAGGGTGGCATCTACGTGCCGCCGAGCTCCAACCCGGGCGTGATCACCAATGCCTTGCAAGCCCAGCTGAACCAGATGACCGGCTCGCCGTCGGGATACTTCAGCCAGTTCGGTAAGAACTGCAGTGGCTGGCAGAGCCAGGAGGGATACTTCCTCTGCACCGGGCCCCTTAACTTTGGTGTATACGACTCGAATAACGTTCTTCCGTACACCATCAACTACACCCTCAACGTGCAATGGCAGCCGACGAATACCATCGCAGGCTCGATTGGATACACCGGCAACCGAGGCCGTCACTCGGTGATCCCAATCCCGATCAATGAACCCGGCATTGCGACTCCCGGCCATCCAATCTGGGGCGAAACCTCGACCTATGGCATGGAAGTCCTGGACCAGAACTCGTCGAACTGCGGCTATGACTACTGCCCAATCGTGGAAGAACCCTGGAATACTCTTGATGCCGGCAACACCGATTTCAGGACTCCCTATGTAGGGTTCAGCCCCAATGCTGCGGACTTCAAAACTGTGGGTATCTCCGCCTACGATGCCCTCGAAGCGCACATTGACAAACGCCTGGCGCGTCGCTTCCAGCTTGGCGGCAGCTATACGTGGAGCCATGCGCTCGATGAACAGAGCGACATTGGTCTCTTCTTTACCGGTGACAACCCCAACCGTCTGCGCGACTCGTGGGCGTCCTCTGACTTTGACCGCACGCACGTCTTCTCTGCCAATTTCCAGGTGGATGTGCCCAATGCGGCGAGGGCGAGCCACTTCGCTTCCTACATCACGAACGACTGGCACTTCACCGGAATGGGAATCCTGCAGAGTGGTGAGCCATGGTCGCTGTACGAGTTCTACGGCGCCGTGGGAAGTCTCAACTTCGGCAACTTTCCCACGCTGATGAACCCTGTGCTGGGAATCAAGGATCCAGCGCATCCCAAAACCGCTTTGACTGGCAACCCAGGAAAGATCCGTGATGCCAACGGCAACTACATTCCATTCATCAATCCCTCGCAGATCGCCATCAACTACGTTGCTCCGGGTACGAATGGCGTACCGCTTTCATCAGGGACTGAACCGTCGGATATCTACCAGACATCTTTCAATGTTGGACAGCGCAACATCTTCCGGCAGGGTCCTCAGAAGCGTCTCGATCTTTCCGTGCGCAAGGGCTTCAGGATCACTGAAAGGATCAGAGCTCAATATGAATTCAACATCTTCAATCTGACCAACACCACCAGCATGGACATTCCGCAAGATCAGGCGCAAATTCGCCAGAACAACGGATGCTCGGTCACTGCAATCAATGCGTACGGTGGAGACAATAACTGCGGAACCTACCGCAGCTATCTCGGGTACGGTCAGGTTGTGACCTCAAACAATCCAACGGATCAGCAGTCGGCATTAGCCAACCTGGATCAAGTGCCGTACGCAACCGGGAGCGGCAAGTCGATTGTGCTGAGTCCGAAGCTCCAGAACGGACAATCCTACTGCACTTCAGCGGGTTACGTTACGGGGCAGACCTACTGCCCCAACAATGCAGCCCAATTTGGCTCGGTGACCGGCACGATTGGCGGTTCCAGGGCAATCACCATGGACGTGCATTTCAACTTCTAACCAGCAGGTTGGCCGGCAACGCACCTTCATTGGAAACCTTCACCTCACCTACTTGTCACAATCAATTGGGTGCCATAACAAGACGACCTGGAGCAGAGCCGCCCGGTCGTCTTGTTCACGGCAATCACTGTAAAGCGAAAGCCCCTGGCCTGAGCCAGGGGCTTTCTTCGTCCAGGCGACCACGAAGGTCGCCTTGGGGTTCTTAGTACATGCCGTCCATGCCGCCGCCGTGGCCGCCAGCCGGAGCCGGAGACTTGGGCTCAGGCAGCTCGACCACCAGTGCCTCAGTGGTGAGCAGCAAGCCCGCGATGGAAGCCGCGTTCTGCAGGGCCGTGCGAGTGACCTTGGTGGGGTCGATGACACCGGCCTTCACCAGATTCTCGAACTTGCTGGTAGCCGCGTTGTAGCCATAGTGCTGATCCTTGGACTCAAGTACCTTTGCGACCACCACAGCACCCTCTTCGCCGGCGTTGGCAACGATCTGGCGCAGCGGCTCTTCGAGCGAGCGGAGCACAATCTGCGCGCCGATCTTCTCATCGCCATCCAGCGTCTTCAGCAGGTCGCTAACCGCGGGCATTGCGCGTACAAGGGCCACGCCGCCGCCAGGGACGATGCCTTCCTCCACCGCAGCGCGGGTCGCATGCAGGGCATCCTCAACACGAGCCTTCTTCTCCTTCAGCTCGGTCTCGGTTGCCGCACCCACCTTGATGATGGCAACGCCGCCCACCAGCTTGGCCAGGCGCTCCTGCAGCTTCTCGCGGTCGTAGTCGGAGGTCGTCTTCTCGATCTGCGAACGAATCTCCTTCACGCGGCCATCGATGTCGGTCGCCTTGCCAGCTCCGTCAACAATCGTCGTGTTGTCCTTGTCGATGGTGACGCGCTTTGCACGGCCCAGATCCTCGAGCTTCACGCCTTCCAGCTTGATGCCCAGGTCTTCAGTGATGGCCTTGCCGCCGGTCAGGATGGCAATGTCGCCCAGGATGGCCTTGCGGCGATCGCCGAAGCCGGGAGCCTTGACGGCAGCCACGTTCAGCGTGCCACGCAGCTTGTTTACGACCAGGGTCGCCAGTGCCTCGCCCTCGACGTCCTCGGCAATAATCAGGAGGGGCTTGCCGCCGCGTGCAACCTGCTCGAGCAGGGGCAGCAGATCCTTCATCGCGCTGATCTTCTTCTCGTAGATCAGGATGTAGGGATCGTCCAGAACGACTTCCAGACGCTCGGCGTCCGTCACAAAGTAAGGGCTCAGATAGCCGCGGTCAAACTGCATGCCGTCGACCGTCTCAAGGCCGGTGTGCATCGTCTTCGACTCTTCAATCGTGATGACGCCGTCCTTGCCAACCACCTTGACAGCCTCTGCGATAATCGCGCCAATCTCCTGGTCCCCGTTGGCAGAGATGGTCCCCACCTGAGCCACGGAACCCTCGTCCACGGGCTTGGAGAGCTTGCCAAGGGCGCCGCCCTCGGTCCACTTGCCGTCCTTGTCACGGGTGCCGATCACCGCGGTGACGGCCTTGTCGATACCGCGCTTGAGAGCAGTCGGGTTGGCGCCGGCGGCCACAGTCTTCACGCCCTCGCGGAAAATCGCCTGGGCCAGAACGGTCGCGGTCGTGGTGCCGTCGCCGGCCACGTCCGAGGTCTTCGAGGCAACTTCCTTCACAAGCTGCGCGCCCACGTTTTCCATCGGGTCCTTCAGCTCGATCTCCTTGGCCACGGTCACGCCGTCCTTGGTGATCGTGGGCGAACCAAACTTCTTCTCGATGACGACGTTGCGGCCCTTGGGACCAAGCGTCGCCTTCACTGCGTCCGCCAGCGTGTTCACGCCGCGCAGGATCGCCTGACGGGAATCTTCACCGTGCAGAATCTGCTTTGCCATGCTCTAACTCTCCTAATCAGATTTCAATGCTTGTTCTAGATGCAGGCGCCAAACCGCAACAGAAGCGCCGCAAGCCAACTACCGCTTGATGATGCCGAGGACTTCTTCCTCACGCATGATCAGGAACTCCTCACCGTCGATCTTGATCTCGGTACCGGAGTACTTGCCGAAGAGAACACGGTCGCCTGCCTTCACATCGAGGGGGAAGACCTTACCTTCGTCGTTGGATTTGCCCTTGCCCACAGAGATGACTTCGCCTTCCTGGGGCTTCTCCTTGGCGCTGTCAGGGATGATGATGCCCCCGCGGACGGTTTCCGTCTCTTCCAAACGGCGAACCAGGATCCGATCGTGCAGCGGGGTGAAGGTGGTGGTCACAGAGGTTGCTGCCATTGCTTCGCTTCTCCTTCACGTGTGGATAGCCCCACGGCTTTCCACCGTTCTTCTTGGATTTGAAGTTGATAAGAACTCGGGAGGCTCTACTTGTAAGCTGCAAACTTACAGCGAGTCATCTGTCAGCAGCCCTGCCAGCGAGTTGCTAGCAGTCTCGCCTTCCAATTGCTAAAGGTAGGGGATGCTGTGGCGGTTTGTCAAGCAGAGAAACCAAAAAGATGAGCGAAATGCACTCATATTTTAGGACTGTTGCGTCAATAGATTTCCAATTTTCGCCACATTCAGGTTGGGCAGGAGTTCTTAAGTCTACTTTTTTATTGGATTTAGTTACACAAGCCTTTCAGTCTGTGGACTGTTTTGCACGAGGCAGTCGGGGCATCAACCTTTTTAGCCGACCAAGAAGGCGCTCCTTGTAAGACCGGATTTTTTCTCTCACGACATAGAGCTGGTTGTAGCCCATCACCGCCATACTTCTCATATCGCCCCAAGTGTGAAACGGGACAACTTCGCTTCTGCGAAGGTGGAGAAGATCAGTTGCGAGGCAATTTAAGCCGCGGTCGCAGGTGAGCGCAGCGTCGAAGTGCTGTCTGGCGATCTCGGCCACCTGTTCCGTGTAGTAACCGTAGGGATAAGCAAAGGATGTGACGGGTCTTCCCAGAAGTTCTTCAAGGGACTGGCGGCTTCCGCGCATCTCTTTCGCAATCTGTTCCGGTGTGCATCGGGTGAGATCTGCGTGGGTCCGGGTGTGAGCCCCGAATTCGATTCCTTGCTCCGCCCAGGTTCGAATCTCGTTTGCTGACATGAGGGGCTGCTCGGACACTCCGAGGCACAGATCCCACGCATTGGTTCCACCAATCTGGTCTGTGACGACAAAGACGGTTCCTGTGAATCCATACTTGCGTAGCAGAGGCAAGCCGAATGTAGCAAGGTCCCGGTAGGCGTCGTCAAACGTCAGCAGAATTGGCTTTTCAGGAAGTGGCTTTCCGTCACGCTGATAGGCTACCCAATCCGTCAGTCGGATGGGCGTGTAGCCGTTCCGGCGGATCCACTGCAGATGGCGCTCAAACAACTCTGGTGAAACGGTGAGGTAAATGCTGAATCCGTCACGAAGCGGTCCGATACTGTGATACATCAGAACAGGGAGACGAAGGCCGAACTCCCTTTGGAGCGCCTTCCAGGATCCAGCCATTCTGACCGCAGACCGATATGCCACAACATTCTGCTGCGCAACGAAGAAGCGAAGGGCCAATCTCTGAGCAGCAGGCGAGTCTCGAAGACCAGCAAAGAACGAGGCGCCGAGATGGAAGATGGGCTCGGCAGAGACCGGCGCACTTGCTAGCAAGCGAATCAACGTGCGCTTCCAAAAAGGCTCGGATGCCGCATCAGCAAACCGAGAAACGGCGCGCAATGCAGGATGCTTCCTGCAGAGACGAATCTCGGCAGTGCCTTCGTCATGGGCGTCCTGAATGATGTCTGCCCGTGATTTTGTGATCAGCTGATGGGTGATGCATTCGGGCAGATAGGTGAAGCGATATCCTTCGCGCAGGACCCGGATTCCGAGTTCATAATCATTGCCCCGCGTGAATGACTCATCCAGTCCCCCGACGCCCAGCAAAACGGTTCTGGGAGCCGAGGTGTTGGCGCATGCCAGGCATTCGTACCAACCGTGATCAGGATTTTCCAGTACCTGCCTTTCGAAGAATTCATCGGAGAAGGAGCGCACCCAGGCCTGCACAAGGGAATCCGCGGCTTCTTCAGGTGCGAGTACCGGGCCAAACGCCAGACAGGATTTCCCAATGCGAGGGGCACGCGCATGTTCCGCAACGACTTGAGGTCCGCAAAGGATGTCGTCGTCCAGGAAGAGCACAATATCTCCGCGTGCGATGAGGATACCCGCGTTGATGGCCGCGGCCTGACCTTTGTTCGGTTGGGCAAGCACGCGCAGGCTGGGGTGGTGCTCAAAGCTCTTGAGCATCTCCAGCGTTCCGTCGGTTGAGCCATCGACGACAACAATGACCTCGTAGGCATCAGGGGGGAAGTCCTGAGCCAGCAACGGAGAGAGCGTGCGTTTGAGAATTTCGCGTCGGTTATAGGTGGCAATAACGACGGAGACTTGCATGGTCAGCGATCAACTTTGCGAAGCAGGATATGGGCAAAGGGGCAGATGCATTGGTCAAGAGAAGACGCAATCAATTCGAATCTTCGATCGCGGGCGAAGAAATCGTTAATCACTGTCCCACGAAGGAGAATTTTTCCAACCCATGTACGTTCGATGCGTTGTGTCGTAACCGTGTTGCCCAGAAGAAGATAGCCTCCAGGCTGGAGGGCGGCCGTCAGCTTCTCCCGAACTTGTCGAAGCGTTGAGGGGCGCTGGATGTACTCGAGGATCCCTGTGGCCACGATGAGGTCGAAGGAGCCCTGCGGCGCATCGCGCCGAACATCCCATTCTAGAAACTCGACATTCTTCAATGCTGTGCACCGCTGTTGAGCGCGGTCGAGCGCAGTTCTTGATAGGTCCACTGCAACAAGGCTTTGGCAGAGGGGAGCCAGCATTTCAGTAAACATGCCTTCCGCGCACCCCACCTCCAGGACTCGGTTGAATCTGCCCTTAAGTTCAGCTTCAGAGAGCATTTCAAGGGCGCGGCGGAAGCGGAACTGTTCGAGTTCGTTTGAGAAATCAAAAGGGTCGACCTTGGCGCAAAAGTCGGCTTCGAGAACTGCGCGATCGCGCTCGCTGCTGTCCACCACCGTGTTTTTGAATTCCAGCAGATAGCCAATCAGGGACCGGGTCGGCGCAAAGCGTTCGAGGAATCTTCGGGTGGCCTGATAGGACGAGTACAACACTCCGCTCTTTACCAAGAGAAACCTTTGCATTCCTGCTTCATCTTTTGAAGGCCAGCACCTAGAAGATAGCAGAGGAGCAGCTTGCGGACCAAGGCGCGCCGCGCGAGATGAGGGTGCAGCATGCAGCGTTGCTTCAGCGGGGTCCCTTTCCGTAGCGGAGGAATAGCAGCGTCCCTTTGAGCAGGGCACGAGCGTATACCCTCCATCCGGCCAGGATTACCGCACCTGCCTGCTGAGGATGACGCGGCCATGGCAGCGGAATGCGCCTGAACCGCCGCCAGAGAAAGCGAATCAGCGTTCCACGCTGTGTGGGAAACTCTGCCATAAGCAGCAGCCAGAAAGCAAAGCTGCGCGTAGCGAAAGCTTCTACTTCGAATTCCTTCTCCGGGTGATACACGATTGCAGTGGGCGCGTGGACGGCGCGATAACCGAGGTTGAGGAGGGTCACAAAGGCAAAGTTTTCCTCGCCCTGCTCAAACGGTGCTCCGCTTCCGAGTCGCTCATCAAAGGGGAGGCGAGTCTCGACGGCCGTTCTGCGGATCGCCATGTTCGAGCCGGAGCCCAGGCCGCCAAAGGCTGCTATCTCAAACCAGTAAGGGTCACCCTTGGAAACGGTCCACGTCTCGTCCCCCGGGGGCGTCAGGATTTCCGCGCCCGAGACAATACGGCCTGTCACAAGGCCCACTGTGCGATCGACAAAGGGTGATAGCAGCCTTTCCAACCATGCCTCGTCCGGCTCCGCATCATCGTCGAAATAGAGCACGACGTCGTTCTTGCTCTCTGCGAATCCACGATTGCGTGCTCGGCTCAGCCCTCGCGTCGGCTCCACGATGTACTGCACACCGAACTCCGTCGCCACTCTCTCTGTGTCTGGGTCGCCATCGGTGTTATCGATGACAAGAACCTCATCCGGTGCAAGGAGCAGCTTTGAAACAGCGCCCAGGCACTTCCGAAGT
>JBAUTX010000327.1:0-17201 GCA_049582405.1 Occallatibacter sp. | reverse complement strand
AGTCCGGGCATGGCGAGTTTGTAGGCGACGGCACCGATCCGGATTGCCTGGGCGGTCGTCTTGCCGTTGCGGATGGAGGTGTCGTAGGCGCGTTGCCACTCATCGCGGCAGTGCTGCATTGCGCGCTCGGCTCGTGGTGTCCGGTCGATGCTGGCGGCGTGGATGTCCAGCGGGCGGGTGCGTTGCTCGTAGATGGCTGGCTTCACGCTGTGCGCTCCTTGGGTTTGTTGTTGGGCTTGAGTGACTCCAATAGGTCGCGGTCGACCGCTCTCGCGTCGTGGTCGAGATACCAGAGGGTGGATGTTAGGTTGCGGTGTCCAAGGACCGCCTGAACGTCGCGCAGGTCGCCGGTGGCTTGCAGTACCTTGACGGCGGTGGTTCGGCGCAGGTCATGCGGGATGAGACGGCGGGTGATTCCGAGTGCTTTCTTGAGCCGGTTGAAATGCCAACGTAGGGCGTCGATCGGGTCGGCTCCGTCTCGGATCGGTTTGGTTTGGTTGGGCATGAATCGCCAGAGTTGGCGCACGTATGGGCGTGGGTCTGTTGGGTCGCACCAGTGGATGAGTTCGCGGATGGCGTGGGTAGTGGGCATGGTCACGCGCGCGTTGTGCTTGGTGACAAAGCGCAGGGTGTGGGTGTGGGCGTCGTAGTGCTCCGGCGCGAGGCGCGCGGCGGTGCCGCTGCGGATCGCTAAGTCGGAGCATAGGAGCAGCCACAGGCGCACGGGTGGTGGCGCGGCGTCGATGACTGCGGCGATTTCGTCGTCCGTCCATGTGACGTTGCGCGGGCGGACGTCATGGTACCGGCGCACGTGTTGGTCGAGCTTGGGTGCGCCGTGCTCCTCGCGCAGATAGGTTAGGAGCTTGCGGAGCGCCCACGCCTTTTGTGCTTTGGTGGTGTAGGCGAAGCCGCTCGATGCGATGGTTTCGTCCGCTTCGATGACGTGGGACGCTTTGAGTTGGCGCGGGGCGATGTTGCCCCATCGGGCGATGGCATCTTGAGTAACTTTGTGGAATGCGCGCGCGGTGGTGCGCCCGTGGATTTCGGCGCAGAGGATTTGGGCGATTGTGGCCCTTGCGCCCTCGTTTTTGGGTGGCTGGCGCTCTTCTGCTCCTGCTCGTGACGCGATGCGGCGCGGGGGCTTTGGAAGGATTTGCGGTGGCGGCGACCGGCGTGGTCGCGCCAGTCTGCGAAGAATTTTCCGTTCTTTTCGTACATGGTGCCCTTATCGTCATCCTTGCACTGGTGCCTTGGGCGGTTTGGACACCCTGGGACACCAGCGTTTCGGAGAAATCACCGCGCGTGGAGCGGGTACGCGGTCGATTTGGACACTATTCGGCAAAAGGACCTGTAAGCCGAATTCTGTGTTTGTGCGGTCATTCCTCTAGGCGCCGCGTTACCGCGCACGCTCATCAGCGACCTACCCGAAGGTTCCGGCACTTGCTCGAGCCGCCTTTGCGCACCGGGCCGGTACGCAGCCGCGCCTGACTCTTGGCCTCGGCTTCCCTCCCTATTTGGTCTTGCTCCGTGTGGGGTTTACCCTGCCTCCGTCATTACTGGCGGAGCGGTGCGCTCTTACCGCACCTTTTCACCCTTACCCCGGCGCCGGGCCGCTCGCCCTTACAACCTTGGGCGAACCGGCCCAGGGGTCGCCCTCCAAAAGGAGGGTTAGCCGAGGCGGTATCTTCTCTGTGGCACTGGCCGTCCACGGGCCTTGACGCCCGCGTCCCGGACGTTATCCGGCACACTGCCCTGCGGAGTTCGGACTTTCCTCCCCCGGACCTCGCGCAAGCGAAGCCCGGCAGCGACCGCCCGGTCCTCCTGCCATCTCCAGTTTACCGCGAATCCCATCCCCGCGCCGCGCTCACTCCCCCAGCTTCACCACCATCTTCCCAATGTTGCCCGCGCCCGTATGCAGCAGGTCCATCAGCGCCCCCGGAGCCGCGTCCAGACCCTCCACCACCGTCTCCCGGCTCACCAGCTTGCCTGCCTTCAGCGCCGGCACGGCCTCCGCCAGAAACGCCGGCATCTCCTTCAGATGGTCCGACACAATGAACCCCTCCAGCCGCAGCCTTTTCCCAATCGCAAGCGTCAGATTGCGCGGCCCCGGCCCCGGCGTATTGTAGTTCGCAATGCCCCCGCACAGCGCCACTCGCCCAAAATCCCGCAGCGCATACAGCGCCGCCTCCAGTTGCGGCCCGCCCGTGTTGTCAAAGTACACAGCGATCCCATCCGGCGCGGCCTTCTTCAGGTGCTCCAGAGGCTCGCCGTCCAGATAGCTGAACGCGGAATCCACCTTCAGCACATCCCGCAGGTACGCCACCTTCTCCGCCGAACTCGCGCTCGCCACCACGCGGCACCCGTGCAGCCGCGCCAGTTGGCACGCCGCGCTGCCCACCGCGCCCGCCCCGCCCGACACAAACACCGTCTCGCCTGCCTGCAGCCGGGCAATCTTGAACAGCCCCACCCACGCCGTCATCCCGGTAATCCCCAGCACGCCCAGATACGCCGTCGCGGGTGCCTGGCTCACATCCACCACCTGCAGCCGCGACGCCGGCGCCACAAATGCCTCGCGCCATCCCAGGAAGCTCAGCACATGCGTGCCCACCGGCAGCGACGCATCCCTGGTCGCAATCACGCGCCCCACCGCCGTGCCCTCCAGCGCCTTACCCACCTGGAACGGCGGCACATACGACTTGCCCTCATTCATCCGCCCCCGCATGTAGGGATCCACGGACATCCACAGGTTGCGCACCAGCACCTCGCCCGGTCCCGGCTCCGGCACCTCTACCGTCGCAAACGAGAAGTTCTCAGCCCTGGGCGCTCCCTGCGGCCGGCTCGCCAGTCTCACCTCGCGGCTCTGCATTGCCATTGTGTCCCTCCTCCCAGCAAATCCGCGTCCAGCATAGCGCATATCTCCCATCTCCGCCCCACGGCCCACAGCGCATCCCCGAGCCCGCGCAGTACAATACCCGCGGACCGTTTCACTTAAGGAGATCCGCTCTTCATGCCACTCAATTCCACGCTACTCCCCACTGCGCGCCGCGTCGCATGCGCCGCTCTTGTTGCCTCGCTGCTGCCTCTCGGCTGCACCCTCCGTGCCCAATCCCCCGCGCCGCCAGCCCCCGAGACCCACGGCATCGCCGTCGCCAACATGGACACCGCCGTCAAGCCCGGCGACAACTTCTACCTCTACGCCAACGGCGCCTGGATCAATCGCACCCAGATCCCCGCCGACCGCGCCGGCTACGGTGTCTTCACGCTCCTCAGCGACCTCAGCACCAAGCGCACCAATCAGCTCATTGAAGACGCGGCCAGGTCCAACGCACCCGCCGGCACCAATGCCCGCAAGATCGCCGACCTCTTCAACACCTACATGGACCAGCAGAGGATCGAATCCCTCGGCCTCGCGCCGCTCCAGTCGCACCTCAAAGCCTTCGCCGCGATCCACGACCGCCGCGAGCTCGCACTCGCCCTCGGCAAAACCCTCCGCGCCGATGTCGACATGCTCAATAACACTGACCTGACGACGCCCAATCTCTTCGGCCTCTGGGTTGCGCCCGGCTTCAACGACTCCGACCACTACGTGCCCTACCTGCTCCAGGGTGGCCTCGCCCTGCCCAATGAGAGCTACTATCTCCAGGACACCGACGCGATGAAGAAGATTCGCGAGCGCTACGTCGAGCATGTCACCACGCTCCTGCGCCTCGCCAGCTTTGAACGCCCTGAGGCCCGCGCCGAAGCCGTCATCAACCTCGAAACCGCCATCGCCAAAACCCACCTCAGCATTGCCGAGATTGAAGACATCTCCAAGGCCAACAACCCCTGGTCCCGCGCCGACTTCACCCACAAGGCTCCCGGCCTCGACTGGACCGCGTACTTTGAAGGGGCAGGCCTCAGCCATCAGCAGCAGTTCATCGTCTGGACCCCCACCGCCATCACTGCCGAAGCCGCGCTCGTCACCTCCACCCCGCTCGACGTCTGGAAGGACTGGCTCGCCTATCACTTCATCGATCAGTATTCCGGCGTGCTTCCCGCCGCCTTTGCCGAGGAGCAGTTCAGCTTCTACGGCAAAACCCTCACGGGCGTGGAGCAGCAGCGGCCCCGCTGGCAGCGCGGCGTCTCCGTCGTCAACGCCTACCTCGGCGATGCCGTCGGCCAGATCTACGCGGAGAAATACTT
Organism: Occallatibacter sp.; assembly: GCA_049582405.1. Lineage (GTDB taxonomy): Bacteria > Acidobacteriota > Terriglobia > Terriglobales > Acidobacteriaceae > Telmatobacter. The sequence continues at coordinate 13,019 of JBAUTX010000327.1, read as the reverse complement.
CCCGCCCCAGGCCAAAGCCCAGGCCCAGGCCATGGTCGCCAACATCATTGCCGCCTTCCACAAGCGCATTGACGCCCTCACCTGGCTCGCGCCCTCCACCCGCGCCGAAGCGCACGCCAAGCTCGATACCCTCTACGTCGGCATCGGCTACCCCGAGAAGTGGATTGACTACTCCGCTTACGAGGTCCGCAGCGGCGATGCCCTCGGCAATGCCTCGCGCGCCGGCGAGTGGAACTACCAGCGATGGATTGGCCGTCTCGGCGCCCCCGCCGACCGCCACGAGTGGTGCATGACCCCGCAGACCGTCAACGCCGTCAACATGCCTCTGCAGAACGCGCTCAACTTCCCCGCCGCCATCCTGCAGCCGCCTTTCTTTGACGCCGCCGCCCCCGCCGCCTTCAACTACGGCGCCATCGGCTCCGTCATCGGCCATGAGATCAGCCACACCTTCGACGCCGAGGGCTCCGCCTTCGACGACAAGGGTCGCGTCCGCAACTGGTGGACCCCCGAAGACCACGCCCACTTTGAAGGCGAAGCCCGCGCCCTCGCGCAGCAGTTCGATGGCTACGAGGTCTTCCCCGGCCTCCACGTCAACGGCAAACAGACCATCGATGAAAATATCGCCGACCTCGGCGGCATCGCCGCGGCCTACGACGGCTATCGCGCCGCCATCAGGGGCACAGACCCCTCCACGCAGGACGGTTTCAACAGCGACCAGCAGTTCTACATCGCCTTCGCGCAAAACTGGGCCAACAAGGTCCGCGACGCAGCCCTGCGCAACCAGGTCGTCCTCGATTCCCACGCCCCCGGCCAGTTCCGCGCCCTCACCGTGCGCAACGATGACGCCTGGTACAAGGCCTTCGACGTAAAGCCCGGCGACAAGCTCTACCTCGCCCCCGACCAGCGCGTCCGCATCTGGTAACCGCGCTCGGGGACTAAGCCGCTTTTAGGTACTAAGGCGTCTTCAGGTACTAAGTCTTCTTCAAGTACTAAACGACCTTCGGGTGCCCCATCCATGACGTCCGCAAAGCGGGCGGCATGGGTGGGAAAGCACGACCGCCCCCTGTCATCTTGAGCGACCGGAGCGCAGCGCAGGGAGTCGAAAGATCTGCGGTGGTCTTTCCACACCACCGTGCCGCCCGGAGCGCCGCGTACCCTGGCTCACGCAGTTGAGGAAACGGACCAAAAGATCCAGACAAATCCCGGCCCGCAAAGTCGACTCTTCGCTCTAAGCTTGTGTTGCATGCGCAATGTCGTGGAATTGGGCACGCGAGGGTCCACGCTCACCCACCCAGGTTCTATGCCCGGTAAAAGGACAACTCATGGGTCGGCCACCCGCCGGCAGTTTCCTTGGCGTGCTCGCCGCCACCCACTACACGCTCGCCATCGGCGTCGTCATGGTCGCCTCAGGAGCGCTGCTGCTCATTGGTCGCTTCGTTCCCCTTGCGCTCGTCCTGCTCGGTCCCGTGCTGGTCAACATCCTGCTCTTCCATCTGTTCATGGCGCCGTCCGCCATCGGCATGGGCCTCTTCGCTACCCTGCTCTGGTTCGTGGTCTTCGCGCGCCACCGCGCCGCCTTCGCCGGAATCTTCCAGCCACGCCTTCCGGATTGAGGGCCGCTGCTACTGCGTTGCGATCGCGAGCATCTTCCGCATGAAGCTGTCGTCGGGAAATAGCTCGAGATAGCGATCCATCGCCGCCACCGCCTTGTCATACTGCTTCGCGGCGATCAAGCAATCGATGAGCGTCTTCCGCGCCAGCACATCGTAGGGGTCAAGGCTCACGGCCTTTTCACCGGTCCTGATGGCTTCATCAAGCCGGCCAAGTTTTGCCAGAGCCTCTGCCAGGTCGCTGTAGGTCTGCGCTCGCTGCGGATCCAGCTCGATCGCGCGCTCGAATTCGCTGACAGCCTGCGGCACATTCCCGCTGTTCAGCTCCCGGCGCGCCAGTTGCTCCTGCACATTCGCGTCACTGGGGTCCGTCCGCTCCGCCTCGCTCAGAGTCCGCTGAAACGCCGCTTCATACTCCGGATACTGGTTCGCAACCTCGCGATACGCTTCCAGCAGAGTCGCGGCAGGGAACTCGTCCTTGCGCCCCGGCACCCGATTCAGATGCACCAGGTCAGGCAGCTCCGGAGTCGTCATCGCAAACGCTTCGTCCGGCAGAGGCTCTCCCGCCCGTGCAGGAATACGGTGATTGGTCAGGCTGGAGTGCGCTATCTTCGGCGTCGTGCGCCGCGGCATATGGCACCCGATGCAGTTGTCCTCCGGCGTTGTCCTGGCCCGTGCCGCCGCGGGCAGCGTACACATGTGGTTCACATGGCAATCCATGCACTTCGTGTTAAAGTACGCCGGAGCCTCCGCGGACGTGGGCTCCACGTGCGGGTCGTGGCAGGTCGCGCAGCGCAACTGCCCCGCGCTGGCCCTGTAGCACTTGCTCACTGACATCTCAAAGTACTGCTGCAGGTGATCCTCGTTCTTCGGATCGCCCCGCTTCAGCGGAACCATGAAAATCGACAGCGTGTCGTCCAGCGGCTGCCCCGGACGAAAATCTTGATACGTCTTGCCGGGCCGTGCGATCCGCGCGTCCCCGCCCTCGTGGCACGACATGCAGATATTGTTTTCCAGCCCCGCACTCAGCTTGTTTGGGTTCACGATGAAGGATTGCGTCGTCTGCCCGCCGGTTATTGCCATCGCCCGCACATGCTCCGCGCCGGGACCGTGGCAGTTCTCGCACCCGATCGCCAACTGCTCAAACGGAACCTGCTTGAATTTGCCTGTGCCCTGATCGGCGGGTTGTGGCCGGCCACTGTGGCACGAGATGCACCCGGCAAGAATGGGCCGGTTGAAACCGATCTCCCTCGTCTCGTAACCGGGCGATACATCCCACTCTTCAGGCCCGGTGTAATACGAAACCGGAGCTTCAAACAGATACGCGCCGCGCTGCACGATGCCGCCGAAGCCGTTCGCATCGCCGCCCAGGATCCATCCAATCGGCTGCGTGTCCCGGAAAACGTCCTCCCCTTGCGCGCCCGTCTGGAACTCGCTCACATACAGCTTTCCCGCGCGCGCAAAGATCGAATAATGCCGATCGGTCCGCTGGTTATAGACACTGCCGGGCAGGTGAAGCGTGGAAAGCATCGCCGGCGTTACGGGAATCAGCGAACGGCCCATGTGCGTGCGCGAAAAGCTTTTGTAGATGGCTCGGTGGCAGCCGGCACACGCCGCCGAGCCCACATAGCCGTCCGCTGCGGTCTGCGCCTTCTCGCGCCGGACCACAGAGTTGTCTGGTCGATCTGGCCTTGATTCGCCGAACACCCGCCGCTGAAGGAAGAATCCCGCAAACAACGAACCGGAAATCCCGACCGAAACCAGCGCAAGAATGAAACAAGCAGCCGACGCCCGCCAACATCTTCGCGGTGCGTTCATTCATCTGTAAGATGTTTAAAAGTGAGCATTGGATGCTGACCTCGATTGGATCGCTCCCATCCACAGCCTGGCCGCTGCCCCGCCCATTCGTTTTGAACCCGCAGCATCAGAACTACTCGGGCTGCTCCACCTTCGGTGCTGTGCGACCTCTCGCGCAGCAGCTAAGGTGGGAAACCACAGACCCCAACCCGCCCGGTGCTCCCACTCACTTCCCCCGCCCCGTCAGCTCCCGCAGAATCTCCACTTCGCGCTCCCGATACGGCCGTCCATCCGTATAGAACACATCGTGGAACCAGATCGGCGGCTGCTGCAGCACATACGGCCGCTGCCATGAATCCCACGGCAGATACGTCTGGCTCTTGCCCGCCACCAGTCCCCAGTTGATCGCGCCCACGTGATACTTCTTCGCCACCGGCAACACCGTGTCAAACGTGCTTCCCGCGCCGCGCGCCATGTACTCCGTCGCAATCAGCGGCCGATGAAACTGCTCCAGCAGCTTCACGTGCGCCTCAAAATCCTCCGGCCATCCGTAGTTGTGGAAGCTGATCACATCCGACTGCTCCATCTGCACCCGCGCCATCGGCGGCATCTTGTCCAGGGCGCTCCAGTCGCCGTGCCACACCCCGCTCGTCAGCGGCTGCGTGGGATGCTCCGCCCGCGCCCATGCAAAGACTTGCGGCAGCAGCGCCAGCACCAGCGCCACCTTGTTCTTCGGCTCGTGCGCGTTGTAGGAGCCCTCATTCGTGTTGTCCGGCTCATTCCACACATCCCACGCCAGCACGCGGTCATCCTTCGCAAACGCGCCCACCACGCCCTTCACATACTGCTCCAGCCGCGGGTACTGCGCTGCATCCGTCAGCATCTCCGCCCCCGGCGCCTGCACCCATCCCGAGTTGTGCACCCCCGGAATCGGCGGATGCTGCGGCCCCAGCTTCGGATACGGGTCCCAGCACGAATCGAACAGCACAAACACCGGCCGAATATGATGCCGCGCTGCAATCGTCAGAAACGTGTTGATGCGCTCCGTGTAGCCCTTCGGGTCCTGCTCCCACACCAGGTTGTGCAGGAACACCCGCATCGTGTTCATCCCCGCGCCCTCGGCCCAGCCCAGCTCGCGGTCAATCGTCGTCGGATCAAACGTCTCCGCCTGCCACATCTCCAGCTCGTTGATCGCCGTCGAGGGCAGAAAATCCGCGCCCACCGGCCATGGCTGCCGCGCATACCACGCATTTGCTTCGGCCTCGGTCCACCGCTGCTGCGCCTGCGCCACGGTCGTCCACAGCGCTGCCATCATCGCCAGCGCGAACACCACGCGCATCATCAGCCCCATCTTTCTGCCGCTCATCGCATCCGCCTCCGTGCTGTCTACTTCGTCTTCTCCAGATCCGCTGCCTTCGCGCGCTCAGCTGCCGCATCGTCCGCGCGTCCCTGCCGCTCATACGCAATCGCCAGTTGCTCATGCGGAGCCGCAAACGTAGGGTCTGCCGCAATCGCCTGCTGGTACCGGCTCACCGCCGCGGCAATCTGTCCGCGCAGCATCTCCTGGTTTCCGGCATTCATCTCAAAGTTCGCGCGCTGCCGGCTCACCGCACCCCGTGCCAGCTCTGCGCTCTCGCGCCGCAATGCGGTCGCCTTGCCGCGCAGAGTCTGCATCTCGGCGCGCAGTTGCTCTGCCTTCGTCGCATCGCCCGCGCTCTCCGCCGCATCCGCATCCGTCTTCAGGTTCGCGGCTTGCTCCGCATACACGCCTGCCAGCGTCACCCGCGGCCCAGGTTGCCCCGGCAGCAGCGGAATCGCTTTCTCCAGCGCCTCCGCCGCCTCCGGCAGTCGCGAATCCTGCTTCAGCGTGCTGCCCAGGATCGCCCACGCATCGCCATTCTGCGGCTGCAGCGCCACCGCCTTGCGCAGTTCCGTCACCGCCGCGTCCAGCCGCCCCATCTGCATCAGCAGAATGCCCAGCGTATACGGCGGATCCTGCAGCGTCGGGTCCATCTCTCCCGCCTTCGTCAGCTCCGCAATCGCTTCCTCATACCGGTCCTTGAATTTGTATGCCAGCCCCAGGTCGTAGTGCGCTTGCGGATCGTTCGGCTCCAGCGCGACAGCCTTCTTGAAATCCTCAATCGCCTCGTCAAATGCCGAGAGCTGCACATGCGTCACGCCCAGGTCTTTCCAGATCGTCGCATCCTGCGGTGCCAGTGCCTGCGCCTGCGCCAGCGTACTCAGAGCATCCTTGGCCTTGCCCGTCATCGTCTGCGCCAGCGCCAGATTCGTCAGCGCCGTTACGTTCTTCGGGTCGCTCTTCAACGCTTGCTCAAAGTACGGAATCGCCTCAGCCTGCCGCCCTGCGCGTTGCAGCGCCATGCCCAGCTCCAGCGCCGCGCCCTGCGCCGCCGGGTTCGCCTTGAGCGCGTCCTGGTACGCCTGCACTGCCTCATCGTCTCTGCCCGCCGCTGCCAGCGTCCGCCCGTACTCGACCAGCGCGTCCGCATGCGGCGGGCTGGCATGAGCGGCTACTTCCAGCGTTGACAGCGCCTCCGGCAGCGCATGCTGCGTACGCAGCAAGACGCCCAGATGGATCCGCGCCGGCATGTACTGTGGGTCCAGCTTCAGCGCCTGCTCAAACCGTCCCTGCGCATTCTCCCACTGCTGCTGTTGCGCATAGAGTGACCCGATCGCGTCATCCAGAGCCGCACTGCGCCCCACCAGCGCCTCTTCCGCCATAAACTGAGTCACAGCCTCGGCGGGTCTTCCAGCCGCAGCCAGCGCGCGCCCGTACCCCTCGTAGAAATCCGCGTCCAGCGCAGGCTGTCCCGGCTCCCCGGCCAGCTTCAGCGCAGCCGCATAGTGCGGCAGGGCGGCAGACGTCGCGCCCGCCCGGACGTATGCTTGCGCCAGCCTGACTTCATTCCCTGGATCATTCGGTCTCAGCTTTTCCGCGGCCGTCAGCTCGGCAATCGCCTGTTGCGTCTCACCCTGCTCCAGCAGCACCGCGCCCAGCGCCTGGTGCCCTTCGGGAATCTGCGGAGCCAGCCGCACCACCTCGGCAAACTTCTTCCGCGCCAGCTCCAGGTTGCCACTCGTTCGCGCCGCCACGCCCTCTCGAAAGGCCGCCGTCGCCCGCTTCAGTTGCTGTGCCTGCTGCGTCTCCTTCTGGGTCTGCGCGGGCGCGCCTGCGCTCCATCCCAGCGCCAGCGCCAAAGCCAGCGCCCATCCTTGCCGACCCACGCCCATCGCTTACTTCACCGCCGGCTGGGGATCGTTCTGGTGCTGCAGCTCCACGACCCTCCGGAACTCCCGGTTCGCCGCATCCTTCTGCCCCACCGCCTTGTACGCCTGCCCCAGCAGGTTGTGCGTAATGTAGTTCGACGGATCCATCCGCTCCGCATGGTCCAGGTAGTGCAGCGCCTGAATCGGATCCTGCAGCTTCAGAAACGTCTCGCCCAGCAGAATGAACGGCTCCGTCGCATACGGCATCAGCAGCACCGCGCGGTTCAGCGTCTGCTGCGCGTTGTCATACTGCCCGGCGCGCAGATACGCATCGCCCAGCCTGCTGTAGAGATCCGGATTCAGCGGATTGATCTTCCTCTCCGCTTCCAACTCCTTCACCGCCGTCGGCACATCGCCTTGCGACAGCGCCACCTCGCCCAGCAGCTCGTGCGCCAGCGGAATCCCCGGCTCCAGTTGCAGTGCCTTCTGCGCCTCCGCGCCCGCCGGGTCGCGCAGCTCCCTGCGCAGAAACATCCGTCCCGCCAGCAGGTGCGCCGCGGCCGAGTCCGGCGCAAAGCCAAACGGCCGCGCAAACGCGTGCCGCGAATCGTCATACCGCTGCACATCCGCGTAACACAGCGCCAGCACGTAATCCGGATCGATATTCGCGCTCTGCACCTTCGCCTGCGCCTGCTCCAGATACGGAATCGCCTGTGGAATCCGCCCCAGCCGGAACAGGCTCACGCCGTGCATCTCCATCGACTCGCGATCATTCGGGTCCTGCGCCGCCGCCTTCGTAAACGCGTCGATCGCTTCCGTGAACTGCTCGCGCTGATAAAAGATGATGCCCCGCAACCGCTCCACGCCAGCCGGCTCCGGTGTCTGCGCGGCCAGTTGGTTCAGCTGCTGCATCGCCGCATCCAGCCGTCCGCTCCCCGCCAGCGCCCGCGCCGTCTCCATCGTCACCGGCGCTTGAGCCGCTTCGTTTCCCGCCTGTGTCCCGCTCTCCGCGGTCTGTGCGCCCGCTATGGTGCTCGTGAGAAGAATCAGAATGACAGTGACAACAATACGTCCCATATTCGCCTGCTTTTGCAGTGTAACGCGCATGGCTGCATCGCCCGCGTGAACAGAAACACAGCTCTCCGCCCCGGCTTACGCGCCAATCTCCAACGACAAAATCCACCCACAAAAAATTGAGGGGAGCCGAAGCTCCCCTCGAGGTTTGTTGCGGCTCCTCGCGCGGAGTTAGAACTGGACGCGGAGGGAGAATTCAAGCTGACGTGGCGATCCACCAGCACCCTGGCCACTGATCGTGCCCGTCGACTCGATGTTGCCGCCCGGATTGCCGGGGTTGATGTGGTTGAAGGCGTTGAACGCATCCATGCGGAACTTCGTGACGATGCTCTCATGAATGGTGAAGGCCTTCGTAATCGCCATGTCGTCGTTGAAGAACGAAGGTCCGAAGTACGTATTGCGTCCCACGTTGCCAATCGTGTCCAGACCGGGGTTCTTGAAGATCCCCGTGCCAGGATCGGTCAGCAGGTTCTTGGTCTGCGCCTGGTAGAACGTACGCGTACCCGTTCCATTGGAGCCAGGTTGGAAACCGCCGAGGCTCGTCTTCATGTGGGAACCGGCTGCGCCCATGCTCGGCCAGTTCGGCGCGCTGCCGTTGGAGACGCAGCTCGGCACATTCGAACAGGACTCGTTGTAGTTGAGGGTGAACGGCAAGCCGCCAGACCAGTTCAACACCGTGCTCAGCTGGTAGCCGCCGATGAGCAGATCAGTCAGCCGGTTGACGTTCGCTGCAAACTCCTTGCCCTTGCCGAATGGCAGGTCATAGCTGCCATACATCGTCAGCTGCTGGTCGCGCGTGTTGCTGTCGCGGCCATGGGTGATGTTGTGATCCCACGTGTAGTAGCCCGTCTGCTCGTCAAACGCGCTGGCCCACTGGTAGTTGGCCGTGTACGCCAGCCCCTTGGCAAACTGCTGCGCCAGCGTAACCTGCAGAGCGTCGAACTCTGTGTTCTGGTTGTTCCCGTAGTACTGGATGCTGTTGGACCAGCCGCACTGACCAGGCGTTACAAATGGCTCGTTCGGTGTTGCGTAGTTGGGATCCTTGCAGGCAGCCAGTGAATACGAATAGTAGCGCTGCAGCAGGTTGCCCGTCGCTACGCCACCGTTAGCGGAAATCGTGTTCGCCGGAACGCTCGGGTCGTAGTGCAGGGTCTGGCCGGTCGCGCTGTACTGGCCGGGAAGGTTGACGCCGGGCTCGTTCGGGTTGGTGTTATTGCCGTCGCCGTCACCCAGCGTGTGGGTGCCCTTGTTGGCAACGTATGCCACCGTCAGCGTCATGGTCGGGGTCAGTGCGCGCTGCACGCTCAGGTTCCACGCATCGATCGTCGGGAAGTTGAGCGGGTTCGGGCGGGCCTTGGTCGAGACCTGCGAGCCGGGGTTCGGCAGCAGTCCGTTCGCGGGAACCGCGAGCGGAACATACGCGTTTGGACCCTGCGCCAGGGTGAACGCCGCCGCCGTCGTGTTCGGCTGGTTGATCTGCTGGTTGGCCAGAACCGGAAGGTTCTGCGTCACAACGTGTCCGAAGATCGAGCCAAACACGCCGATGTCGAAGCTCCGTCCATAGCCGGCGCGAATCACCGTCTTGTCGCCCAGCTGATACGAAGCGCCGATGCGCGGTGCGAACATCTTGCTGTACTGCAGATTCCAGCCCATGTTCGTACCGATGCCACCCACGCCGGCCACGTGCAGATAGCCGTCGTTCAGGTTCATCAGTGCGCCGTTGTTCGCTGCGTTCACCTTCTCAGGGAAGTAGATTTCATAACGCAGGCCCAGGTTCAGGGTCAGGTTATGCGTCGCACGCCACGTATCCTGCGCGTAGAAGAACGTGCGCTTCTGGAATTCCTTGGCGTTCGTTGAGGTGGAAACGTAGCGGTTGAAGCTCGTCACATCGCCCAGCATGAAGGTGGCGAAGCCCAGGCCGCCCTGGCCGGTCGTCAGCGACTGGTTGGACGTCGGGCCGCTGCTGAAGTTCAGCAGGCCGGCGCGATCGTTGTCCGAGGGCACGCGCAGGTTGCGCGCATAGCGGAGGTCGGCGCCCAGCTTGAAGCTGTGGTTGCCCATGATCTTCGTCCAGTTGTTCACGATCTGGAACTGATCTTCGCGCTCGGTGAGTGGGCAGTTGCAGCGGTTCACGCCAAGACCGTCGCCATAGAGAGGCTGCTGGTTGCCGCCGGGAACCGTGCCGACAAAGAAGCCCGGAGAACCGCCCGTGAAGTACGTTCCCAGGTTGATGCCCGGAATGCCTAGCTGATTGGCAAACTGAACATTCTGGTCGTGCTTGGAGTCGATCACGTTGTAGCGGTAGTACGCCAGACGGAAGTCCGTCAGCAGCTTCGGGTTGATGGCGATGTCCATGCCCGACGCAAGACTGTCGTTCGCGCCGTTCGAGTTGCCGCCATAGCCGCCGATGCCGAATCCTGGACCACCGGCCGAACCAAACATCACCGCGCCCGACAGCACGTCCGTGAACCGGGAGAAGCGCTCAAACGCGTGCATGGTTTCGCTCAGTGAGTAGTCCACGCGCTCTGTCCACTGGTTGCTGTTAAACAGACCCGTTCCGGAATCATGGAAGTTCGAGTCCAGGCCGCCCACGGAGCCCGTCGAGTTCAGTCCGACGCCCTTGGTGTAGGGCTCCAGGTACTTCAGGAGTGCCAGCGCCTGGCCCGAAAGCTTTGCCGTCGGAATCACGTTGCCCGCGAAAGGAACCGGTGTCCCGCTCGAGTTGTCGTAGATCTGGCCTGCGCCCGTACCCAGCTGCGTCAGATATTCGCTGAAGTCCGCGCCGGGAATGCCGCTCGGGCCAACCTTGTTGCCCAGAGCCGTCTCGGTCAGCAGGTTCGTCGGCAGCGTGTCGGTCGCCGAGGTGCCCACCTTCTGCCGCTGAGCTTCATAGTTGAAGAAGAAGAACGCTTTGTCCTTCAGGATCGGTCCGCCAATCGAACCGCCAAAGCGGTTCTTCAGTCCGGGCGGAATCGAGCCCGGCGCCTGCGTGAAAGGATCGCGCGCCAGGTTGGCATTGCCCGTGCGGAAGTCGTACGCGCTGCCGTGGAAGGTGTTCGTGCCCGAACGCGTCTGCGCTGTCACAACCGCGGACACCGCCTTGCCCAGCTCGGCGTCAAAGTTCTGCGTCGTGATCTTTGTTTCCGTCACCGCGTCCATCGCGGGGTTAATCACAATAATGCCCAGGATCGGGTCCTGGTTATCCGTGCCGTCCAGCTCGAACGCCGTGCCGCCAAAGGCCTGGCCGTTCACCTGAATCTGGCGCGAACCCTGCGGGTTCTCATCCGCTGCGTGCGACCAGCCCAAAAGCTGTGCGCCCGGCAGCAGGAGCTGCAGGTTGGTAAAGTTCTGGTCGCCCACCGGCAGGCTCGAAATCTGCTGCTGGTCAAAAACCGTCGAAACGTCCGCGCGGTCTGTCTTCAGCTCCGGCTGCTGTTCGGCGTTCACCGTCACCGTCGTATCCGCCGCGCCGATCTCCATCGTCGGATCGATACGCGGCGCCGTGTCGGCCTGGACCGTGATGCCCTTGGCTACGAAGGCCTTGAAGCCCTTCGCCGTCACCGTCAGGTCATACACGTCGGGAATGAGGTGGGGAACGCTATAGTCGCCTGTCGCGTTGGAGGTGGCGGTAACGATCGTCCCTTTTGCGACGTCCTTTACCGTGATCGCGGCGCCTGGAATGGCGGCCCCGGTCGAGTCGGTCACTGTGCCGAAAATCGATCCGTAGATCGATTGCGCCCTCGCCGACGTATTCATGAGCATTAGCGCGCAGGCAAACATTGCCAGCGCGAGCGCTGTGCGCATTCTCTTCTTCATGCGGTCTCCTGAAAATATTGCTCTTAATTGTTCTTTCAACTACTCACAACCACGCGCTTTCGCCCCTCACGAAGCTCAAGCTGATAAAAGCTCCTCGGCCGCAGTGGCCAATTCGCCAAGTTTTCCGGTTCAGCTGCCCCCTGAAAGAGGATAAGCAGGGGCAAAAAGGGCTGTCCCTAGAACAAATCGAAACGATATCCAAACGCGGGGCTAATGTCAACGGTTCATCGCAAAAATCTCGCTGCAGTTTTCAGCCAAACGATATGTCATTCAGAGAAAACCTTTACTCCGCAATCCGGAACGCGGGCGGCACTCTCTTCCGTCCCCGTTTTCTCAGTCTAAATCCTGCAAATAAACCGATTTATCAGACTCCAAACTCTGCTGTCCATGCCCCCTTGCTCCAGCTCCGCGGCCTCAGGGATGACGCTTTCCATGCCAACATCGTGCCGCAAGGTCGTATAGCAATTTGCTAAATTGTTATGTCATTTTGAAGGCGCGGCCGTACAGCTCCTCCATCTGCCGCCCCGTGCCGTTCTCCATCTTGTGCTCTGCTCGCTCTTCCATCCCACGGGCGGCAAGGAAATCCATCAAACGATTGATTTTCAATAGGAAAACGCAGGCCTGGCTCTCGCCTCTGCCTCTCTCGCGACCCCTGTTCTCGGCGGGATGGCCGCCTCGTTCTGCCCGGCTGCCGGGTGCCCGCAACACCTTGAGAATCCGGCCCGGCCCGTCGCATCCTTCGATTTGGGCATGACATTCCCATCCTCCGCCTACCCGCTGTTGACTCACCGGATGCCCCCAAAGCCCGCTGTTGCATCATTTGCCGCCGCAGCCACCGCTTCGCTCCCGCATCTCGCTCGCCAGCGCCCGTACCTTCCCGTCGTCCGGAGCAAACTCCAACAGTCGTTCCAGCGTCTTTAGCGCGCCTTCCCGATTGCCCTCGGCGCACTCCACCATGGCCAGGTCCATGCCCGCAGCTCGTTGAGCCGGGTCCTCCGCAAGAACCTGCCCCCACAGCCGCACCGCCTCGCCAATCTCGTGCGTCCTGACGTCCAGCACCGCCAGGTCTCCAGCAGCCGTCGCATCGTAACGGTCCGCAGCCAGTGCCTGCTTGTACTCCGCAGCAGCACCTGACGCATCGCCATGCATCTGCTTCAGAAAGCCCAACTGCTCGTGCAGCTCCGCGTCGCTCGCCGCCCCGCCGGATGCTTTCTCCGCCCGTGCAAGCAGCTCCATCGCCTTGTGCCCTGCGGCCTCATCGCCCCGCGCCGCCATCTGTGCATCGGCCAGACCCAGGTCGCGATCATCCGTCCTCGCGCCGCCCACCGCCACCAGCGGGCCTGTCGTTGCCACCGCCAGCCGTGCCTCGCTCACTTCCCTGCGAATCCAGTGGTCCGTCACCTGCTCATGCGCAATGTCGTTGGAAGGCGGCCGCGCCATGTGGCACTCCACGCAGTCCGGATTCTCCCGATGGTGCTTCACCGCAAACCCGCC